>JBCDKB010000488.1:0-6491 GCA_038747035.1 Acidobacteriota bacterium | reverse complement strand
CTGGCCCGACCCCGAGCGCGAGATCGATGCCATCTACGCATGGTGGCAAAGCAATCGACGCGCGGGCAAGGCGTCCGTGCTCTTTTCCTATGCTTTCGGGAAAGCCCAGCGCGTGCTCAACGGCCTCGCTCGGCGCGGCGCCGACCCGGTCTGGCTCCACGGCGCCATGATCACCCTCACCGAGCTCTACCGCGACGGGGGGCTTGAGTTGCCCCCGACCCGCGCCGTGGCCGAGGCGCCGAAGGGCACCCGCTACGCGGGGGAGCTGATCGTCGCGCCGCCGTCGGCCCGCGGTTCGACCTGGATGCGTCGTTTCGGACGTCCGTCGACGGCCTTTGTGTCGGGCTGGATGACGCTGCGCGGCAGGCGCCGCCAGCGCAGCGTCGACCGCGGCTTCATCCTTTCAGACCACGCGGACTGGCCCGCGCTGATCCGCACCGTCGAGGAAACGGGGGCCCGGAGGGTCTTAACGACCCACGGCTACTCGGACGTCCTGGCGCGCTACCTGCGTGAGCGCGGGCTAGACGCCGAGCCCCTGGAGACGCTCTACGGCGGTGACGGCGAGGACAGCGCCGTTGAGGATCTGGGCGCGGATTCGCGAGACGACGGAGCCCCATGATGCAGCGATTCGTGGAGCTCTACGCCGCCCTCGACGGCACGACATCGACCCTCGCGAAGGTCGCGGCGATGGAAACCTATTTCCGCGCCGCGGAACCCGCCGACGCGGCGTGGGCCCTCTACTTCCTCACGGGTCGGCGTCTAAAGCGCCTCCTGGCGCCGGGCCTGCTGCGTCCGTTGGCTCTCGAGGCCACGGGACTCCCCGACTGGCTCTTTGAGGATTGCTACGCCACGGTCGGCGACCTCGCCGAGACGCTCTCGCTTTTGGCGAGTGCCGAACCTGGGCAGCACGATCCGAGCCTCGGGCATCGCGCCTTGAGCCACTGGATCGAAGATCACATTCTTCCCCTCCAGGGCTTGCCGGAAGAACACTCTCGCCGGCAGCTGCTGGACTGGTGGAGCCGCCTTCCCCGGCAGCAGGTTTTCGTGCTGTCAAAGCTCCTCACCGGCGCCCTCCGCGTCGGCGTGTCGCAGACCCTGACGGCGCGGGCCCTGGGCAAGGTCGCCGGCCTGGAGCCGACCGCGATCCAACATCGTCTGATGGGTAGCTGGGAACCGAGCGCAGACTTCTTCAACGCCCTGCTCGACCCCGACGCCGCCGACGATGATCGCTCCCGGCCCTACCCATTCTTCTTGGCGTCGCCGCTCGACACGCCCACGGACCGTCGCCGTCCGGAAGAGCTCGGGACCCTCGGCGAGTTCCAGGTCGAGTGGAAATGGGACGGCATCCGGGGGCAGCTGATTCGCCGAGGCGGAGAGACTTTCCTCTGGAGCCGCGGTGAAGAGTTGGTCACCGAGCGATTCCCAGAAATTCAAGCGCTCGCCGAGCACCTCCCCGACGGCACCGTCCTCGACGGCGAGATCCTGGCGTGGGAGAACGGCCACCCACTGCCCTTTTCCGTGCTCCAGACGCGCATCGGACGCAAGAAGCCCGGCCGCACCATCTTGAAGAAGGCTCCGGTGAGTTTCGTCGCCTACGACTTGCTGGAGCGCGACGGCGTGGACCGGCGTTCGGTGCCCCTCCGGGAGCGACGCGCCGCCCTCGAAGCCGTCGCCGGGCCGCACTTCCCGCTCTCCAAGGTCGTCGAGGCGACGGATTGGCCCGCGCTGGACGCCCTGCGCCAGTCCTCCCGCGAACGCGGCGTGGAGGGCTTCATCCTCAAACGCCTCGATTCCGCCTACGGCACGGGGCGCAAGAAAGGCAGCTGGTGGAAGTGGAAGATCGACCCTCTAACCGTCGACGCCGTGCTGATCTACGCCCAGGCGGGACACGGTAAGAGAGCGACCTTGCTCACCGACTACACCTTCGCGGTCTGGCGCGACGGGGCACTGGTCCCGATCGCCAAGGCCTATTCCGGACTCGACGACGGTGAAATCCGGGAGCTCGACCGGTGGCTGCGACGCCACACGCGTGAGCGCTTCGGGCCGGTGCGCTCGGTGGAACCCGAACAGGTCTTCGAGCTCGCCTTCGAGGGGATTCGACGTTCGAGTCGACACAAGTCGGGGATCGCCGTCCGCTTCCCGCGCATCGCCCGCTGGCGCCGCGACCTCGCGGCCCGCGACGCGGACACGTTGGAGCATGTGCTGGAGCTGGTGAGCGCTGAAGAGAAAGCCGCCGAAGCCGTACGCACCGCGGCGACGGAGGCTCACTCGCCGACGGAAAGCTCGTCGTAGCGCACGGTCGGCCAGCCGTAGCCGAGGCGGACTCCGCGGAGGCTCGGGTGGGCGACGCAGCAAAGCTGCTGGTGGAAAAGCGGCCATAGCAGCGCTTCGTCGGCCAGCACGCGCTCGAGCTCGGCGTAGATCGTATGGCGTTGGGCTTCGGCGTCGAGTCCGCGCTCGATCAGGCGGTCCAGCCGCTCGTGGCACACGAGGCGGCCGAAGATGCCGTCGTCGCTGTGCACGATGCCGGCGAAGGATGAAGGGTCGGGGGCGTCTCCGACCCACCGCCCGACCACCACGTCCACCGACCGGCGGTCGACCAGGTCGGCGACGTGCTCGAGGTCACCGTCTTGGATCTTGAGGCGAAGGCCGCTCGCTTGGAGCTCCGTGGAGAAAGCGAGCCAGAAATCCCGATACTGCTCGGTCAAGAGCGGATGGATGACGATCTCGAGCTCCAGGTCGTCGAAGGGCTCCGGTACGCCGCCGCTCCAGGACGGCCTGTGGGCCAAGGGCGGCAGCAGCCCCGGCGGGATCAAGCTGCTCGCCACGACGCCGAGGCGGCCGAGGCTCTCCGCGGCTTTGGGGAGCGCGACCTGAACCCACCGCACCAGCTGCCGCCGGAGCTTCGGCTGGGTGAGCGGTCCCTGGAGTCGGTTGAAGAGTAGAAAGAAGGTGCTGAAGGCGGGGTGCTCGCGCACGCCCCCGGCGAACCGTCGGTCGGCCGCCAAGGCGTCCAGCTCATGGACCCGCAAATCCATGGTCAGGTGCCCGCGACCTTGCCGAAGCTCCTCGACGAGGTCGGTCCCGGGCGTCACCGTTTCAAAGCTCAAGGCCTCGCACTTCGGTCGACCGGGGCGCCAATAGTCGCGGTGCGCCTTCAGCTGGAGTCTCTTCCCCGGCTCAAAGCTGACGACCTGGAATGGACCGGTGCCGATGCAGCCGTCTCTCCAGGTGCCCTTGAAATGCACGCATCCTTCGGGCACGACGCCGAGCGCCGGGTCGGTCAAGAAAAGCGGGAAGAACTCCACGGGGCGATCCAGGTGCAGGTCGAAGCTCGATTCGGAGCGGACCACCATGCCGGTGAGGTCGTCGCTCGCCCCGGATTGGTAGGCCGCAGCTCCTGAAATCAAACCGAGTCGCTTCTCCAGCAGCGGCGTGCCGTGCCTCAACACGCGCTGGAAGGTGTACCGCACGTCCTGGGCCCTGAGCCTTCGGCCGTCGTGAAAATAGACTCGACGCAGCACCACCCGGTGGACCCGTCCGCCTTCGAGGCTCTCGATCGACTCCGCGAGGTGGGGCAAGACCGCACCCCGTTGATCGATTCGGGTCAAGGTTTCGAAGACGTTCGCCATGACCTCGAGGGCGACGACGTTGGCCTGGACGGCCGGGTCCAGGTGATCGATCGTGCCCACCAGTGGAATCCTGATCCGGCCGTGGCGGCGGGGCTTCTCCGGCATCCGTAGCTCCTGACGCCGGCCGAGGTTCCGGTAGTCGACGAACGGCGGACGCCGCAGCAGGCGCAGCCCGCCGAGCGACGGGGCCGTGACCCGAAATTCCACCTCGTGGAAAAGCGGCACGATCATGTCCTCGTGGACGAGGAGGCGCTGGATTCTGCGATAGAGCCGCTCCCGGCCGCCGTCGCTGGCGCTGCGGCGGGCTTCTTGGATCAGTGCGTCGACCTCCTCGGAGCCCGCGATAGAGCCATAGAGGCCGTCCTGCCGGGAGAATGCGCCATAAAGATAGGCGTCCGGATCGGGATAGTCGGGGTACCAGCGGGAGAAAATGACGTCGGCGTCGGCCGCCGCGGTGCGCAGGTGGCCGTGGTCGGCGAGCGGCAGCTCCTCGATTTCTGCGCGCAGGCCGAGCATCGCCCATTCGCCGACGATGGTCTCGAGCACCGAGTGGAAACGCTCGCGGAAGATCGGATGGGCTAGGACCTTGATGCGGGTCGGTGGGTCGTCGAGGTCTTGGAGCACGCCGAGGGCCTCGAATCGATCGAGGCGCCGCGGCCCCGGGGCTTCGGTATCGTGTCCGAGGATCCCCGGTGGCACCCAGGAGCTGGCCGGCAAGGCGAAGCGTCCCAAGCTTCTCCAGACCATCTCCCTCGCTTCCAGGACGCCCACGAGCACCCGGCGTAGGCCTGGATATTTCGCCGCCGGCCCGTGCCGATTGAGCATCAAGAAAGCCGTATTCGGAGACGCCCGTTCATGGATCGACCGGTGGTAGGACGGGCGCGCGAGGAAATCGTCGATCTCAGGGACCGCCAGGTCCCTCGCGAGGTCAATCTCACCGGCGAGCAAGGAGGCTGCGAGGTCCTTGGAGTTCGCCTTCGCCAAGAAGTCGAGGCGGGTTGGCCCCTGGAGACCGTCTTCGGACGCCCCGTTCGGATGGTGGGCATTCCGCTCCAAGGACCAGGCAGTCGGCGTTTGCCGGGCCAGTCGGTAGAACCCCGTCCCCAAGACCTGTCCCCGGTCCCGGCGGGCGATGGCCGTATTGAGTGCGGAAAGCATCGCCGGTACGAGCGGCGCGGGCTCCACCAGCTCGAAGACCACCTCGAGCGGAGCCGCCACCTGGATGCCGGCAATGCCATCGGCGTCGCCGGCGAGGAAGTCGATACCGCCCGCCAGCGTGTGGACAAGGGGCCTCAATCGGCGGACCCCCAGGCGGGCCGCTTCTTCGAGGGATTTCTTGACCGCGGGCGCGTCGAGCGGACTGCCGTCGGAGAATCGCCGGTCGGAGTGCAGCTGCACCGTGAGGAAGCGGAGCGTCTCGTCCGAGGTGAGCGTCCGCGCGAGGCGCGGCAGCACTCGGCTGCCCGGGCCGATCTCGAAGAGGGGTTCGAAGATATTCGCCAGCACCTCGGTTTCCTGCAGCGACACGGCGACCGCCGGATCAAAGGACCCCAAGCGTCCGATCAGGCCGATGCCCACGGTCCCGGCGTCGCCCAGCGGGCTCTCCTCCGCCGCGGCGGTGGCTTCCCCCAAACCGCGGGCTTCTTCAAGGTGCCGCCGGGCGAGCGCCGACTCCCCGCGGAGGTTCGCGCTCGTCGCCGCGAGGTGCAGTAGCGTCGCCGTCGTCTCCGCGTCGGAGGCGCTTCGCGCCAGCGCCAGGCCTGTCTCGAGCCAGCGCGACACGGCCTCCATCCGACGGTACTTCCACGCCACCTCCACCAGCGTCGTCGCGGCGCGGGCGGCGGCGACTTTTTGGCCTTGCGCCTGGAAGGCCTCGACCGCCTTCGACGCCTCCCGTAGGGCTCCGTCCGGGCGACCACGCCCCGCCAGTCCTTCGGCCAGCATCAGGCGGAGCGCCCCTTCGACCTCCGCGACGTCATCGATAAATTCGAGCGCCAGCTCCGCCGCTTCGATCGCATCGTCCCAGCAGTGGTTCTCAAGCGCCCTCCGGGCCTGTAGCTGACCGTAGTGGGCCGCCCGTTCCGGCACGTCGCCCTCCGCGAAGTGGTGAAGCAACTCACCCAGCCAGCGTTCGGTGGCGCCGCTGACGCGCTGTTCGAGATCACCGGCGGTGATTACCCGAGCGCTGGTCGAGTACTGCGGTTGGCCGTTGACCCTGTTTAATGCCGGGTTGAATCCGGAGCACCTCAAAGCTGCATCAGTGACCCTGGTTGATTTAGTGGGGCAAACGGCTCGCTGTCTCAGTACTGGGCACGCACTACCGCAAGCTGTGGTAAAGCATTTATTTCAGCAAGGACTTGAGTGGGGTGAGCACCTGGGCCGACAGCGGCCTGACACAGTGCTGGGGATCGGGGAATGTGTCGTTGGGGGGACGACTACAGCGCTAGCCGTATTGCTAGGGCTGGGGGTGGCAGCAGGTGACAAAGTCAATAGTAGTCACCGCATCTGTAACCACCAACAAAAATATCAGCTCGCTCAGCAGGGACTTCGCACCTTGCCACCACTCCATGATCGAGATCCCCTAGCTATTGTTGCAGCGGTTGGTGATCCGATGCAGCCAGTGGTGGCTGGTATGGCGATCGCGGCCAGCCGTCATGCAGGGGTTTTACTCGCGGGTGGAACCCAGATGCTGGCGGTTTATACCTTAGCGGCTCAAGCAGCCCAAACCTACCAGCTTCCTTGGTGTCCAGAAGCGGTTGTGATTGGCACGACTCCCTGGGTTGCAACCGATTCCAGCGGGAATACCCTGGGGTTACTCGAGGCGATCGCGGCCACTGTGCAAAACGCTCAACCTCGCTT
>JBCDKB010000487.1:0-6501 GCA_038747035.1 Acidobacteriota bacterium | reverse complement strand
CTCGATCCACCTCGTCGACGACCTGCTGGACGAAGATCCCGACGGGCTGCAACACCGCATCGGCGCCGGCGGCGCCGCCAATGCGGCGTTGGGTTTCCAGTCCATCGCCACCCGACTTCTCGAAGACATGGAGCTGGCGCCGGAAGCCGAGGCCGCCGCCCACCGCCGCCTGGGTGACTGCTGCCTGGGTACGGCTTTCGGGCAGATGCTCGATAGCTGCGATGAGGCCGGCGAAGAGGCCTATTGGCGAGTCGTGGACCTGAAGACGCCGCCGCTCTTTTCTTACGCTTTTTTTCTCGGCGCCCTTTCTGCGACCGGCCGGCTGGAGGATGCCATCAAGGTCGAGGCCCTCGGCAAGGCGCTCGGGCGGCTTATCCAGCTCAACGACGATTTGAAAGACGCCCTCGAGCGTCCGGCGGCGCCGGACTGGGGCCGCCAAGCGACGAACCTGGCGATTCTCTACGGCACGACGGCGGACCATCCGGAGCGCGAGGAGCTGATTCGCTTGAAGTCCGAAGTGTCGGATCCAGAGTGCCTCCAGAAAGCCCAAGAGATCTTGGTTCGGTGCGGCGCCTTCAGCTACTGCTCCTACCAGATGGTGCAAGCCTATCGAGCGGCGCGCAGCGACGTGGCGTCCCTCGGCCTGCCCGACACGGAGGCGATGGTGGCGGTCTTTGACGAGTACTTGAAGCCGCTCGTCGACCTCATGGCCTCGATTGGCGTGGAGGCCCCCACAGAGCTCTTCGAGGAGGGGAATGCCTAAGACGAACTCCGCCCTCGGGGCTCGACGGAGCTTTCGCCGCGACGCGCTCCTGTTGCCCCTATGCTTCGTGGTGCTAGGTCTTTGCCTCTTCTGGATCTATGCCTTCGCCACGATGCCCGACCCGGGGTTCTCCTTCGCCCCGGATAGTTGGGTGGTGGAGAGTCCGCCGGTCCAGTGTGCGGATTCGCCCGATATCTGCCCTGAAATCGGCGACCAGCTGGTCAGGATCGGATCCGTCGACAAAGAGAGCTTCCTCGGCGACCGTCGGGTCTTCGCCTTCCGGGATGTGCCGACGGATCCGGACGGCCGCGTCGCCGTTGTCTTCGAGCGCGACGGTCAGGTCTACACCAGCTTCCTCAAGAACGCGGAGACCGAGTGGACGCTCTCGCTCTTCGCCACGCTCTTTTTCCCGATGGTCTTCTGGGCCGCGGGCACCGCCGCCGCGGTCTTCCTGCACCCGCGGGATTCGAAGTGGGCGATCCTGGTGATCCTCTTCTTCGACACGGCCCTATGGGGGGCTAGTGGGTTCAACTCCGGCATGCAGAATGCGCTGGGTTCGATCGCATTCCGCTTCTTCGTTTGGTGGTTTACGCCGCTCCTGATCCACCTGCACCTGATCCTCCCTTCGCGACCTTTCCGGCGCTTGGAGAAAGCGCTGCTGCCGCCGCTTTACGGCATCGGTTTGATCTTCGTCATCCTCGATCTGCTGGTGGTCTACGTTCCTCGGAACTTCATCGAGCTGTGGATATTGGTCGGCGTCTTGGCGTCGGTGACGCTGATGGTCTACCGGTTCTTCTTGCGCGACAGCTTCGCCGGACGCATCGCGCACCGAATCATCTTCTTCGGCTTCGTCATGGGCGTGGCGCCGATCATGCTGCTCGCCGCCGTGCACTCGCTGCTGCCGAGTGGCGACATTACGTTCTTCAGCACGCTGACCGGAGCGCTCTTTCTCTTTATCGTGCCGATTTGGCCGGGTTCGTACCTCTACGCTCTCTACCGCCACCGCCCCGGGACGTCCGAGCTCAGGGCGAATCGCCTGCTGGGGTCCTACGGGTTCTACACGCTCTTCGCGACGGTCTTCGTTTCCTGCTTTACCGTCGGCACCAATATCTTCGAAGACGTGAACGCCCAGCTGGCTTTCAACTTGATCCTGTCGCTCTTTTTCGTCGGCGTGGCGGCGCCGCTGAAGTCGATTTTTCAGCGTCAGGTGGACCGTCGGGTCTACGGCGTGCGCTACCAGCCCGATGAGGTGGTTAGCCTCTTTGCGAAGCGCATTCCCGGGGCGTTCAACCGCTCCATCTTGCGGTCGGTCCTGACTTCCGAAGTCCTGCCGACCCTGCTGATCCGGCGCTCCGCTCTCTACCTCGTGGACGGCGACGCCGTGGACGCGGTCTACGAGCAGGATGTGGATTCGACGCCGGCGGCGTCGCAGATCGAGGAGCTCCGTCGGCGCTGCGAGGCGGACAAGAATCTCTCTCTGCCCGAGACCGACGCCTTTGGCTGGGTGCACCTGATCATTCGGCTGAGTACACAGGAGCGCCTGATCGGCGTCTGGCTCTTGGGGCGCCGGGATCCTGACGACTATTACCCGCGTAGCGATATCGAGTTGCTTAAGAACCTCGCGAACCAGATCGCGCCGGTGACCGAGAACGTGCGGCTGCTGGAGATGGCGCGTCTGGAAGTGGCGGAGAACCGACGCTTGCAGCAGCAGCTCGTACAGTCCCAGAAGATGGAAGCCATCGGCCGGCTGTCGGCGGGCGTCGCCCACGACTTCAACAACCTGCTGTCCGTGATCCTCGGATATTCATCGCTGGTGATGGCGCGCTATGGCCAAGCGGACGACAAGCTCGCGAAATACCTCGGGGATATTCGTGACGCCGGCAGCCGGGCTGCCCAGCTCACCAAGCAGCTACTGGCCTTCAGCCGCCAGCAGGTCATGGAGGCGAAGGTCCTCGACCTGAACGTGGTCGTCGGGGACGTCGAGAAGATGCTCCGCCGCATGACCGGAGAAGACGTTCTCGTCGTCACCCAGTACGGCGCGGACCTGCCGCCGGTCAAGGTCGACCCGGGACAGCTCGGGCAGGTGGTCATGAATCTTGCGGTCAACGCCCGCGACGCCATGCCGTCCGGCGGCAGCCTCACCATATCGACCTACCGTCGGGTCTTGCCGATCGCCCTTGAGCACGACGAGCAGGCCGCCATTCCGCAGGGCGAGTGGGCGGTGCTTGAGGTCTCGGACACCGGAACCGGCGTGAGCGCCGAGCTCCTTCCGAGGATCTTTGAGCCCTACTTCACGACCAAAGAGCTCGGCAAAGGGACCGGGCTCGGCCTATCGATGGTCTACGGCATCATCAACCAGAGCCAAGGGCACGTGCACGTGGAGTCGCAGATCGACGTCGGCACCACCTTTCGCGTCTACCTGCCGGCGAGTCAGGAAGCCCCCGCGGCGGCGCCCGCAGAGCCGGTGAGACCGGCGGAGTCGCGGACCGGTGACGAGACTATTCTGGTGGTCGAAGACGAAGAGAGCGTGCGCACGGTCGCGGTCGAAATTCTGCGCACCAAAGGCTACCGGGTGCTCGCGGCGGACAGCGGCCCTTCCGCCCTCGACGTCGCACGGGCCGAGGCGGGCCGCATCGATCTCCTGCTCACGGATGTCGTCATGCCGCAGATGAAAGGGACAGAGCTGGCGTCACGCATGATCGAAGCACTTCCGAGCCTGAAGGTTCTCTACATGTCCGGCTATAACGAGGAGTCAATTCTCGGAGAGGCCGGTGATTTGCTGATTCAAAAGCCTTTTTCGCCTCGAGTTCTAGCTCGCCGCGTCCGTGAAATGTTAGACACATCAATATAAGCAAAAGATTATAAGTTCAGTTATTTTGATTGACGGCATTGCCGCCGTCTGTTAGCTTTTCCCTGCTTTCGGCGAGAAATTCCGTTCGCTCCGGTTTTTCCAACGTTCGTCTTATTTGTGCCTTGCCATTGGTGCCAGACCTAGACGATGAGGACATGCCATGGTGAACGTGTGTGGATTCGATTGAGCTAGCGCTCGGGGGAGGGTGCAGGGTTCGAAGACCGCCCAGCGGCCTTCGATTTGTTGGCCGGACTGAGGTCCGGATGTTTTCGATCAGAGGGCAGCCCCTGGCGGGTTGCGATGCTGCTCGTCCCCCTCCGACCGCTCAAGGTCGGCCCACACACGCTCTAGACATGACTTCAAAAGGATGAACACCTCCCAAGGAGCGGAAAATGAATATTGCTAATTTTCAACGATGGCTGCTGTCTACTAAACACGATCGATTGGGTGGGGCCCTGACCCGCCTCCACGCCGACCTCGTCTGCCGGCCCGAGAGGCTCTACGTCGCGTCGGAATCGTTCGATGGTTGGAGGAACTGGATCCCCGAAGAGGACGACATCGTTCCGCCGTCCGCGCGGGTCGCCGTCGGCTAGACGCGACGGTACCGTCAAGTCGGCGCGGACTTCACGCCACGTCGACTGAGCCCGGACCGCCCTCCGGGCTTTCGTGGAGCTCTCGGCGTCTCAACGGCCCCGGGGTGTCGCTATAATCGGCGGCCCAACGAGGTGCTTAATAACGTGAGCTCTGCGGATCCCACCCCAGGCCCGTCCCGAGGGCCTGATTTGGCGGCCACCAGCGAAGGCCTGCCGCGTCGGACTGGACCTCTGCCGATTGAGTCCAGCGGCACCGACGCGGTAGCCCCCGCCGGTGAGCTGCCAAATCGCTACGATATTCGAGAGCGGGACGGCCGAGAGGTCCTGATCTGCCGCGAGGCGCCGGGCCTAGCGGTCCGCCTCGACCGTCGTTTCGCCTTCAGTGAGGCCGAAGCTCGCAAGCTCCCCGAGCGTTCAATTCTGCTCGACGGCGCCGGCGCTTTCGGCCCGCTGGTCGACGACGCCGCACACCTCTACAACCTCGACCACCACGACGGTTGCCTGCGCGCCTTTACCCTCGCAACCTGTGAGCAGGCGCTGGTCCTGGTCAACAAAGGGCTCGAGCTCGACAAGGGCGAATGGACGGTCTACGCCAACGAGCCCGACCTCGATACGGTCTTTGCCCTGTGGGTTCTGCTCAACTACCGCCGGGTTCGCTCCCTCGACCGTGAGACGCGGGATCGGATCGTCCCGATGCTTCGCCTCGAAGGCGCGATCGATGCGAATGGCTTCGAGCTCGCCGAACTCTGCGGCCTGCCCCAGGAGACCTTGGGGGTCGAGAAGGCGCGGCTCGACGAGATCCACCGCCTCGAGCTCGAGGCCAAGCGCTCCGGTCGGTGGAACCAAGGGGACTTGCTGGCCTACACCCACGACATGCTGCTCGAAATCGATCGGCGGGTGTTCCGCGGCAGCGACTTCAGCGACTACGCCTCGGTTGAAGAGGAGTACGGCCACGTCGAGATCGGCCAGGGCCGGGTCGCCGTGGTGTGCCGTGACGGTTCTGGAATCTACGAGGTCGAGAAGCGCCTCAAGAGCGTCTGGGGCGATCGTCTCGGCATCGTCGCCCTGGAGAAGGATCCCCATCAGTTCACGCTCCGTCGCGCCGCGGCGCTCTCCGGCATCGACCTGGCGGAAGCGTACGAGCGGCTCAATCTTCTCGACCCCGCCGTCGACGGCCATCCGCCGAAGAAGCGGTGGGGCGGATCGGACGATATCGGGGGCTCGCCGCGTCCCGACGGCACGGGCTTGACGCCCCGCGAGATTGGCAAAATCCTCAAGCTCACCTACAAGCGAGTGCGACCCGCGCAGCGTCTCCAGCGCATCGCCACGGCGGTGCTGTGGGTGCTGGTCTTGGTGCTCGCCGCCGGCGTCGGCGTCGTCGGTTGGCACTTCTTCGGCGCCCCCGAATCCCCCGGCGGTTTGATCTCCCCGGGGCCGGTGACGGACCTCGGTCTCGCCGCCGTGGTCGCCGGCCTGGGGGCGTGGCTGCTGACCCGGCAGCTCTCGCGCGGCTGGATCTGGCTCTACGGCTGGCGCCGCGTCGCCGGACGGGATTGGTGGCCGCTGGTGCCGGTGGTGCTGCTCGGAGCGACCTTCGGCGTGTCGTGGATCCCGAGCGGCGTCGGGCCGTCGCCGCAGGAGCGCGGACTCGCCGCCTTGGCCGTCGTCCTCGGCGCCCTGGCCCTCGAGCTGATCTGCCGGGGCCTGGTGCACGGCCTGCTGATCCTCGACCACCGGGTCCAGGGGATCGGCGGCCGCTGGTTTCTGTCCCTTCCCAACGTCGTCGCGGCGACCCTCTTCGCGGCGGGCACCGCCGTGGCGGCCCAGTTCTGGATCGCGCCGCCGCCGGTCGTCTTGCCGCCTGAGGTGGCGCCCTGGGGGTGGGCCGTGCTCTTCGCCGCCGCTTTCGTGGTCGGCCTAACGCTCGGAGCGATCCGAGAACGATCCCTGTCGCTATGGCCCGCCGTACTCGCCACTGTAGCGGGTGGCCTCGGACGCCTCGCGATGGAATGGTGGTTGATCTAGCCCCAGTCTTCGACTTTCGGAGCCCCATCCATCGCCAGATCTGCGTAGGGGCGGGGCTTGTCCCCGCCCGGTCGAGGCGAAGCCGAGACTCTCCGAAATTCCTGAGTGCCGGCCGCTTGGCAGCCCCAATCAGAGCAAGATCTTCGTAGGGGCGGGGCTTGTCCCGGGCTTGTCCCCGCCCGCGAGCGCAAGCGAGCCTCTGGCGAAGTGCGGAGCCTCAGTTCGGCTGGAAGCCCGGCGGGCTAACCGTTCCTAGCTTGGAGCGTGCG
>JBCDKB010000486.1:0-6562 GCA_038747035.1 Acidobacteriota bacterium | reverse complement strand
CGCTCCGCATCCGGGTCCTGCCGGCGCCGTGGCGGAGTCCTTGGGCGCTGGCCTTCTATTTCTTGGCGGTCGCCGGCATCACCACGGTCGGAGTGCTGGGGAAGATCACGCGCCTGAAGCTTGAGAAAGAGCTCCAAGAAAAAGAGCTCAAGGTGCTCCGGGGCATGCTTCCGATTTGTGCGGAGTGCAAGAAAATCCGGGACGACGACGGGGAATGGGAGCCGCTTGAGAGCTATCTTGATTCCCACTCCGATGCACAGCTCACCCACGGGATCTGTCCGCAGTGCGCTGACCGCGTGCTGGCCCAGCTGCACGACGGGTCTTTGTAGCGAGGCATGACCGTCGGCTTGGCCGTCTCTACGGCGCCGCCGGTCTCCGCCGATCTCCTGTGATCAGTCGGGGGATTGCCATGGCCGGCCGGGCGACGGTGTGGGTCGAACGGTGGCCCTTTTTTGCAGGGTTTTCGCGCTATGGGGTAAGCGCCCATCGGGCTTCAACGCCCAGATCTGGGACGTCAGCGGTAACGAGTACGCTTTTACCGTTTCTGAAGGTCACTTCGGTCCGAGGCCTCTTGTGATTGAAACCGGTTCCGCGACCGGCTCCCTGCGGATTACGGACGAAGGGAATATCGGTCTCCACACGGCGTCCCCGAACGCGCCGCTCCACGTGCTCGCCGGCGGCGTCAGCCATACCCCCAGCAACGCCTCGACGGTCGCCGTCTTCCAAAGCAATGAGACGGAGACCGACGGCGCCATCGTGTCCATCCTGGCCGGATCCGGCAGTGCCAACGCGCAGCTCTGGTTCGGCGACAAGGACGACGACAACGCGGGTCGCGTGATCTATCGCAACGGCTCGGATTCGTTGTCCTTCTGGACCTCGGGCGGAGAGCGCTTCGTCCTCGACGGCGACGGTAACCTGTGCCTCGGCTGCATGGACACCGTCGGCGACGCCATCCGCCATGCGAACGGCGCCCACCTCACGGCCGGCGGCACCTGGACCAACGCCTCGAGCCGCGCCCTCAAGCAAGATGTCACCGGCCTCTCAACCGACGCCGCCCTCGAAGCCCTCGCGGGCCTCGAGCCGGTCACCTTCCGCTACCGCGCCGAACCGGACGAAACCTACGTCGGCTTCATCGCCGAAGAAGTCCCGGCCCTGGTCGCCATGAAAGACCGCAAGAGCCTCACCGCCATGGACGTCGTCGGCGTCCTGACGAAGGTCATCCAAGACCAGCAGCGTCGCTTCGACCGACAAGAAGCGGCCATCGTCGAGCTCCGTCGGCAGCTCGCGGTCCTCGGTCGGCGCTGAGTCGATCTGCCTGGATGTGATCGGGGGGAGCCGGGAACCCTCCCGCCGCTCGTCGGGGGCTAGATCTTCAGGGCGCCTTGTCGCGCCGGCGGGCGGGTGAGATAGTTAAGATAATGGTTATTGAGGGGTCCCTTGATTGAGCGGGTAGATGGTGCTGCACGCTTCGCGAGGCTCGAGGAGCTTCAGGCGGCTTGGGCCGTCGCGCACCCGAAGCGAGCGGCCGGCGGTACGGTCAGCCTCGCTGGATTTGGTTATCAGTTCCTGGTGGTCCTCCGTGACGTCACCCGGGCTTGGCTCGCGACCCCGAGCCTCGCTCCGCCCGTGACGGAGGCCCTGTCCGACCTGGTTCAGGTCGCAACCGATGGTCAGTGGACCATCACGCAAATGAAAAAGACAGGGACTTCGGGGGCCCTGGCCAAAGCGCTCGAGGAACTCTGGACGATCGACGTCGTGGCGCGGCGCGAGACGCCAGATCTGGTGGATTCCCTAAGCTATGAAGTCCGCTGCGCCTCCTGGCAGCTCGTCGATGCCCAGGCTTCGATCGACCGTTGGACGCCGCCCCCCTCGCCTGATAGCCATTCGGAGTCCGCGGTTGAGAACTTTCGGCGCAAAGTCGTCACTTCGACGGACCCGAATCCCCGGGACGATCTGATCGACGTGCTCGCCAACAAGTTGAGGGCCGCCGATCCCCTGGGCTGGATCCACGAGTGGGTTGGCAAGCTGATGGCGGCCGCCGTCGACGCCCGCGACAGTAGGGCGCTGAGCTCCGAACTTTTCAGCGCCCTGTCGGCCCTCCGCAACGCGGATAGCCAACGACGCTTGCCCGACGGCATTCGGCTGATCTCTCCGGACCTCCGGGAACCCGACGCGGTGACCACCGGGCCGTACCTCGTGGGGGAGCAGCCCCGTCTACGTCATTTGAGGGAAGGTTGGTTTGCTCCGCGGCGCTGGCAGGTGGTCCCCGCTACTGAGGCCATCCGCGAGTGGATCAGTACGGACCCGTTCGGGACCGATCGGATGCGGCGCCTCCCGGTCTTTTGGATCGAGGGGCGGTCGGGGAGCGGCAAGAGCATTCTTCTCCTGCAGGTCATGGCCCGCCTTGTCGCCTCCGGAGTGGCCCCGCTGATGTGGCTCGGAGGCAGGACGCGCCTGCTTCCGGATGCCATGAAGTGGGCACAGCTCGCCGTGGAGCGCGGTGCTCAGCCCATCGTCTGTATTGACGATCCCTTTTCGCCGGGCGACCAAGAGGCCGCCGTGGCTAACTGGCGTCGGGCCCTCGTCTCGTTGGAGAACCTCCGCGATGACGGCGAAGTCGCGCCGATCATCATCGCGTGTGGCCCGAGCGAGCAGGTCCAAGCCCTCGAGCGAGATCTGATCGAGGACGTGAATGTGTCCGCATGGCGGCTCGATGAGTCGCTCGACGAGGCGAATCTCGAGACGTTGCGGAGTTGGTTCGAAGAAAGGACCGGAGCCCCGGCGCCGGATGCGGGCGAAGGGGATGTCTTGATGGTCCAGAGGTTCTTCGAATGGAGGACCGGCGAACCGCTGACGGCGTTTGCGAGTCGATTTCGCAAACGGGTCGAGAAACTCGACCAGAGCGGTCGACTCTCCTCGTTCATCGTCCAGCTGCTTTCCGTGAACCGGCTCTACACGGGGTTGCCATCGGCGGCGAGGTTCGACCTCAGGGACGATGATCGCGACGCTTTGGAAGTGCTTCGGTCGGACCACCACATCGATATTGACGTCGCCGAAGGGCGCCCCGGCGTGTGGTTGACCCACCCACACCTGGCGGACGCGCTTTTCGTTGGATGGTTCTCGAAGACTGAACACCACCAGCGCGTGGGCGCATTGAGGGACGCTATTCTGCTCTCGAAGAAGCACGGTGAGAACCCTTCTGAGGAAACGGCGCCGCTGTGGGCAATAGCGCGCGCCTTGACGGCGTCGTCAGACGAAGTGGTCGCCGCCAGGATCCATCGTGGCGATGCGACGCCCATGCTCGCCGAGGCGCACTCGCTGTGGACCGCCGACGGCGCGCGCATGTCCTTCGCTCACCTGCCCTCGTGGCTTGCCTTGAGTCTGGAGTTGCCGGATCTCGAGCTCGTGCCGAAACCGTTCGAGGACGCGATTGAGCAGATGAGCGCCGCGCGCGTTGACGAAACGGGATTTCGCTTGACCTGCCATATCCTCTTATCGCGTCTCGAGACTTTCAGCGCGGTTGAGAAGCGCAGAACTCTCGGAGCGATACGGTCGGCCCTGGACGGGGCTCCGGAATGGTACGAGTGGCCCCACGTCGGCAAGGATCTGGCTCGTCGCACGGGCGCCAGCGAAGACGGACTGCGGTTGGTCAGTTGGGTCTCAAACTACGGGACCTCCCGACACGCACCGTCGGTGATCGGAGCCGCGCTCAAGATCGAAGGGGCGAAGGAGGATGCGCTGAAGGCCACCGCCGCCCTCGCGAATCTCGCACCCTGCAATCGAGCCTGGTCGTATCTATTCGAGGGGATCCTCGGCGATTCGGACCGGTCTCCGCCTTTTGTTTTGGCGTGGTGCCGCCGGCATCAAACCGCTCCATCGGTTGCATTCGTGCTTCGCTCGCTCATCCGTGATGGAAATCAGGGAGCCGTTACACTGGCACATCAGTGGCTAGCGAAAAACGCATCTAACCCAATTGCACATTTCTTGATCGAATTAGTTTTGTCCGAAGAGGAAAGCCAGGAGGTCGCGATTTCGATCGCAGCAGAGTGGCTGTCGCTCTATCCAGAGAGTAACGGCTGGGCTTTTCTCCTTCAGAAGCTCCTAGAAGTTCTTTCAGATGAAGGCCGACGCCGGGCTTTCATAAGGCGAGGGCTCGGATGGCTCGAGGGACGAGAGAGTCGATCCGAATGGGCGCACCTACTGGCAAAGCTCCTTAGTGTTGCCGAGGAAGAAGGCCAGCTTCGCGCGCTAATGACTCGAGGAGCAGCGTGGCTTGAAGGGCGGGGAGATCGTCCTGAATGGGCGCACGTATGGCAAGCCCTTCTGGACGCCCCGGTCGCTGAGGAGTACCGGCAATGGCTGGTGGCTAAAGGGATAGAGTGGCTCGAAGGGCGAGAACGGCGGTCGGAATGGCCCCACGTCTTAGAGAAACTTCTAGACTTTGTTGATAGTGCTGGCCAGCAAGAGGAACTGGTGGCCCGCGGAATAGCATGGCTCGCAGGCCGCGAAGATCGATCTGGTTGGCCCCAACACCTCCTTAAGCTCCTCTGTGTCGCAAGCTCCGCTAGCGAACTTAGGATTCTAGTGGGGCTGGGCGTGGCCTGGCTCGACGGTCGAGAGAAGCTCCCAGAATGGGCATTTGTTTTTCAGAAAGTCATGGATCTCGTCGATGTTGATGAGCTTAGGTTGGCTCTGTGGGCTCGAGGTGTGGCCTGGCTCAAGGGGCGAGAGGACCGTCCCGAGTGGTCCCATGTCTTCCAGAAAGTGTTGGAGGGGGCGGATTATGAAGACCAGCGGCAGAGGCTGCTCACCGTCGGTCTTTCCTGGCTAAACGGGCGCGAGGATCGTGCAGAGTGGGCCTTCGTTTTTCAAAAACTCATCGACTTTACGGATGAAAGCGAGCAGCTTTCAAAGCTCATAGACCTTGGGATCGCTTGGCTTGCAGGTCGGGAAGAGCGTCCCGAGTGGGCCTTTGTACTTCGAAAGCTCATCGACGTCGCGAACGAGAGTGAGCTCCTTTCCAAGCTTACAGGCCTTGGGATCGATTGGCTTGATGGTCGCGAGCATCGTCAAGAGTGGCCTCACCTGCTTAAGAAGCTAATCGAAACAGTCGACTCTGAAGACAGGCCATTCCTCGTTGAGCGTGGGATCGGCTGGGTTGGAGACCTTGCTAAGCGTCGAAGGTGGTTAAAAACCTTTCAGCGATTGCCATCTCAGACCGTTGCCACTGCCAGTCTTGCCTCTGCTATTGGACAAGTTCTGCCGGCGCGAGTGACGGGTGTGGCCAACTATGGTGTCTTCTTTGAGTTGCAGGGCAGTACTGCCCTCCTGCACATCTCGAAGATGCAGAAATCGGTGCGGGCCGACTTCAAGAGGCAGTTTCCGATAGGTCAGGAGAAGGAAGTACGGATCCTCTTTGTGGATCCCGAAAGCCAGAAAGTTTCTTTGGCTGATCCAGTCTTCGAGACCCCGACTGTCGGACAGACTCTGACTGCGAGGGTGACGGGTGTAGCTGACTATGGTGTCTTCTTTGAGGTGCAAGGTCACGCTGGGCTCCTCCATATCTCGAAGATGTCGAAATCCGCGCGCGCCGATATGGAGGGCCGGTTTCCAGTGGGGCAAGAAAAGGAAGTTCGGGTCCTTTCGGTCGATCCCCAACGGCAAAAGATTCGGCTGGCTGATCCAGACTTCGAGACTCCGACGGATCTGGCGGACGAGGCGGCCGAGACGGTTGCCGCGACCGGGAAGCCCGTCGAACTGCCGCCGATGCCGGCCTGGGAGCGGCGCCTCGTGCACGAAGCGATAGATCAGCACGTCGGCGTCAAGAGCGGTTCTCTGGGCCGGGGGGCGGACCGGCGGGTTGTGATCTTGCCCGATGGCGATAGCGAAGCCGGTGTCTGAACGAAAGCCGGGCTTTGGGTCTGACTCGGTCTAGTCTTGGCCAGAGGGCGGCAGTGGCGGCCATCGTCGAGCTGAGACGGGAGCCCGTGGCGCTCCGGGCGTAGAATAGGCAAAGAAGAAAGACGCGGCGAACCTAGCGGCGGGCGGTGAAGTAGGCATCTGAAGTGCTCTTTCGCCTTCCTGGGTTTCCGCGCTGATGTCCGAT
This sequence comes from Acidobacteriota bacterium, assembly GCA_038747035.1. Classification (GTDB taxonomy): domain Bacteria; phylum Acidobacteriota; class Thermoanaerobaculia; order Multivoradales; family J023; genus JAUIJL01. The sequence goes on along the minus strand of JBCDKB010000486.1, from coordinate 456 downwards.
GAGCCCCACCGAAACTGGCGGTATCCCGGGGTGTTTGCCGTCGGTCCGATGGCCTCGGGGCAACCGATTGGAGTCCTGGATCTGAGTTGTCTCTATTCGATAAGCCCCTTCATAAGGCTCTACTGGCGCGCTCCGTGATGTTTCGCTCCCGTCGTTTCCGAATACTCCTGACCGGGTGCGCATCGCTTTTGCTTCTCTTCTGTCTTCAACAGCCGAGGACCGCTGACCCTGAGCGGCAGGATGCCCGACTGCGCGTCGTCGCCTCTAATATCCTTGACATCAATAATCAGCCGACGCTCGCCGCTGAGGCTCTCCGCGATTTTCAGCCGGACATCATCGTGCTGCTTGAATGGAAGGGAGATAATGCAGATCTCGATGTCCTTCTTCGCGACGGCTACTCAGTCCGGATCAACAATACCGAGCGAAGAATCGGGCTGCTGACCAAGTCAATTCATG
>JBCDKB010000485.1:0-6592 GCA_038747035.1 Acidobacteriota bacterium | reverse complement strand
GGAGATGCCGTGGCCGTACTCGTGCACGATCACGCCGTTGTCGTAGTCGCCGTCGCGCGCCGGGTTGGCGTTGGTGCAGGTGAACATCTGCATGCGCGGGTTGCTGCCGTCCGGCGGCGTGCCGAAGTTGGCGTTGCAGTTACCGGAGCCATCGAGGGCGTCGGCGTTGACCGAATCACTGCCGGCGCCGCCGCGGCCGAAGTTGTTTTCCTGGAAGTTACCGGCGGACTCGGTGAAACCATACTGGTACTGCACATCGTGGATGATGTTGTTCCAGTAGAAGAGATTGGTGATGGCGGCCGGGATGGAGTTGGACGGCGCCGAGTTGAGGTTGATCGGGAAGTCGCAGACGCCGCCCGAGCAGCTCGGCTGACCGGAGTCGCAGCCGTTATTGGCGTTCTGGTCGGCGCAGGCGTGGACGTTATTACCGTCCATGATGCCGTTGCCGGAGAACCAGAGGTTCGGCGACGCGGTCGAATCTTCTGGGTTGACGACCAAGGTCCGGCCGTCGCCCGGGGGCAGCGGCGTGGTGGCTTCAGGATCTTCGGTCGGCGCTTCGTACACGCGGTACGAGTGGTGGGCCATCCAGGTGAACGACGTCCAAACGTCCCCGCTCTGGGCGTCGATGGTGTAGTCGTTGTACTGATGGCCGTCGGTGGTCTCGATCTGGAAGTTCCAGACCAGCTTGAGGTCCTTACCGACCGGCAGCCACATCAGCTGCGCTTCGATCTCGTTGAGGGCGAAGCCGCTGTTGTCAATGAGCGTGCGCTGGGTCGGATCTTCCACCAAGGAGGAGGACACCGCGTTGGGCACCCGATCGAGGGTGATGCCGGCGTGGGCGGCGGCGCGAACCACCGCGTCGGCGGCGCCGATGCGCGGCGTCGGGGCGGCCTTTTGCGTCGCGATGCCCGGTATAAAGGCACTGTTGACGCTGATGATGCGACCGTCACGGTTGATGTTGATGTGCAGCTGGGCGTTATAGATGGAGAGGCCCTGGTGGGTCTGGCGCAGGTAGAGGTGGGTGGCGCCGGACACGTCGGAGCGAACCTCATCGGTCACTTCCAGATTGTTGAGGTCGCGCTCTGAGAGCCCGAGGATGTCGAGATTCGAGCGCACGAAGTCGAGGGCGTTTTCGAACGCCGTCGCTTTCAAAGTGCGGGGGCCGGTCAGGTAGCCGGTGTGGCTGGAGAGCTTGCGGACCGCACCCGTCGCCGTCGAGAACTCGACGTTCAGGTCTTGGACATCCGCCTGCATCTGCGCCATTGCGGTTTTCTGGAGGTGGGTCGGAGTGACTTCAGCGGCGCGCTTCTGCAAAGAGATGCGTGCGTCAAAATTACTGGGGGCAGAAGCAATAGCAGCTCCGGCGAGGAGAACCCCGCTGAGCGCCATGCCCACAAGAGAATGACGATTCATGTACTAACTCCTGGTTTTCCGTGGCAGACCAAGCCTCGAACCGTCAACTCCGCATCCAAAGCGCGAGCGCTACGAAAGCAGTGGTGGAACAACCCATTGCCACTGGGCCGATCCGAAACTTGTCGAGGCGACTAGAGAATGTCCTCCACAAGCTGCAAAGCCCATGCCACTGACCGTGGCATGGGCTTTTCCTTGTCCACCCCGTCGAGGCCTGCGGCTGCTTGCGCCCTAGACCCCGATGCCGGGCTAATCTTGACGACTAGCTCTTCTCAAAGTCGAGAACCGGCGTTCTCGACTTTGAGATGCCCTCGCTTCCCACTTCAAGATCCCCAGAGGACACCGGGGCGCCGGATGACTTCACCCTCGCTTAGATCTCGAGCTGCTCGAGGTGCCGCGTCCCCAGGCGCAGGGGTAACCAGCAGGTCACCGCCGTCAACAGGGCAATCCACGCCGCCGCCGCCGCTACAACCTGCGGGAAAGCCTCTTCACCGAAGCGCGGCTCAAAACGATGCCACAGCAAAACGACGCCGAGCGCGGCGGTGGTGAGCACGACGTAGAGCATAGAGAGCAGGAAGTTCAGCGTCCCCCCCATGCCCGACACGATGCGCGACGGGTTGTCGTCTCGGAAGTCCGGGTAGAGGCTGCCGAGCCCCACCGCGAGTCCCGAAAGCGCCAGCGTCGCAGCGCCCACCGCAGTCACCGACAGGGCGAAGGCGATCGGCTCGAGGTCGAGCTTGACCGCCGATAGCACCGAGAGGCCGACCGTAAAGCCCGACGTCGCCACGACGCTGAGCCAGAACTTCTGGCGCACGATGGCCCGACGGGTGAGCGGGGCCATGCCCAGGATCCAGATCCGGCGTCCCTCGAGGCTGATGAGCGGATAGATGAAACGGGTGGTCAGCGACGCCAAAATCAGCAGCGCAGCGCCCAGATTCAGGAGCGTGCCCCACGCCTGCCAGGTCTCGGGGTCGAGGGCGACCTGCTGATTGCCGCCGAGATTCGCTAAATAAACCGCCAGGACGCCGAAGAAGATCACGAATTGGGACCATTGGGACGGCTCGCGGCAGAAGCTCCGCACGTCCTTGATCACCAGCGAGCGGTGGGGCTCGGGGATCAGCTGCAGCGTAGTTTCGAGCCAGCGGCCGCCCCCGGAGCTCCGGTCTTTCGGCTGCCGCTGCGCTTCCGCGGCGAGCAAGGCCGACCAGGCGCCGTTGAAGACCAGGGTCGCCACCCCCGTCGCCACGGCGAGGGCGACGAGCGCCGCGGCGACCAGCAGGCCGAGCTGGAAGAGCGACTCGCGGAAGTCTCCGGTGGCGGCGGCCAAAACGCCGCTCGACAGCCACTGGCTTGGCAAATAAGGGTTCTGACTCCGCCCCAACAGGTCGATGATCTCTTGCACGCCGCCCGGATTGGAGAGATCCGGCAGCTCGAAGCGCCCCCGAAACTGGTTGAAGAGCGCCGCGATCAGGCCCGCCGCGACCACGCCGATGCTCAGCATGCGGTGGCGAAGCTGCGCCACGACACGCACCATGAGCAGACAGATGATCGCGCCGATCGCCGCCGGGATAACGACGAATGGGATGTAAAAAGGCACCAGTGAAACGTAGAAGAGCAGCGGCGCCTTGGTCTCCATGCCGTAAGCCACCAAAACCGGAGCCCCGAGAAAGGCCGTAGCCCAGGACGAAAAGCTCACGCATTCCGCGAATCGCCCGAGGAAGAGGGTGCGTACGGGCAGCGGGCTGTGGACCAGCAGCGGCATCTCCCGCGAGCGAAAGAATGTCGCGTAACCCACCAAGACGTTCGAGAAGATCAGCAGCACAAAGACCGTCAGCGAGAACGTCGACAGCAGCCGGGACATCACCAGATCACCGAGGCTCAGCCGACCGCCGGCGAGCAGCTCGGAGCCGAGGGACTCGATGAAGAAGAAGACCAGGCGACCGACGCCGTAAATCCCCAAGAGCAAAAGGGAAGCGGATACCGAAACGAAGGCCACCTTGAGCTTCGACTGCTCTCGAATCGATTGCAGGCCGTGGCTGGCCATCCGACGCTTGGCCCACAGCATGGCCCCGAGTCGGGTCATAAAGCGTCGTCTCCCTCAAGCTCCGCCTGCCTCGTCAACTCGAGGAAGACGTCTTCGAGCGACCCCGGCGCCGCGGCCAGCGCTTTGATCTCGTCCACCGTGCCTTCGTGCATCAGACGGCCGCGGTGGATGATGCCGATCCGGTCCGCCAGCTCCTCAGCGATCGAGAGCGTGTGGGTGGACATGAAGATCGTCAGACCATCTTCATCGGCTTTGCGCCGCAAGAAGCTCTTCACGGCACGGATATTTTTCGGGTCAAGCCCAACCCACGGCTCATCGACGACCACGACCTTCGGCTCGTGCAGGAAGCAGGAGGCGAACGAGAGCTTCTGGCGCATGCCGTGACTCATGCGATCGGTGAGCTGGTCTGCGACGTGGGTCAGCTCGAAGGTCTCGAGCAGGCGAGGCGCCAGCTCCCTATAGCGCTCGTCGCTGATTTGGTAGAGCCCGGCGACGAAGCGCATGAATTCACGACCGGTGAGCTTGTCGTAGAGGAACGGGTGATCCGGGATATAGCCGATGAGCTGCTTCGCCGCGACCGGATCCTTTTGCACCGGAATGCCGCCGATGAAAGCCTCCCCGGAAGTCGGCCGGATCAGACCCGTGAGCATTTTGATGGTCGTGGTCTTGCCGGCGCCGTTCGGCCCGAGGAAGCAAAAAAATTCACCTTCCCCCACCTCCAAGTCGAGGCCTTGGACGGCCAGCTTGGTGCCGTAGCGTTTCTGCAGGGCGCGAGTCTTGATCATGGGCTGCGGTCTCCAAAAACTCTAGGCTCGAGTCTTTTCAGGAATTCTCGTTCCGTATCGTGCGTCGTCGCGGCGGGCTGGCGAGCGAAGAAAAAGTTCATCCCCGAGCCGCGCCAGCACGCTATTTCACGCAGGAGCCCGGGTCGGCGTCTATCCGCGTTCTCTACGGGCGAGCTGCGGGCCGGGATCGCCGCCGAAGATCAACCGCCGAATTTGATCGGGTCGCCGAGGGATCCGAGGGAAAAATTGGCCATGATCTGGTGGCCATTGAAGTCGAGCACCCGGATGTCTTCGCGGTCTTCCTCTTCCAGGTCCCGAGAGATCTTGGGGAAGGTCGTCCCATAGCGGTCCGCCACGACCTCCAGATCGACCTGGTAGCCGATGAACTTGTCGATACCTTTATAGAGGAGCTTCTCAATCAAGCGTTCGTCGGTGAGCTTGGGGTAGGTCGACAGAAGCAACATCGGGGACGAACCGGTGAAGATCAGGTACGCGCGCAGGCGAGATTGGGGCATCGGAGTCCTTTCGTCGAAAAGTGCAGGAACGAGGTTGTGATGCGACGAAGACTGGCTAAGAATTTGTAGCCTCCGGTGTCCGCTGTCAAGTCCGGCCGTCAAGTCAGGCTGTCAGGTCCAGAAGGCGGTCGCCCCAGGCCTCTCTGCGGCCCACTTGAAGGCCGAGGCACTGCTCCGCTGAAGACTGAGACACCAAGGCCCTCCCCACACCATCATGACCCCTTCCCCTGCACATATCGCCGTCGTCTTGGTCCGACCCCGGGAGCAAGGGAACGTCGGTTCGGTGGCCAGGGCCATGGCCAATATGGGGCTTCGAGAGCTGATCTTGGTGGAACCGGCGACGGAGCTCGGCGGCGTCGCCCGCGGCTTTGGCGTCGGCGCCTGGCCGGTGCTGGACGGCGCGAAGCGGGCGGCGAGCCTGCACGGGGCCCTCGCCGACTTCGAGCTCGCCGTCGGCACGTCCTCAGGCCGCAACCGGCCGCTTCGAGACCACCCCGTCGTCGACGCCCGTGGCCTCGCCCGAGCGGCGCATCCCGCCCGAAGAGTGGCCCTCATCTTCGGCCCCGAAGACAACGGCCTACGCCGCGACGAAATCGAAGCGTGCGACGTCTTGGTGCGGATCCCGTGCGCCGTAGAGCACCCGACCCTCAACCTCGCCCAGGCCGTGCTGCTCATCGCCTACGAGCTCCATATGACCAGACGGCTGGACGCCGCCCTCGCCGATCCGGGTGCGGATCCGGGGCCCGAGCCGGCGGCGGGAACCGAGGGGCCGTCCGATTCCGACGCGACCCTCGTCGGCGAACGCCGCACCTTGATCGAGCTCGCCCGCCCCCTCGTCGAGCAGCTCGGATTCGACCAACCCCACCTGCGGGAAGGGATCGTTAGGGACCTGCGCCAGCTGCTGCGTCGAGCTCGCCCCGACCGGCGCCAACTCGGCGTCTTGCGACGCTTGCTCCGCAGGGCCGCCCAAGGCTCGATCGCCGAAGGTCAGGACGACTCTTTCAGAAATGACCGGTGATAGAGTTCACCTTCACCCACAAGGAGTCCGTGCGACGATGAGCCGCGACCACCAGCCGCGCCAGATCATCTTCGACCCTACGTCAGAAGTTTTCGCCACAGACAGCTCCGGCACCTTCACCTACCCTTTGACACACGAGGGTGCCGCGGAGATCGACACCTCACCGTACGACGAAGTCCGCTTCGTCGTGTCCCTGTGGACCCCGTCGGCGAATAGCGTGCTGGATCTCGACCGGGCCTATGCCGAGCTGCGTGGCTCCTTCGACCCCGACGAGGAGCATTGGGTCAAGCTTGCAGAGATCGAGCCCGTCGTGCCGCCCTACGGAGCTGGCGATAGCTTCGACGGGTGGATCGTCCTGCCCGTGCTCGCTTCAAAGAGCGCCTTCTGTATTTTCGGCAGCGGCTTCGAAGGTCGCACGCGACTCCAGGTCCGAGTCAGCGCCTACCTCGTGACCTAATTCTGCTTGGTTGCTTCCGTGCCTCTCGCCCCCCTCGCCATCCACGCCCAGCCTGCGAAACCGCCCGGCCCCCAAGCCCCGACGCCCGCGTTGACGTTCCTGGCGCAGGGTGAGTGTCGATTGTCTTCAAAGCATCGAACGCCCTCCCCATTGGGTCACTAGACGAAGGCGGCGGGCTCGCCAAGGCGCATCGACATGACCGACCCCTCGACCCGCGCCGCATCCTTAGATTCTCAAAAAGGTTCTCAGAGAGACTCCCTGGGGCGGCGTCTCCAGGGAACGGAATTTCTGGGGCGGGGCCCCCGCGGGCGGCGGTCGGAACCATGAACGGGCGGCGCCAGGACGATCCGGAGCCCTTTTCGG
>JBCDKB010000484.1:0-6599 GCA_038747035.1 Acidobacteriota bacterium | reverse complement strand
CGACCAATATCGATCCGCTGCCGGACGACCAATTCGACTCGTTCGACTTCAGCTTGTCCACGGCCTTCTAGCCGCGGCTGCCTCATCGCCCAAAAGGACATCGGCCCGCATCCCGCGGGCTACCGTCCGCCATTCATCACCTTTGGTCTTTCCCTCAACCGCTCTGTGGGGGATGCTGACCGCGAACTGAACGACCAACACGAGACTCTGAATATTCTCGTAGACACTTAGGAGTGTGACCATGAAGATTTCTCCCACCCTGCGCCGCCTCAGCGTGGCTTTGGTCGGCCTAGCCCTTCTTGTGGCCAGTCCCGCCGTTTTCGCCCAAGAGACCGCGCTCAAGATCGCCGTGGTCGACCTCGAAGTGGTCGTCGCCAACTCGCAGGCGGGTCGTGACCTCGCCGGCAAGCTCCAGGGGCTCCAGGAAACGGCGAAAAGCCAGGTTGAGGCCATGCAGAAGGAAGCGGTTGACCTGCGTCAGCGCATCGCCGGCGGCGCCAATTCTCTCTCCGACGACAAGCTGGCCGAGATGCAGAAAGAGTATGAAGACAAGATGATCGCCATTCGTCGTTTCACCGACGACAAGCAGCGGGAGGGCCAGAAGATGCAGCAGGAAGGTCTGGCGGCGATCGAGAAGCAGCTGGAGCCGGTCTTCGACAAGGTGCGAAACGACAACGGCTATGACCTGATCCTGAATCGCGTCCCGGGCGTCGTCGTCATGGCGAGCGAGCGGGTGGACATCACCAAGCAGGTGATTGACGTCCTTAACGGCACCGGCCAGTAGCGTGACCGTTTCGACGGGGGAGGCTCCGTCGACGCTGTCCTCGGTCGGCCCCGAGGGGCTGACGCTCGACGAGCTGGCGAGCCGCATCGGAGGACGCGTTTTCGGCGACGGAGCGATCAAGGTCCGGGCTGTCCGGGCCTTGGGCGCCGCGTCGCCGGTGGACCTTTCTTTCCTCCACGCCCCGGCTTACCGAGAAGAGGCGTTGGCTTCCGCGGCCGGCGCCCTTTTGGTCCCCGACGCCATGGCGGGCGATGTCCCTTCATTGGGCAAGCCCGCCGTGGTTGTCGCCGATTCCCACGTGGCGCTCGCCCATTCCATCGAGCTCTTCCATCCCAGGCACGTCCCGGCGCCGGGTGTTCACCCCACGGCCGTGGTCGATACGACGGCCGTCGTCGGCGACGGCGCCCACCTCGGCCCCTACGTTGTCATTGGCGCCGGTAGCGCCGTCGGTGACCGGGCCGTGGTCGAAGCGCATGTCGTGGTCGGCCGGGGATGCTCGATCGGTGCCGACGCGTGGATTCACCCGAGCGTCGTGCTCTACGACGGAACTCAGCTCGGGGACCGGGTCGAAGTGCACTCCGGAACCGTGCTCGGCGCCGACGGCTTCGGCTACGCCACCGACAAAGGCGTGCACCGCAAAGTGCCCCAGGTTGGTCACGTCGTTTTGGAAGAGGACGTCGAGGTCGGAGCCAATAGCGCCATCGACCGAGCGCTGCTCGAGGAGACGCGCATTGGCGCCGGTTCCAAGATCGACAATCTAGTCCAGGTGGGTCACAATGTTCGCACGGGTCGCGGTTGTCTCTTGTGTGGCCAAGCCGGAATCGCGGGTTCTTCCGAGCTCGGCGATTACGTGGTGCTCGCCGGCCAGGCGGGGGTCATCGACCACATGAAGATTGGCGATCAGGTCCAGGTGGCCGCCAAATCGGCCGTCTATCAGGACATTCCCGCGGGCACTAAAGCCGGCGGAATTCCTGCCACCGACTTGCGGAGCTACCGGCGGCAAATCGCTGTCCAAAGCAAGCTCCCCGGCCTCCTACGGCGCCTCCGTAAACTCGAGCGGCAGCTCGGCGAAGGCGGGGGAGGCGGAGGGTAGCCGTCGGGTCGGGCCTCTGCCACTAGATTCCCCTGAGGAATTACATCCCCACAGCGAGCGGGCGCCGGAGCCCACGAGCTTGTCATCAGTGAGATAGGACGGAGACTCGGTGAGCGATAAGGAAAGCCAGGGCCAAACGACAGAGGACAGCACGGCGGGGAGCGGGAAGAGCGGTGTCAAAGACATTCGCTGGATCCTCGACATGTTGCCCCACCGCTATCCGATGCTACTCGTCGACCGCGTGCTTGAGATGGACTACGGCAAGCGGATCGTGGCGATCAAGAACGTGACCATCAACGAAGAGGTCTTCATGGGCCACTTCCCGGGGCACCCGGTGGTGCCGGGCGTTCTGCTCATCGAAGGCATGGCCCAGGCCGGCGGCATTCTCCTGCTCGACACCTACGAGGAGCATGTCCGGAAGCGAAAGCTCCTGTACTTCACGACGATCGAGCGCGCCCGTTTCCGGCGGCCGGTGGTACCGGGCGATCAGATTCGCTACGAAGTCGATGTGATCCGCCATCGGGGCGATAACTGCAAGCTCGCGGCGAAGGTGATGGTCGACGGCAAAGTGGCGGCAGAGGCCAAGCTTTCCTCCGCCATGATCGATCGCTGAAGGCCGGGGGACGACGGAGTATGTCGACTGAAATTCATCCTACGGCGGTGGTCCACGGCGGCGCTTCCCTCGGGGAAGGCGTGACCGTGGGGCCGCACGCGGTCGTCGGTGACAAGGTCCAGGTCGGTGACCGGTGCCGGATCGGCGCCGGCGCCGTGTTGGAAGGACCGACGACCGTCGGCGCGGAGAACGTGTTCTTCAGCGGTTCCTGCGTCGGTTTTGAACCCCAGGATCTCAAGTTTGGCGGCGAAGAGACCTTCCTCGAGGTCGGGGACCGGAACCACTTCCGGGAAAACTCGACGGTGCACCGGGGGACCGGCAAAGGGGGAGGGCTGACCAAAGTCGGCAGCGACAACCTCTTCATGGTCGGGACCCACATCGCCCACGACTGCGTCGTCGGCGACCATACGATTTTCGCCAATAACGGGACGCTCGCCGGCCATGTCGAAGTCGGCGACTTCGCGACCATCGGCGCCTTTTCGTCGGTCCACCAGTTTTGCCGAGTCGGCGCCTATGCCTATATTGGCGGCTACTCGGTGATCACGCGCGACGCCTTGCCTTATGTGAAGACGGTGGGTACCAAGCCCGTCTGCTACGGCCTCAATCGCATCGGCTTGGAGCGTCGCGGGTTTTCCGACGATGAGCTGAAGGCCCTCGAAAGGGCTTATCGGCTGCTGATCCGCTCGCGTCAGCCGCTCGCGCAGGGGCTCGAAGCGGCCAAGTCCGAGCTCGGCGGGGTGGAGCGCGTGGCTGTGTTGATCGATTTCTTAGAAAGCTCGGATCGCGGCGTGATCACGGATCTGCCCGGCCGAAAGAAAGGCCGCCGCGGCGGATGAGGACTGTCGATGCCCCAGCATGATCCGGATAGGGAAGGCTCAGAGAGTCCTCCGATGGCACAGAAGCCCCTGCGCTGCGGCGTGATCGGGACCGGTCACCTCGGTAAGCACCATACCCGCATCCTCGGAGAGATGCCGGAGACGGAGCTGGTCGGCATCTACGACCAGAAGCCCGAGCTCGCGGCGGAGTTGGCACAGAAGAACGGCACCAAGAGCTTCCGTAGCGCCGAAGAGCTGCTCGACAATATCGAAGCGGTCGTACTGGCGGTGCCGACGTTCGCCCATGCCCAGCTGGGCATCATGGCGCTCGAGCGAGGGCTCCACGTGATGGTGGAAAAGCCCATGACATCGACCCTCGGCGAAGCGGATTCGATGCTCAAGGCGCAGGCCGACGGACAGATCCTCGCCGTCGGGCACGTGGAGTTTTACAACCCCGCGGTGCAGGCCCTGTTGGGTCTGGGGGAGAAGCCCCGCTTCATCGAGGCGCAGCGCCTGTCGCAATTCACGCCGCGTAGCCTCGATGTGGACGTGATCCTGGATTTGATGATCCACGACCTCCAGATTCTCCACGCGCTCGATCCGAGTCCGCTCCTGGAGGTCCGCTGCACCGGTATCGATGTCCTATCACCGCGCATCGATATCGCCACGGCCCGGATCGAGCTTGAGAGCGGCGTCACGGCGAATATCACCGCCTCCCGCGTCTCCGCCGAGCCGGTTCGCAAGCTTCGCGTCTTCCACCGCCATCGCTACTTCTCGATCGATTATCGCCAGCAGGAGATCCGCGGCTTTGCCCTGCAGGAAGAGGGGGAGAAGCGGGTGATCAGTCCGGTGGAGCTGGCCGTCACGCCGACGGAACCGCTGCGCGCAGAACTCGAGGCTTTCGCCGCCGTGTGCCGCGGGGAAGATCGGCCCTATGTCTCCGGCGAGTCCGGTCGACGGGCGCTGGAGACCGCTTTGCGGGTCCGAGACGCGATTAGCCGCGCGCCGTCTTAATCCCGAGTGAAGAGATGCGGCTTCCCCAGGGCCTGGGCAGAAGCCGCGTCGGTTGCATCGATGCCCAACTGATTTCAGAGCTGCGCGCCACTATTCCGGGCGCCATCATTTTGAGGAAGCTATGACGGATTACGCAATCGGTGTCGTCGGAGGCAGCGGCCTCTACCAAATGGATGCGATTGAGATCCTCGAGGAGCGTCGTATCGAGACGCCCTTCGGCGAGCCATCGGACGCCTTCATGCTGGGCGAGCTCGACGGCACCAAGATCGCCTTTCTCCCGCGCCACGGCAAGGGACATCGCCTCATGCCGAGTGAGCTGAACTTTCGGGCCAATATCTATGGCTTCAAGAGCCTCGGCGTGCGGTGGCTGATTTCAGTCTCCGCCGTGGGCTCGATGAAGGAGGCCTACGCGCCGACCCATATCGTGGTGCCGGATCAGTTCTACGACCGCACGCGCCATCGGCCCGACACTTTCTTCGGCGATGGGCTGGTGGCCCACGTTTCCATGGCGGATCCCGTGTGCCACACCTTGGCCGGCGTCATGGCCGACGGCGCCGAGGCCGCGGGAGCCACGGTGCACAGGGGCGGCACCTACGTCTGCATGGAAGGCCCCCAGTTTTCAACCCGCGCCGAGTCGTTGATCTACCGGCAGTGGGGCGTCGACGTCATCGGGATGACCAACCTGCAGGAAGCGAAACTGGCGCGTGAAGCGGAGATCGCCTACGCGACCTTCGCCATGGTGACCGACTACGACTGCTGGCATGAGGAAGAGGAAGACGTGACGGTCGACGCCGTGCTCGAGACCCTCCGACGGAATAACGTCACCGGTCAGCGGGCGGTGGTCGAATCGATACGCCGCTTAGCCGCGTCCCCGAAGCTCACGAGCAGCGCGTGGGACGCTCTGCAGTACGCCATCATCACCGACCGCGCCGCGGTCTCGCGTGAGGCGGTCGATCGACTCAGGCCGCTGGTTGGCCGGTATTTCGACGGCGGCTCGGAGGACTGATGCGGATCCTCGTCACCAACGACGACGGTATTTTCTCTGAAGGTATCAAGTGCCTCGCGGAAGCGATGTCGGAGCTCGGTGACGTGGCCGTGGTCGCCCCCGACCGTGAACAAAGCGCCACGGGGCACTCGCTGACCCTCCACCGCCCCCTTCGCCTGCAACAGGTTCGGGAGCATTGGTACTCCGTTGACGGGACTCCCACGGACTGCGTCAATATGGCGGTGCAGGGGGTGCTCAAGGAGAAGCCGCCGGATTTGGTGGTTTCCGGCATCAATTACGGCGTCAACATGGGTGACGACGTTACGTATTCCGGCACGGTCTCGGCGGCCTTCGAAGCAAATATGCACCACCTGCCGGCGGTGGCTTTTAGCCAAGAGGTGGCCGAAGGCTTTTCCTTTAAGCGCTCGGCGGCGCTGGCCCAGCAGCTGATTCGGGTCCTGATTGAGAAGCCCCTCCCGAAGGATCTCTTGCTGAACGTCAATTTCCCCGCGCGAGGCTGCGACGGCCTGCGATGGACTCGGCTCGGCAAACGCTATTACGAGCAGACGGTGATCGAGAATACGGACCCCATGGGCCGCAAGTACTACTGGATCGCCGGCACGCCGACCTGGGAAGAGGAGGAGGGGACGGACCAGTCCGCGGTGAAGCAGGGCTTCGCTTCGGTCACTCCGCTCCACTTGGACCTCACCGACTACCGGGGCTTGGAGGAGTCGGCGCCGCTGCGCGAGCGCCTCGAACACCTCGACCTGCGGCATCGCGAGGCGGTGCCCGGGGGGAGTTAGGGGCCGTGGCGCGCGATCCATACGCCATCGCCCGCCGCCGGATGGTGGAGAAACACCTAAAGGGTCGAATTCGAGACGCCCGCGTACTCGATGTCATGGCGCAAGTACCCCGTCACTTCTTCGTTCGCCCGCACCTGCGGACCCAGGCCTATGACAACTTTGCGCTCCCCATCGAACATGGGCAGACGATTTCCCACCCGTATACGGTCGCGCGGATGAGCGAGCTGCTGGACGTCAGGCCCGAACACTCCGTGCTCGAGATCGGCTCGGGTTCCGGCTACCAGACGGTGGTTTTGGCCTACTTGGCCCGGGTCGTGTACTCCCTCGAGCGGATCTCGGCGCTGGCGCGCAAAGCCATCGAACGGGTCCGGCTCTTCGACATCGACAACGTCAAGATCCAAGCCTTTGATGGCACCGTCGGCTGGAGCGACGTGGGCCCCTTTGACCGCATCTTGGTCACCGCCGGCGCGCCGGCGCCGCCGCCGCCGCGGG
>JBCDKB010000483.1:0-6605 GCA_038747035.1 Acidobacteriota bacterium | reverse complement strand
TGTAGTCCGGATCGGCGAGGCGAAGGTGGTGGGTGTCGGTATAGGCCGAGCTCGTGCCCTGGTCCGGGAAGCCGAAGGTCCGTGGCCAGGTGTGCTCGCGGTTATAGGCGCCGACGCCGCCGCCGAACTTCACCTCCGATGAGTTCTTGTAGACCGTGAGCACGTTCGAGCTGTTGGTCGGATCCTCATCGGCGTCCTCCAGGATGTCCCAGGTGTCGGTGGTGCCGGCGGAGTACGGGAAACGCTGGTGGTCGTCGATCGCCGCGTGGAGCGTCGCGCGCAGCTGCGCCTGGGTCGAGACGTCGACACCGGCGTAGTAGTCCACCGCATTCGTGCGATTGACGGCGCCCGGGGTGTTGTAGGCCTCGCCCTGGCCGGGCACGATGCCCGGGAAGCCGGCCAGGCCGCCGCCTTCGAAGTCGTTGCGCAGCCAGTCCCCGGCCACGTCCGTATCTTCGCCGTGGGGAATGCGCGAGGCGCCGCCCGGCGCCGACGAAACGCCCGCCGAGCGACTGGCGTCGGTCAGAACCGCCGGCGAGTAGGTCAAGCCGCCGTCGCCGTGGTCGACCGCGACGCTGTCGTAGATCGAGGTCCACGGCGTCACGTCGAAGGTGCCATCATCGTTGGTATCCAAATCTTGGCCCATCGTGCCGGTCCAGTCTTCAACCAGCAGGGTGGTGACGGTGCCGTTGGGGAAGGTCTCCGAGAAGAATCCCGTGGTCCAGAGCCCCGTCGGGTCGGTGCTCGCGACCTGGTACGCATCGTCGACCGCACCCGCGCCGTCCACCAGGAGCAGCCACGCCGCCGAATAGTCGGCGCCGCCGTCGCCGAAGACCTCGATGTATTCGACATCGTCGGTGCCGGTGATGTCGTAGACGAACTCGTTGATCAGCGGCGGATTGCTCGGTGCCACGGACTGGGAATTCAGCGTCCCCGGCGTATTGACCGCCTCGTTCGGCGCCAGGTTGCCCGGCAGGCCCGGCAGGCCCGTGCCGTCCCAGTCGTTGCGGGTCCAGTCGGCGATCTGGTCGGAGTCGCTGCCGTTCGGTAGCCGCGAGGCGCCGCCGGGCGAGAAGGTTGCGCCGTCAAAAAACTCAGCGAGCACCGTATCGGCGCCGTAGAAATGGTCGCCGGCGTCGCCGTCGTCAACCGCCACCGAGTCGAGGATCGAGGTCCACGGCGTCGAGTCGAGGGTGCCGTCGTCCGCGGCGTCCAGATCGGCGCCGACGGCGCCGGTGAAGCCGTCGACCAGGAAGTACGTGAAGCTATCGGAGTGGTCCGTCGGGTCGTTGAGGAAGCCGGACCACCATAGGCCCTCGGCGTCGGTCGTGCCGACCGTTTCCGCCAGGCTGATCCGTCCAGCGTCGCTGCCGGCGTCGCCTTCGATTTGGATCACGGTGAGGTTCGAGTAGTCCGTATTCGGCGTGCCCATGACTTCGACGAACTCGAAGTCGTCACTGCCGGTGTGATTGCCGACGAATTCATTAATAACCTGGGACGAGGCGGGGGCCGCGAGGACCAGCGCGGCGAGCGCAGGGAGAAGCAAGGCGGAGGGTCTTACACGACTGGGCATCTAGAGAGCTCCTGAGCATATTCTTGAAGGTCCGCCAATCTAGCGCATTTGCGTGAGGAAAGGATCAAGAGCCAGCCAGTGCGCGGGAACTTTGCCCATGGACGCGACCGCGCCCTCGCAATCCGGGTCGAGGCACCCCCCGGGCTCGGAAGAAGGCGGAACCCTGGGTAGAAGCAACCCCGGGCTCGGAAGAACGCCTGCGGCGTATCTCGTCGCAGAGACCTTGAATCGCGGAACCGGTGTGGCCACAACGCACCTCTACAGTCGTGCGCTCTACTAAGGCCGGACGACCCAGCCAAGATACGCCGAAGGCGTTCTCTTCAGACCAGGGTTGCTTCTACCCTGGCGGTGTCCGGAAAAAAGACGGCGGGTCGCGTCGCAAGAGTCCTAGTGTTGAGGGCATGCCCCAATCCCTCGCCCAGGTCTACCTCCACATCATCTTCTCAACCAAGCATCGCAAGCCATGGCTCCAGGATCGGTCCATCCGCCAAAGGACTTACGGCCTGATCGGCGACATCGGCTCTCGACTTCGCTCGCCACCACAGCAGGTCGGAGGCGTCGCCGACCATGTTCATATCCTGTGCTCGCTCTCGCGGACGATCACCATCGCGGAGCTGGTGAAGGAGATCAAACGAGAGTCGTCACTGTGGATCAAAGCCGAGTCCCGACACCTCGATGGCTTTGAGTGGCAGAACGGGTACGGAGCCTTCTCGGTGAGCCCGAAGGACCTGCCCGAGGTGACGAGCTACATCCGGTACCAAGAACGCCACCATCGGATTGAGACCTATACGCAAGAAGTCCGACGCCTCCTGGTAGACGTCGGACGTCCGGCGGACCAAGCCGCCGTCTTTGAGTAGATCGGGTGATTCAGAACGGGCCGCCGCCGCCTTCTTCCGCCGTGCGTTCGGCTTCTTCGATCAATGCTTCGGCTTCGGCGCGGGTCCGCTCGGCGGCGCGGGCCATTTCGTCGGCGAGCTGGCGGGCTTCCACACGGTGGATCGCCATTTCCTCGGCCCGACGGCGGGCCTCGATGCGGGCGCGGTTGAGCTCGGTGCGGACCTCGATCTCGTGCTCGATGCGATCGCGCTCGGCGCCTTCAAGCACTTGGATCTTTCGCCACTCAATGTGCTCTCCGTTGAGCTCGAGATGGTCGCCGAGCTCTTCCATGCGCACCTCGAGCTCTTTCATCCGCTCCTCGAGACCTTCCACGTGGATCGCCTCAAAGCGACCGAGGTGCTCTTCCCAGTCGATGTCGCGCAGCGATTCCATCACCTCTTCCATCGCCCCTTCGCTGATCGCGAGACCGCGCATATGCAGGCCCGGCAGGGTCTCTTTGAGCTCCTCGAGGCTCGACGCCACGCTGCTCATGTCAAAGGTGCAGGTCTCCCGCGCGTCGAGGGTCACGGATTGCTGGTTGACCTGACCGTCTCGCCAGTATTCGACCATCACCGTGTCCCCGCCTTCGCTTTCTCGGATCGCCGCGGTGAGGTCCCAGGCGCCTTCGATCGTGCGACCGTCGACCCGGGTGACGATGTCACCGACCGCCAAGCCCGCCCGCTGGGCCGCGCTGTCGTCGACGATCTTGCCGATCATGACGCCCTCGTCGTCGGACACTCCGAAATGACGCCGTAGATCGGGGGTGAGGCTGGTGATCTCGACGCCGAGGAAGCCGCGCTTCGAGACCTTAAGTCCCAAGGATTCATCACCCTCCCACTCCACCGTCGGGCATGGGCCCTTCTCGACCACGCGGACGCGGACCTCTGACCTGTCGTCGTTGGCCTGGGCGGTGGCCGCCAGCGCGGCGCCGGTCGCGGCGACGGCGACCCACAAAGCAGTTTTCTTCATATCGATCCTCCGGTGTGGCTAGGTGTTTGAGAAAAAGAGTCCAGCAAGGGGTAAGTCTTTAGTAGGAGGCGGGCCGGATCGCGGCGGGTCGCATCGCGGCGGCCGACGGCCGAGCGGACGCGCGGCCGACCCGGGCCGCCGGGGAGCGTTCGGGAATCAGCCGCGACAAGTCGAGCACGTACTCGACGTCGCCCTCGCCGCCGAGGTAGACCACCGGGCTCGGCGGGTCGGCGGCGCGCTGCAGGGACTGCAGCTCGGCCTGCAAGACGGCGTACTCGGCGCGCAGGCTCGCCATGCGGACGGCCGCCGCTTCTCGACTTTGGGCGGCGTTCCACTCGTGGGCGCCGACGGCGCCGACGGCGAAGAAGACCGCGGCGGCGGCGAGGGACCGCAGACGTCGGACGCCGTTGGCGCCGGCACCTGCGGCCCGTTCGAGGACCTGGACGGTGAAATCTTCGCCGGCGCGTTCCCGCGGCAAACGCCCGAGCGCCTCGCGGATCTGCCGATCCAGGTCGCCGCTTTCCGGAGCCGGGTCGGAGCCTTCGGGGCGACGGGGGGGGAAGCTGTGGAGGGTGGCCGACATCAGGCAGCTCCTTTCCAATAGGGCTCGAGCAGCGTCTTGAGCTGTTCCCGGGCCCGGTGCAATCGAGACTTGACGGTGCCTTCGGAAAGTCCGAGGACGTCGGCGATCTCGTGGTACGACAATCCTTCGATCTCCCGCAGCACCAGGGGCGCCCGGTAGTGCAAATCGAGCTGCGCGATGGCGGCGGTGACCTGGCGCTGTTCTTCGCTCGCCACCGCCCGCCCGTGGGGACCTTGCTCGTGGGGGTTCTCGGCGCAGTGCACGCCGTCGGGACTCGAGCCGCCGCGGCTAAAGATGGGCTCCAGCAGGCGCCAACGCTTCTTCCGACGCTCTTCGCTGCGCACCAGATTCGTGGCGATGCGAAAAAGATAGGCCTGGAGCGTGCCTTCTTCGCGGTAGCGGTGGCGATTTTGGTAGAAGCGAATGAAAGCTTCCTGGGCCACGTCTTCCGCCCGCTCCCGGCGCCCGGTCAGCCGCGTGAGGTAGTTCACGATGCGGTCCTTATACCGATCGACGGCGCGGGCAAAGGCATCTTCGTCCATCGGCGGGGCGCTCGTCGCGGCGGCCGCCCGGGGCGGTGTGAGTGTTTCGGCTTCGGTCAGCATCGGCGTCTCCTGCCCTTCGTAACGCCGGACTTTGGAGAAGGTTCCCGAGGCGCAAAAATTTCTTCCACGCGGATGTCCTGTCTAAGTCTCCGGTCTAAAATTGAGCCATGCACGACGACTCAAATCCCAGCACGGCGTCGGTTGACCCCGAAGACTCGGCGGCTGACCTCCACTTCGACCCCGATTCAGGATCGGCCGGCCTCGAGGTCTCCGAGGAAATGGCCACGGTTTATATGCACCTCGAGCTCGGCGGCGCCCTCGAGCTGCGCCGCGGCGTCGCGGCCCCCGTCGGATACGGCGACGACGCCGCCGAAGACGAGGCCCTGCGCAACGGCTGGACAGTGCGCCACCGCCTCGGGCTCGAGCTGCTCGAGATGCGGGGGGAAGACCGCATCCGGTTCCTCGGCAGCCAAGCGAGCTGCGATGTCTCGAAGCTCAAAGAGGGAGACGGCGTCTTCGGTTTCTTCACCAGCGGCAAAGGGAAGGTCGAAGCGGACGTCCAGGTGCTGGCGCTCGACGATCGGCTTTGGCTCGAGCTACCGCCGGGCTGTCGAGGGCCCATCACCGAGCGTTTGGAGAAATACAAAGTCGTTGACCGCGTCGAGCTCGAGCCCCTCGAGCTCACGTCCCTCGCCGTCGTCGGTCCGCTCGCCGCCGAGCGACTCGCGGCGCAGGTCGGGGAGCTTCCGGAGGGCGACCACGGCCACCGCGCCGTCTCCATCCATGGCGTCGAGGCCAGGCTCGTCCGCGAGCCCTCCCTGTCGCCGGACGGCGACGCGATCGACGTCTTTGCGCTGTGGGTCGACCCGCAGGATCTGGAGAAGCTGCTCGACGGATTGCTCGACCAAGACCAGGGGCCGACGCTGATCGGCTGGCGCGCCTGGGACCTGCTTCGCGTCGAAGCCGGCTGGCCGATCTTCGGACTTGACTACACCGCTTCTAATTTTCCCAAGGAAACCGGCCAAGGCGAGCGGGGGGTCAGCTACACCAAGGGCTGCTACCTCGGGCAAGAGGTTGTCGCGCGCATCCACTACCGCGGCGGGGTCCAGCGCCACATGCGGCGGGTGGTCCCCAGCGGGCGCATCAAGAGCGGACGCGAGCTCCACCTCGACGGACAGCGGGTCGGCGTCCTCGGCACCGTCGCCAGGCGCGCCGACGGCCACTACGTCGGCCTCGCCATCGTGCACAAGAGGGCCCAGCCCGGCGCCGAGCTCGACCTCGTGCGCGGCGATACCCGCGAGTCCACCGGCGTCACCGCGGTGCTCGAAGCGCTCGGCCCAGAGCCGGAAGAATCCCCGACTTGACGGCGGCGGCGAAGCTGGCAAAATCAGCGGCTGCGCGGCGCTTGCATCGCCCGGCGATCCGCCAGTTTCGCTCATCCGCATTCAAGACCCGGAGATGACCCCCGCCCTATGGCCCTCGTTGACACCCTAGAAAAGCAATACGCCGAGCTCATCGCACAGGAGCTCTCCATCCGCCCGCAGCAGGTCCACGCGGCTTCCACCCTCTTCGCCGAAAAAGCGACCGTCCCGTTCGTCGCCCGTTACCGCAAGGAAGCCACCGGAGGACTCGATGACGAAGTGCTCGAGGCGCTGTGGAAGCGCCGCCAGTACTTCCTGGACCTCGCGGAGCGGCGTGACGCGGTGCTGTCGTCGATCAAAGAGCAGGGCAAGCTGACGCCGGAGCTGGAAGCGCAGATACGCGGCGCCACGTCGAAGCAGCTGCTCGAAGACCTCTACCTCCCCTACAAGCCGAAACGCCGCACCCGAGCCCAGATGGCCCGCGAGCGGGGACTCGAACCGCTCGCTGACCTGCTCTTAGAACATGCCGCCGACGCCGATTCCACCGACGGATTTGCCGCCGACTACGTCACCGGGGAAGTGCGCGACGGCGAGGCCATTCCCGCGGAACAGCAGGTCGCCGACGCCGGAGCCGCCCTCGCCGGCGCCCGCGACATCCTCGCCGAGCGTGTGGCCGAGAACGCCGAGCACCGCGCCGC
>JBCDKB010000482.1:0-6646 GCA_038747035.1 Acidobacteriota bacterium | reverse complement strand
GCGCTGTCGCAGCAACTCGAAGAGCAGGCCGCCAAGATTCGACAGCTCGAATCGAAGCTCGCCGAGACACCCGTTGTCACGCCGGAAATTCCGGCCGAAGACGCGGGCCAACTCGGAACCGCCGACATCGAAGCCGCCGAGCCCCAAACCCGGCAGCCCCTGGGCCGGTTTCCCGACGACGCGATCGTCACGGCGGGCAGCTTCGACCGAGCGATCAACATCCCCGGCACCGAGGCCTCCGTCCGCATCGGCGGTTTCGTGCGCGCCGAAGGCAACTACGATTTCGACAGTCTCGGCTTCCAGGACACGGTCTCGCCACGCCGAATTCCCTTGGACGGATCGCCCCAAGACGGTTCGAATCAGTCTCGGTTCCACGTCCGCAACAGCCGCCTGAATATCGACTACCGAAAGACCACGCCGAAGGGGCCGATGCGCGCCTTCATCGAGTTGGACTTCTTCGGCGGCGGCACCGAATTCATCAGCGGCTACGAGGCTCGGATCCGCCACGTGGCGGCGCAGATCGGCAACCTCTACGTCGGCCAATGGTGGTCACAATTCGCCGACGTGCAGTCCTCGCCCGAGGGCGCCGACTTCGGCGGTCCCATGGGTACGCCGGCGGCGCGCAACGCGGGTATTCGGTGGGCCAAGGACGTGGACGACGGCTGGCGCTGGGGCATCGGCCTGGAGAATCCGGCGGGTGATCTGTCGGGCCCGGACATTCTGCTGGCCTCCGACTCGGTGCCCAACGTGACGGGCTACGTGCAGCTTTCTAGATCCTGGGGTCGCCTGCGCCTCTCTGGCCTCGCGCTGCAGCTCGACTCCACCTCCGACGAAGCGCTGGGCGGCGGCATCAATATCTCGGGGCGCCTCAATCTGCCGGCCCTCGGGTCGCGGGACAACCTATCCTTCTCAACCCAGATCGGCTCCGGCTTCACGCACTACTACTCCGCCTACTCGGGGGCCGGGCTCGAGGGCGTCGTGGACGCTTCGGGCCGCATCGAGACGACGGATATCTTCGGTGCCTTCCTCGCCTACCAGCACTGGTGGACGGACAGTCTTCGCTCCACGATCCAGGCGAGCGCCTTTGAATTCGATGCCCCCAGCGGCGCAGACCCGGATGCCTTTAACGGCGGCCGACGCTACGCGATCAACCTCTTCTGGTCGCCGATTAGGGATGTGGCCTTCGGCCTCGAATATATCTACGCCCGGCAGGAGACCGTCGCCGGCGACGAAGGCTCAGGATCCCGCATCCACGGCATGGCGCGGGTGGACTTCTAGCGAAGCCTCCCGACCTAGCGCCGAATTGGGGTCAGCCTTTAACCAAAGGCGCGACTTCACGCCCGATCAGCTCGATGGCTCGCAGAATCTCGGACTGGGGCAATCCGGCGTTGTCCATCTGGAAGGTAAACCTCGAGATCCCGCCGAGCGCCTCGCTGTGGCGCAGGATCTTCTCGGCCACCGCCGCCGCGTCGCCCACGACCAGGGCCCCCGACGGGCCGACTTGTGCGTCATAGGCGGCGCGGGTCACCGGCGGCCAGCCGCGCTCTTTGCCGATGCGAGTGAAGGTCTCGGCATAGCCTGGGAAGTAGCGCTCGATCGCCTGCCCCCGGCCATCGGCGACGAAGCCGAGCGAGTGCAGGCCGACGCTGAGCTTTTCGGGCCCATGGCCGGCGCGCTCGCCGGCTTCGCGGTAAAGATCGACCAGCGGACGCATGCGCCTCGTTTCGCCACCGATCACGGCCACCATCAGCGGCAGGCCGAGCTCGCCGGCGCGCACGAAGGACGCCGGCGTGCCGCCGACCCCGAGCCAAATCGGTAGAGGATCCTGGATCGGACGCGGAAAGATCGACTGATCCTCGAGCGGCGCCCGGAACTGTCCGCGCCAGCTCACCACGTCCTGATCACGGATTTTGAGCAACAAGCCGAGCTTCTCGGCGAAGAGGTCGTCGTAGTCGTAGAGGCTGAGGCCAAAGAGCGGAAAGGCCTCGCTGAAGGACCCGCGGCCCACGACGATCTCGGCCCGCCCCTTGGAAATGAGATCCAAGGTGGCGAATTGCTGAAAGATACGCACCGGATCGGCCGCAGACAGCACGGTGACGGCGCTGGTCAACCGGATACGCTCGGTCCTCGCCGCAGCGGCGGCGAGGATCACCGTCGGCGCGGAGTCGAGAAACTCGGGCCGATGGTGCTCCCCGATGCCGAAAACATCGAGCCCGACTTCATCCGCCCGCTCGACCCGAGCCAGCAGGTCTTCGAGGGCCCTAGCATCTGCCTGGGCGGGATCTGCCTGGGCGGTTTCTGCCTGGGTCGGGTCACCCGAGCCGGCCCCCCCGCGGGCGGCCGCGCTGGCGGCGAAGCTATCGATTCCGAGATCCATGGTGGGTCCTTTGGGGCCATCCAGCTTAGTGGCCGCCGTGGCCGCTATCGCTCTTCGGCAGGTCGATCGTGAGGGCCTGCATCATGCCGAAATCTTCATGGTCGAGGATGTGGCAGTGCAGCACGAAGGTCCCGATATACCGGCGGTATTGGGTCCGGACCTTGACGACGAAGGGAGCCCCCAGCAGGTTGGTCGGTACGAAAACCGTGTCCTTCCACTGCCCCTTGAGGCCTGCGTAGACCGAGCCCGAGCCGAAGGCGCTGACGTCGATACCGGTATCGGGGTCAATCATGCTGACGATCTGGAAAGGATTCACGTGGATGTGGAAAGGATGGCCCTCCTTAAACGAGGCCAGCGTCCACTCCTCGATGTGTTCCAGGGTCAGCTGGCGGTCGATGCGTCCCGCGACATAGGCGGAGGCGTCGACAAGTTTAGGCAGGCGTCCCGGCTCAAGCGCGAGGTTGCCGACCACGAATTGATGCGGCTCCGTGTCAAGAATCACGTCGAAGCCCAAGGTTTGGGTGCCGTCGACTTCCGCGTCCAGCAGCGATTCATGGGAGACGAAGGACGCCAGGCCCATCTCCTCGCTCGCCAGCTCGCCGGCGATGCGGGCCCGGAGCGGCTCCGGCATATGGCGGCGCGCCGCGTCGACCAGGAAATCTTGCACGTACTGCTTGGGACTCTTGGCTCCGAGGGCGTCGGCGGGCCCTTCGACGAGGACATATCCGAGCAGCTCGCGGCTCTTCTCCTGAAGCCGAATCGCCTCCTCGGCCGGGGCGTCGTTGTCGACAATGCAGTAAAGGCCGGGCTCCGGGAAAACCATCAGCAGGTCGTCGCGGTACCCGGGATGCATGTTGGCCCGCGGCTGATGCTGGATGCGGCTCCGCGTGAGGCCGTCGAGGGCGATGGAAAATTGCTCAACTTCCGGACCGCCGCAGGCGCCATCCACAAAAGCGCTCCGATCTGCCGTCGATCCCGCCGTGTAGGGACGTGCGGCGGCGCCCCGCCCCTCGCCGGGGGTGGCGGCGCGGAAACTCACCGAGATCGAGCCACTGACGCCGGCGTGCAGGAAGCGCCAGCGCTCGATCTCGCCGGCGGTGACGCCCGTGAAGGTCGGAACGACGCGGCCGTTGAGGGCCGTGTGACGGCCCGATTTCACCCAGCGGGTCATCACCTGGGGTATCCCCGCGGCGTTGGGCTCGGGCTCTTCGAGGCCGAATTGGTTATAACCCTCGACCTGGCCGATGTCGCCCTCGTCGCAGATCCAGTTTCCGGCCTCGTCGGTTTTGATGTCGAGGCTGCCGTCGGCCCGTCGGGGACCGCAGGCGTAGGCGATTTGAGACATCATGATCAGCCGCTCGCCGATCGGGGCCCCTTCGGGGGTGCGCAGGAGCGTATCGATATCACCGGCGTGCTCAGCGGTCGGCAGCCTCTCCCCGCGGATGATCAAGGCGCCCCCCATGCCGCTACTGACCTGCAGGGCGGTGGAGCCGTGCATATGCGGGTGGTACCAGAAGGTGCCGGCGGGATGGTCCGACGGGATGTTGTACTCGTGGGTGAATCGACCTCCGGGGGGCAGCATCAGCAGCACGTTATCCGAGTTGCCCGTGGGACTGACCCACAGACCATGTCCATGCATATTCGTATTGTTGAAGCAGTGCGGGGTGTTGATCGACTCGACCTTCTTGCAGGAGGGATCGTCCGCCGGCAGGTTGTTTTCGAGGTTGAAACGGAAGGTGTCACCGGGCCGCAAGACGATGGTCGGCGGCACGAAAGGGACCTCCGGGTCCACGCCCTGCCCCTGGTAGCTGCGCAGGCGCACCCGATCCATGCGGCCGGTCTCGGGGTTGTAGATCTCGCCGTCGACATACTCCACGCTGGCGGTCCACTCGACGGTTCCAGCTTCAAGACGGCTGAGCGCCTCGCGACCGCGCATTTGCTCACGCGGGGAGGCGTAGGAAGAAAAACTAACGCCGGCGGCCGCCGGATTCTCGACCTGGGTCGAGCCGGCGGGGAGCTCGGACGTGGAGGCCAGGGCCCCTCCACTGCCGAGGAGCAAGAGCATCCAAGCCAACATAAGTACGTGCAAAGTGAAGGCGCGGAAGGACGCTGCGGTGGACATCGTCGCGAGTCTAAAGTTCATCTTCTCGTCCTCGTTGACGGTCAGTTCGGAATGGCGGGAATCTCAAACGGGATCTCAAGTGGGGGGCCGGGGAGGAAGTCGGGACGACGCCCTTTCCCGCTGGGGGCCCGGTCGAACCGGCGCCCCGGACGGTTGCCGGCGAGGTCTTCGAGCGAAGACGTGACGACGAGCCGATAGTCGGCAGCTCGCCAGGGAGCCTCGGGCGTGAAGCGCCAGCGCGACTCGTGACCGGCGAGCTCGATCGCACCCGCCACCGGGCCGCCGACGTCGTCTAGGACCCTCAGCCGGTAAGCCAAAGAGAGGTGGTCGTAGAGGCCGTCGAGCTCGACCGCGAGCGCTTCCCTGCCGCCCGCCGACGGCAGGGTGAGTCGCCATCGTTCGGGTTCGGGGGCCGACCGGTCCTCGGCGGCGGCCGTAAATGCTTTTTCGAATCGCTCGGCGAGCGGACAGCCTTCGGCGTCCAGCGCGGTACGACCGATCGACAGCACGTAGCTCCGACTCGCCTCGAGCGCCCGGCCCCGCATCCGGTGCGACTTCAGACCGGTCTTGACGCGGCCGGGATCGAGAATCAGCGTCAAGCGTCGGCCGTCCGGTGACCAAAGTTCGTAGCGGTTCGGTAGGAAGACACCGGGGATGGGGCTCCCGTCTTGATCCCGCAGCTCGACGGCGGACAGCACGCTCTCACGCGCCATCGGCTGCGAGAAATAGACGTAGAAGCGAAGCAGGTTCTCCGGCAGCTCGTGGGCGGTCGGGTAAACCTCAGAGACCCGGGCGGCGGCGCCGTCTGGTCCGCCACAGGCCGCGGCCGGACCGGCGATCAGAAGGGCGATCGACGGTCCGAGCCACACCCAAGCTTTGATCAGGTTCAACGAACCCGCTCGGGGAAGCCCTCGTCCATCTTCAGCAAGTTCTGGAATTGCTTGGCGCCTTCTCCGCCCTCCTCGTACTGATAATCGGGGAAGTTGTACTCACTCACGAAGTCGGAAATACGCATATAGGCGCCCTTCCGATAGGACACCAGATCCATATCGCCGGTATCGAGATTGCGCTTCAGCGTCAGCAGAAATTGCGCATCCTGGTCGGCCGCCTGCAGCACGCCGCTGAGCGGGATCGGCGTGGTCGCCACTCCGGAGCTATCCCCCAATTCCACGGGCTTCGCCAAGCCTTGGGCTTTCGCGGCGCTCGCCAGGTCTTCCAGCTTGATGAGGTCGGCCGCCATTTCCCGGTTGATCACCAGCACAAACTCCTCGGCCTCCATCTTCATGTTGTAAGCGCGGTAGGACACGACTTCGAGCGGCGTATTTCCATAGCCGAGCTCGCCGACGGTCTTGCCGACGACGTGCTTCCCGTCCTCAAGCGCGGCCACCGGAATGGTGACCAAGGGCGTGCAGGTGTACGCCGCGACAACGGTCTTTTTGCCGTCGAGGTCAACCACCGCCATCGCCCGGATCGGCGCACGGGTCTCATTCTGGTTGTGCGCCGCGTGGTACATCTCAACGCTGGATGCGCTCGCTTTGCCGTCGAACGGGTACGGAATCTTGCGCAAAGTGGAGGAGAACTCGCCCGTCGACAGTCCGGAAACATAGAGCTGACCGTCAACAAAATCGAGGTCGGTGACCGAGAAGGTGCTGGCCGGCAGATCGCGCCAGAAGGTCACCTTGCCGTCGGCGGCTTGTGCGAGCGGAAAGGACGTGTGCTCAAGCTGGCCCAAGTCGAGCTGTTGGATATCACCCGCCTGGTTCACCTTGACCACAGCCGCGCCCTTGCCCTGGGCTCCCCCCCGGATGCTCACGGAGACATAGGCGTCCTTGGTGACGGGATGGACCGCGAGATCGTTATAGCGGAGCCGCCGCGGATCCACCTTCAGGGACTCCGCTATCCGGTTGCTGAAGCCCGTCAGATTGAAAGGCTTCGAATCCGTGGGCGCCTGTGTATTCGCGTTCTTAGGCAAGGTATAAGCGAAAATCTTTCCGCCGTCCGAGTCGGCCACGAAGAGGGTATCCACGCCGCCGAATTCCAACACCGTGGCCGACACTGGCGTCTGCTTAGGCGCCGCCTTCTCTGTCGCCATGGCCGACGGGACGAAGAGGCAAAGCAGCAAGGTCAAAAACACAGTCGCGCGCTGG
>JBCDKB010000481.1:0-6648 GCA_038747035.1 Acidobacteriota bacterium | reverse complement strand
CCGAGAAGCGCCGCATCAGCCGGCTCGTCCAGCTCGACGATCAGCGGGTCCGTGGGCCGTTCCGGCGCGATAAATCGCCAGGCCTTCGGGTCCGGAGAGCGGTGGTCCGGCGGACCGACCAGCAAGCTCGATTCGAAACTCTCCCCCAGCTCGCGGCCGACGGCGTCCCGCGCCGTCGAGGCCACCCGCAGGCGATAGCGCCCGCCGGCCTCGAAAACCGGACCGACGGCCTGGTTCGGACCGACGCCGCGCTTCACCCGGCCCGGGTGGACAAAGAGCGTCAAGCGGGTGCGCTCCCGGTCCCACAAACCGCCGGGCACTTCGACGAAGGCGTCCTGGATGGGTGTGCCCGACGGGTCGAGCAATTCGATGTGATCGAGCACGTGGCGGGCGCTCATCGGTTCGGAGAAATGCACGTAGAACCGCAGCAGATTCGATGGCACCTCTCCGGACGGCGTCACGGACCGCACCCGGGCCCGCTCGCGCACCTCGGGCTCCGGCACGAGAAACCGAGCTTCCGCGTCCCGGGGACTGCGCAGCGACCCCACCGACCGAGCCCACGCCGCGCCGTGGAATCGCGCATGGAGGACCAGGCCGGAGGCCGGCGCAAAGCGCGGACGGAAGCGCAGCGCCCCGAGCTCGGGGACGACGTCGAAGCTCCCCAGGAGCGCCGGCAGCGACGGGTCGGGCGGCTCCGGCGAACCGGGCTCACTTCCTGCCTCGACCGCCGTCACCCGCAGGATCTCGCGCCAGTCGGCGGCCCGCAGCTCGAGTCGGGCCGCCGTCTCGAGCTCCGCGGACGGCAGCCCCACGACCCGGACGCCGCGGTGGTCGATTTCCACCGTCGGCGCCGACTCCGCGGACTCGACGGCCCATGTCGACGACGCACCAAGCGCCGCCAAGGCCGCTAAAGCCGTCACCGCCCGCCTCAACACGGCCTAGAAGCGCCGCGTGCTGAGCGTCACCAGGTCGAGCGTGCCGCCGGGCAGACGCTGTAGGGCGACGATGCGCTGGTCGTCGAGCAGGTCCAGCTGCTGGACGCCGGCGCCGGCGCGGATTTCGTACGGCACGCCGGCGACGTAGCCTTCCACCACGGTCTTGATCTCGCCTTCGAACTCCGCGACGTCATTCGGGTCGACGATCATCAGCGGCAGGTTGCTATTGGCGATCAGCAGGCGCTCGGTGTCGCCCCTCTTGTAGACGATCATGTCGAGCGGGTAGTTGCCCGAACCGAATTCCGCCACCGTCCGACCCTTGACGTGGGCGCCGTCCGCCAAGCTATCGGTCTCAAAGGTGACCAGGGGCGTGCACAGGTAGGCGGCGAGCAGGTGCTGCTTGTCGCCGAAGCGGTACGGCACGAAGGCGCGGATCGGCGCGTGGGTCTCCCACTCGCCGTGGGCGCCGTGGTAAATCTCGACGGTGGTCTTGGCGGCGGCGTTGAACGGAAAGTCCAGCTGCCACAGGGTCGACGCGAATTCTTCGTTTGACAGACCCGCGACCCACAGCTTGCCGTCGTCCCACGCCATGTCGGTGACGGTGTAGGTGCGCATCGAAATCTGCTTCCAGCGGTGCATTTTCTCGGCGTCGATCGGGTCCGGTAACTCGGCGCGGACCCACTTCAGGCCGTCGAGCGGCACATCTTCGAGCTCGCCATCCGCGGTGATGCGCACGAGGATCGAGGCGTCCGCCAGGTCGTTCGGCAGCTTCCAGCGGGAGTCCCAGCCGGCGCGGCCGCGGGACACGGCGAGGTACATATTGTTCGAGGCCGGGTTGACCGCCAGGTCGTGGATCAGCACCTCCGAAGCGCGGGTGCCGAGCATGGCGGCGAGCTTGGTCTCGAGGTCGCGCAGGCCGAAGCGCTCTTTGATCTCGACCGGAGTGCGGTCACCCGTGTCGATGGCGAGCACGGCGCCGGCCTTGGCGTCACCCACGAAGAGCAGGCCGTCGGGGCCGAAAGCGAGGGTGCTCATGGATTGGATCGGCGCCGGGCCGTCCTGGAAGCCGATCGCTTCCCGATTCAATTCAGAGGACAAGGCAGGGCCGGCGAAGGCGGAGAACATTAGCAGGCCGAGGGCCAAGGCCCGGATGGCGGGCTTTGAAAGACGCATGGGGCGGTCTCCTTGGGCGTGGACGCCTCCCAAAGGAGCGCGTCGCGGCGTGGGTGTAGAAACTTCGTTAACACCCTACGACCGCTGAGTTGGGGCAGTTGTGGCCGGGTCGAACGGAGACAGAACTTTTACACCGGGTCAAGCCCCGTGCCGGCGCCCTCGAAGTCGCCAGGCGCCGAAGGCCTTCATCAAATCCTCAAGTCCAAAAGGCAATATCGACAATCCACCGATCACGACAGCAGATCCCTTCCGATGCGCGCGCCCCTGGCCCCCCACCAAGCCACGCCCTCGATTCCCACCCTTTGAATAAGGAAGACCGCCGCATGATGTCCATGTCTTCGCTGAAGCGAACCCAGCTCCTTAGTCCGAGCGTCGCCCTGCTGCTTTGCGCCCTTTGCCTTCTAGCCGGCCCCGTCTCCGGTTCCGATGAGTCGGTCGGCATCGACGATATTTCCGTGACCGCCGGCGGCATGGGCGTGGCGATGGCGGAGCGCCTTCTGCTTTCCGAGGTCGTCGTGACGCCGACCGCCGGTGAGTATTTCGAGATTCACAACCCGAACGCCTTCGACGTCAACCTGTCGAACGTCTACCTCACCGACGCCACCTTCACCGGCTTACCGACCACCTTCTACTACAACCTGCCGACGGGCACGAACGCCGGCGGCGGCAGCTTCGGTGACTTCCACGCCCGATTCCCCGACGGCGCGGTGATTCCCGCCGGCGCTTTCCAGACCGTGTCGCTGGCGGGCTCCACCGATTTCTTCAACACCTTCGGCGTCAACCCAGACTACGAGCTCTTCGAAGACGACGCGCCCTTCGGCGCCGGCGGCGACGCCATCCCCGACATGCGCGAAGCCTTCCCGGGCTCGATCAACAACCAGGGCGGCCTGTCCAATAGCGGCGAGATCGCGGTGCTGTACTTCTGGGACGGCTCGAGCGACCTGGTCACCGACCTCGACTATGTACTCTGGGGCGACGGCGCCGAAGCGGTCGATAAGACCGGCGTTTCGATCGACGGCCCCGACGGCGATATGACCGCTACGACCTACCAGAACGACACGGCGACCGGTTCGCAAGACGTCGTCAGCGCGTCGGCCCACTCCGACGGCGAAGCCTACCGCCGCATCGACCTCGACGAAGGCGCGGAGACCGCTTCCGGCTCCAACGGCGTCGACGGCAACGACGAGACCTCCGAAGACCTCTCGAACACGTGGGACATCGGCGTCGCGACGCCTGGCGAAGACGTGCCGCCGCCGCCGGCGGCGCCGCGCCTGCTGCTGAGCGAGATCGTCGTCACGCCCACCAGCGGCGAGATGGTCGAGATCCACAACCCGAATAGCTTCGCCGTCGACTTGACGAATTTCTACGTCACCGACGCGACTTTCACCGGCTCGCCCAGCACGTTCTATTACAACCTGCCCACCCGCCTGAACGCCGGCGGCGGCGGCTTCGGCGACTTCCACGCCCGATTCCCCGACGGCGCCATGATCGGCGCCGGTGAGACGCAGACCATCGCCCTGCCGGGGTCGACGGATTTCTTC
Organism: Acidobacteriota bacterium; assembly: GCA_038747035.1. Taxonomy (GTDB): domain Bacteria; phylum Acidobacteriota; class Thermoanaerobaculia; order Multivoradales; family J023; genus JAUIJL01. The sequence goes on along the minus strand of JBCDKB010000481.1, from coordinate 2,999 downwards.
ACGGCCTACGGAATCAATCCGACCTACGAGCTCTACGAAGACGATCCGATCTTCGGGGCCGGCGGCGGCGACGGCATCCCGGACATGCGTGAAGCCTTCGCCGGCTCCATCAACAACCAGGGCGGGCTGTCGAATAGCGGCGAGGTGATCGTTCTTTACTTCTGGGACGGCGAAAGCGACCTGGTGATCGACATCGACTACGCCCTCTGGGGCGACGGCGCCGAAGCGGTCGACAAGACCGGCGTCGCGATCGACGGCCCAGACGCCGATAGCGACGCCTCGAGCTACCTGCCGGACGTCACCACCGCCGGCCAGCAGGTAATCGACGGCAACGCCCACGCGAATGACGGCTCCTACACCCGTCTCGACTCGACCGAAGGCCGCGAAGCACAGACCGGTTCCAACGGCTCCGGCGGCTCCAACGAGATGTCCGAGGACGTGTCTTTGACCTGGGCCTCCGTGGCCGTCGCCAGCCCCGGCGTCTTCGAAACCTCGCCGCTGGTCATCAACGAGATCCACGCCGACCCCGACGGCGCCTCCGGCGACGCCAACGGCGACGGCTCTGTCGGTGGCGGAGACGACGAATTCGTCGAGATCGTCAACACCTCGTCGGCGCTTTTTGACCTCACCGGCTTCGAGCTGGCGGACTCGTTCTCGACTCGCCACGTCTTTCCGGCGACCACCTTGCCGGCGGGCTGCGCGCTCGTGATCTTCGGCGGCGGCACGCCGACGGGCTCCTTCGGCACCGCCCAGACCGCGGTCGCCTCCAGCGGCGCCCTGAGTTTGAATAACTCGGGTGACACGGTGACGCTCAGCAACGGCGCCTTCGACCTCGTCGAAGTGGCCTACGGCGCCGAAGGCGGGAACAATCAGTCGCTCACCCGCGACCCTGACCTCACCGGTGGCTTCGTGCAGCACACCACGGCGACCGGCGCCGGCGGAAGCCTCTTTTCGCCGGGCACGCTGGTCGACGGAACGGATTTCGCCGTCAGCTGCGACGTCGCCTCCGGCGCCGTCGAGATCTTCGAGATCCAGGGCGACGGCGCCGCTTCGCCCTTCGACGGCCAGGTGGTGACCACGGAAGACAATATCGTCACCGGTGTCGTGTCGAACGGCTTCTACCTGCAGACGCCGGACGTCCGCTCCGACGGCGACGGGATGACGTCGGACGGTATTTTCGTATTCACCGGCTCCGCCCCGTCCGTCTCGGTCGGCGACCAAATCGACGTCACCGGCACGGTCGCCGAGTTCTTCGATACCACCCAAATCGACGATAGCGGCCTGGTGATCACCACCGACAGCGCCGGCAATCCGCTGCCGACCGCCGCCACCCTCGACAGCACGACGCCCGCCGTCGGTCCCTTCGATCCGCCGGACCTCGAGCGCTTCGAGGGCATGGTGGTGCGGGCCGAGAACTTCTTCGCCGTCGGCGGCTCTAACCGCTTCGGCGACGTGCCGATCGCGGCCACCGCCGGCCATAAGTTTCGCACCGCCGGCGTCGAGTTCCCGGGCCTGCCGGGGCTGCCGATCTGGGACGGTAACCAGGAAGTCTTCGAGATCGACCCGGACGCCGCCGGCCTGCCGGACGTCGGCATCAACTTCGGCGACTCGATCACCGTCGCCGAAGGTCCTCTCGGGTTCGTCTTCGGCGACTACCAGATCCAACCGACGACGCTCACCGTCGGCCCGATGTCGAACGTGCTCAACCCCGTCAGCCCGCGCATGCCGGGCGAGATGACGGTCGCGTCGCTGAATATGGGTCGCCTCTTCGACGATATCGACGATCCGTCGGACACCAACAGCCAAGGTGACACCCGGGACGACGCGGTGGCGACCACCCTCGAATACACCACCAAGCGCCTCAAGCTGGCGCGCTACGTGCTCGGCGTGCTCTACGCCCCCGACATTCTGGCGGTGCAGGAGGTCGAGTCCCTCACCGTGCTCAACGCCCTGGCCGCCGAGATCGCCGGCCTCGACGCCGGCGCGGTCTACGCAGCCCAGCTCATCGAAGGCAACGACGTCGGCACCGTCGACGTCGGCTACTTGATCCGCAATACGGTCTCGGTGGATTCGGTGACCCAGCTCGGCAAGCTCGAGACGTTCACCTTCGACGGCAATACGGACCTCACCCACGACCGCCCGCCATTGCTGCTCGAAGCGGAATTCATCGACAACGGCGAGCCTTTCCCGGTCGCGACTCTAGTGATCCACAATCGGTCGCTCTCGAGCATCGATGACCCCGCCGACGGTCCGCGGGTGCGCCAGAAGCGCCTGGAGCAGGCCCAGTCCGTCGCCCAGATGGTGCAGAACTTCCAGACCGGCAGCCCGGACATCCCGCTGGTGGTGCTCGGAGACGTCAACGCCTATGAGTTCACCGACGGCTTTGTCGACGTGGTCGGCCAGATCGTCGGCGACGTGACGCCGGCGGACAACCTGCTCTCGGGCCCCGACCTGGTGAATCCAAACCTCGCCATCGAGACGACGATGATCCCCGCGGAGGAGCGCTACTCCTTCATCTTCGGCGGACTTAGCAACGCGCTCGACCACGCCTTGACGTCCACCGCGGCCGACCCGTTCATCCGCGGCCTGCAGTACGGCCGCGGCAACGCCGACGCCGCGCTGACCACGTTCTCGGCGGACGATTCGACGGCCATCGCCGCCTCTGACCACGACGGCCTCGTGCTCTTCTTGATCACCGACCGGGACGCAGACACGGTCGCCGACGATATGGACAACTGCCCGGCGGACGCCAACCCCGGCCAGGCCAACGTCGACGGCGATAGCTTCGGCGACGCCTGCGACAACTGCCCGATGGTGATTAATAACGACCAGCAGGACTCGGATATGGACGGCCTCGGCGACGTCTGCGATCCCACGGACCTGCTCTTCGTCGACGGCTTCGAGTCCGGCGACACCACCGCCTGGACGAACACGGTGCCGTGATCGGAGGCTGAGTCGCCTACTCCCGGGTCGCCCACGCCCGGGCGACCCGGTCCGTG
>JBCDKB010000480.1:0-6648 GCA_038747035.1 Acidobacteriota bacterium | reverse complement strand
GCTTGTCCGAGGGGGCCTCCCTGCTCATGGGCATCGCACGCTCTCCTTATTGATTTGTTTGTGTCGTTTGTTCGCCCTTTCCTCCTCCCGAGTTCATTGGAGTTGCGTCCCTTCCTCCGTCCCGTTTGCCTCCGCTCGCGGCGGCGGCCGTAGACCCGGGCGTATTCGAAGGCGTAGCGGATGATCGCTTCGCTACCCGGGCGGGTGATCAACTTGAGGACCTGGGTGACCTCCGGCGTCTGGCGGTGCTCGATACCGGCGTAGAGATCTTCTTCGTTCTCACGCACGATCACCAGATTGAGGCCGGGGTGCGGCGACGCTACGAACGGGCTGTAGGACTTGCAGGGGCGGACGTTGGCGAATAGGTTCAGCGTTTTGCGGATGGTGACATTGACGCTCTTGAAGCCGGCGCCTTGGGGCGTCGTGATCGGGCTCTTGAGGAAGACCGGATTGCGTCGCAGGATCTCCCAAGACTCCGGCGCGATGCCGGAGCTGTGGCCGGCGCGGTAGACGCTCTCGCCGATTTCGATCGTATCGATCTCGAGATCGGCGCCGGCCGCATCCATGATGCGGAGCGTCGAGTCCATGATTTCAGGGCCGATGCCGTCGCCGTGGGCGACTGTGATGCGGTTCTTCGACATATCGGTGACTCCAGAGGGGGGTCATCAAGCAGGGGGGGCTTGCGGGGAACTGCGGGCGCAGAGCGGCCGCAGCGGCGCGACGATAGCACCTGTCGGGGCCTTGCAGACGCGATCTGACAATGCCGCATCGCGGCGGAATCTCGCCGGTTATCTGCCGTCTACTTAGCGGTTGAGGCCGCCTCTGGATTTACGGCGTCGGCGGTGGCTCGGAGTCGTTGAGTCCGGCGCCGTCGAGCCCCGTTCCGGTGTGCGGAGCCAGCCCGGTGTGGGCCTGCCAAACCCTCTCGATGACCGTGAAGGACAGGGCGGTGCTCCAGCCGATGAGCAGGACGCCGTTGAGGGATTCGATACCGGTGAGCAGTCTCCAGCTCTCGGCGATGACAATGTCGCCATAGCCGAGGGTGGTGAACGTGGTGAACGAGAAGTAAAGCGCCGCTTCGAAGCTCTCGAGTCCGTCGGTGCCCGCCGCCAGGTAGGCCAAGGCCCACGCCACGACTTCGAGGGTGTGGAGCCAGATCAAGACGAGAGCCGTCTCGACGAGCACGGCCAGACCGGTGGTTCGGCGGATGGTGGTCGGCCGCGGTCGGTGGAGCAGACGCCGGATCCACCAGGTCGTTCCGGCGGCGTGGATGGTGACCGTGATCGCCACGGTGGCCAGGCCTAAGAGAAGAATGAGGAACATGGTTGCTTTCGAAGGTGCGGGCGGAGCTTTTCTTCTGTTCGGCTCCCTAAGGTTCAGGGTCGCTCGCCGGGCGGAGGACTCGGGATTCTTTGGCCGGGATCGGCTCGGCGACGGCAGCTGCGTCACAGAGGAAGTCGTCGAGGATGGGCGTGGGGTCGCGGAAGAACTTGGGTGAGAAGCACCGGCGCAGGCGCCAGCCGTGGGACCGCAAAAGGCCGGTGGTGAAGAGGTCCCATTCCACGGCGTCCGGGGCGCGCCGATAGCGGGCAAAGTCGAAGACAAGGCCGACTCGACGCGACGCCCCGTATCGCGCCGTCAGGTCGATGCAAAATCCGTCGTTGCCCCAGTATCTGCCGATCGTGGTGTCGGGCTCGGCGCGGACCTGCAGATCCGCGGCGACGCTATCGACCAGGGGGGAGCGCCCCTCGAAGGACCCGGCGCGGGCTTCTTGCGCCTGGCGGCGAAGTTTTTCCAGATCAAGGCCGGCCCTTTCGATGGGACGGAAGCTCGAAGCGGCCTCTTCGGCGTAGCGCAGGTAGGCCAAGAGCAGCCAGGACCCGGAGGGCTGGCCGCCGAGCGGCAAGGCGCGCTCGACCCGATAGACCGCCGAAGGGATCGACGTCACGAGGTGCAGCCGATGGCGGGCGCGCGTCACCAGGACGTTCAGCCGGCGGCCGCCGCCCTGGGTGCCGAGGGGGCCGAAGCGGCGGTAAAACTTGCCCTCCGGGTCCACGCCATAGGTCGTCGAGATGATGATGTGGTCGCGTTCGTCGCCCTGAACGTTCTCGAGATTCTTGACGAAGAGACCTTCGAAGCTGCCGCTCCGTACGAGGCGCCTCGCGCGGTCGAAACGCTGACGGAATTCGGGGTCGGCCTCCGCCTTTTCCGACAACAGGTCCAGCACCAGGTCTTTCTGTACAAGGTTGAAGGTCGCAACGCCGAGACTCGGCGGCTGCGGTTGGCGCAGCAGTCGGTCCACGAGCTCGACGATGGCCTCGGCTTCCTTGCGGTTCCGCCGCCCTTCGTAAACCCCGCCGACCTGGGTGAACTGGATCGGCGCGAGCTCGGCCAGATCCTCCGGATGTCCGGGCAAGGCCTGGAGGCGGTTGCCGTAGAAATGTCGATTCGAGAACTCGATCAGCGACTCATGGCGGGATCGGTAGTGGACATCCAAGTAGCTTTCTTGCACGTCGAGCTGAAGGGCGGCGCCCAGCAGATCCTCGACGTCCTTTTGCCGCACTTCGAAGAGGTCGTCCTCGGTTTCGATCTCACGGGCATCGCTGGTGGCGACGGTCGCTTCGAAGAAACGGGTCGGCGGCAGCTGGTTGGGGTCGCCGGCGATCACGACGCGCCTCGCCCGGGCGAGCACGGGGAGGGCCTCTTCGAGTCGACATTGGGAAGCTTCGTCGAAGATGACCACGTCGAAAGTCGCTTCGAGTGGAAAAATCTGAGCGACCGTCTCGGGGCTGCACATCCAGACCGGGCAGAGATCGAGGAGCGGGTCGCCGCCGCCGTCGGCGTAGTCGATGTCGCGACCGATCTTCATCACCTGTCGCAGCTTCATCGCCCGTTTCCCGCGGACGAAGAGCCGTTGCCGCACGGAGGCCCCGACGCTATTGAGCTTGAGGCCAGACCCGGCGAGCAGTCGCCGACGCTGGAGGCCGGTCCAGTGGTCTTTGATCGCGTCGAGCACCAGCCCACGCCTTCGCTCGGTGAGCTCCTCGAGGGCGGCGAGGTCCCGCTCGACGGCGCGGGGGTCGAGCCCGGTGAGCTCCGGGGTCTCGAGGATTTTCTCGCGCAGACGGTCCTCGAGGATCCGGCGGTGCAAGGCGTCGATGGCGGCGGACACCGTGGGCTCGTGGCGCAAAAGCTCGAGACAGCCTTCTTTCAGGGATGGGGGAAGGGTCTCGAGGTCTTGGCGCAGTCTGAGCACCTCCTCCAGATCTCGAAAGCGGTCGAAGAGTCGCTCGACAGCATCCAGGACCGATTCCGCAGCGCGGGCTTGACGCCGTAGGGCCGCGACGGTCTCAGGGCAGAGCAGTGCCGAAGACGTCAAGGCGCCTTCGAAGGCGCTCAGCCCGTCGGCGCGGGCTCGACTTCCCTCAAGTCCTTGGAGCAGGGTCGCGGCTATGCCTTCGTCCACCAAGGCTCGCCGGGTGGAAGCCTCTAAACCGGCGGCCCGGGCCGTGTTGAGGGTCACGAGCAGCCTTTCGAGACCTGCGAGGCCCGACTCGAGTTGGGCGGCGGAGCCCAGGTCGACGGTGCGGTCTTCGCCCCGGAGCTCAGCGAGGGCGAGTGTGAGCCGGTAGCGCCCTTGGAGCCACCGCAAGAAGCCGAGCAGCCGTTGACCTTCGGCTGGAGTCGGTGCGAGACCGTAGACACCGAGGGTGTCCCGGCCCGCAGCCCGTTCCTTGAATTGGAGGAACCCCCACCACTTCCGGTGGCTTTCGAGGAACGCCTCGAGGGTTAGCGCTTGCTGCGCCAGGGCCTGCGGCGTCGGCGGCTGGTCGGCGATGAGGAAATCAAGATCGGCCTGTCTTTTTGCGTCGGCGACGAGGCGACGGTCTTCGGCGGCGCGGTCGAGGCGCCCGTTCCAGCTCGTGAGATCGTCCTCCCGGAGCTCGGCGACGCGGCGGCGGTCAGCGCTCGCCTCGGCGAGGGCGCCGCGGAGGTGGACAGCGAGTTCTTGGCGCCGGTGGACCTGGTCGTCGAGCGGACCGGGTCCGAACTGCTCGGGTCCGAACGGCTCAAAGGGTCGGCGCTCGCTGCGGGCCGGAGGCGAGAGCTCCACCGCCCGGGCGGCCTCGACGCAGGCCCTGAGCCGGTCCTCGACGACCTGAACCGGCATTGAAGCGAGGGACTCGAGCGTGATCCCGGCGGCCTCGACCCACGGCTGCGTCGAGAATCCGAGCTCGAGCCCCCGGCCAAAGATCCGGATCAGGGCCCCTCGGTGTCGCTGAAGGTCATCGGGGGAGACGCCGTCGAGGTGGGCGGTGAGCGGCTGCGCGGCTCCTCGAAGCTCGAACCATCGCCCCGTCTGTTCGTGGAAGGAGTCTCCCGGGCGTTCTGACTCCGAGAGGGCTCGGCGCAGGCGGTCAAGGCGGCCGTGGGTGTGCCGAATGTCCTGTGAGTTCCCCTCGAGGCTGCCTGCGTTTCTGCCGAGGGGTTCCAGGTCCGGGAGTCGGTCTAGGCGGCCGCGGATATGCATGAAGAGGTCGCGCCGGTCGCGCTGGGGGTCGTGGACCAGGGCGCAAAGCTCCCCGAGGCCGAGGGCCTTGAGCCGGTGGGCGACGACGTCGAGGGCCGTGCGCTTGTCGCAGACGAAGAGCACCCGCTCTCCGCGGCAGAGATGGTCGCCGATGATGTTGGCGATGGTCTGGGACTTGCCGGTGCCGGGCGGACCGTGGACCACCAGGCCCCGGTGGTGGCGGGCGAGGTGGACGGCCGTGGCCTGCATCGGATCCGCGGGCAGGAGGAGGCGGTCTTCGGCGAGGTGTCGAGGGGCCTGGGTGGAGTCGCCGGAGTCTCCGTCCAAAGAAAGGCCGGCCTGGAGAAAGCTCCTGATGGGGCCTTCGTGCCGTTCCCGCTCCAGCAGATCGCGGGTGTCCCGGAGCAGGTTCTGATTCGATGAAGGGAAAAGGCCGAGGATCGCCGAGGGCAGGAGCGCCTGCCGGTGGGGGAGCTTGTCGGCGCGCGGAACGGACAGCAGCTCGAAGGCTTCGGGCGATGTCCAGGCGTCGACATCGATCTCGAGGTCTAGCCACTGGGTCACGAGCCGGACGAGCTCCGCGATTTCGCGCCACGGCTGATCACCGGCCTCATCGGCGAAGAGGTCCTCCGGAAGTTCTGTGCCGAGCTCGCGGGACAACCAGGCGAAGAGGGCGGCGTTGGGAACGACGCGCTCGATATCCCGCGTTCGGCAGGCGAGCTCGAGACCCGGCCGACCCGCGGACCGGACCGTGATCGAGCAACCGATGAGGGCGATCGGGGCGAGGATTCGGCGCTTGCCCGCCGAGACGGTGCCGGGTGGAAGACTCAAAATGGGATAGCCGACCTCCAGGGCTTCGACGCCGGTTTCCTGGGCATAGACCTGGGCATCTTCACCGAGGTGGCGAAGGCGCTGCAGGAGCTTGTTTTGCGCTCGCCATCGGTCTAAATGGGGATCGACGGGCTCCCGCGGTTCCTCGGAACCGGCGGCGAGATTCCGCTGGATGGCCCGCTCTTGCCGCTCACGGTCCGCTTCGAAGACGGCGGCCGGCGGTATCGGCACGCGGGCCTTGATCTTGGATTGACCGGAGCTCGAGAGTAGACCCGTGAAGACCTCCTCGGGGCTCGCGTCTTCGAATCTGCGCAGCTGCGTCAAGTCCAAGCGCTGACGCCGGCCGTGCGGCGATGCGTTGAGCTGCGGACCTCGCATCATGGCGCCGTAGAGGCGCGCGAGCATTTCTTCGAGGATCGGATTGGGGGTGGGCAAAGAAGCCTCCACTCGATTCAACAGGGCGGGTCCCCGCGGGGCCACCCCAACAGATGTGCACCAAAGAGTGTGGGCTGACTCTAAACGAGTGCCGTCGGAGGGGCCAGCCGGCGCTCCGGTGGAGCCCGGGCCCAACCCCACAGCCCCTGACGTCCCCTGCACGTGGCGCCGCCGTGGGCGCGGGTCCGTGAAGCGCCCGGATCTGTGAAACGGCCAGATCCGTGAAACGCCTTAAGACAGGGTGAGAGGATTTGTCACTCTCGGCGGTCTACCCGAGTGAAACCGGCGCCCGAGACCCGGTCTCACCGGCGACCGGCCATAGAAAGCGTCGCTTGAGCTGGGACAGGGTCTGAATCGCAGACCGGAGGGAGGCGAAATGATCGATGTGCTAGGGCAGAGGCGGTCTCGGACGTTTTGCAATAACCTACCGACCGCGTCGATCCCAGAGGGGTATGGAATAAGTCGAGCCGAAGGCGGCGCGCGTATCTGCAAGAGAGTCCATGGAAGTCACCCAGACGATTAATCCAAGCGACGACGCGGTCGTCGAGAACCGTCCAGCGCTGCCGCGGGGCGCGACGCTGGATCGGTACGTCGTCCTGCAGCCGCTCGGCGCCGGTGGCATGGGCGTGGTTTATTCAGCCTTTGATCCGGAGCTCGACCGGCGGGTGGCGCTTAAGGTTGTGCATCCCCAGCGCTTGACCGCACGCTCGGGCCGGCGGACCCAGCGACGCCTGGCGCGGGAGGCCCAGGCCCTCGCCAAGCTGAATCACCCGAACGTGCTGGCGGTGCATGACGTCGGCGTGGTCGGGGGGCAGCTCTATGTGGCCACTGAGCTGGTCGACGGCGCCGAT
>JBCDKB010000479.1:0-6661 GCA_038747035.1 Acidobacteriota bacterium | reverse complement strand
TGAAAAAGAGCAGATCGCTCGTACGGTGGTTTCCGAACTTTTGCTCGACCAAAATACCGTTCATTTTAGCCCTCAAACAGGCTTTGAGCCGATTTTTGACCGTAGCGTCCTCTTGTGTGACCCAACCGACCGGCATTCAGAACTTCTAAAAGACGTTGCCAGCGTACGTGCGCGCCTTGAGGGTTGTGTGCTGCCGAAGCCCCCGGCTATTGAAGATCACCGGATGCTGGACCCCGCTATCCGGGTGCTTTCGCCACGCGACCGTATTCCGCGGATTGGCGTGGATGCGGTACGAGTGACGCTCGAAATTCGCCTCGACGACGTCCTTGAGGTCAGGCTCCAGGACCCTGACCCCCCCCTCCGCCAGCACGAGGCCGATGCAGGTGCCGAAGAGCAGCAGCACGAACTTCGAGAGTATGGCCCGCCAGCGAGACCCAAGGGAGAAGCGCATCGGCGCAAGACTAACCGAAGCTCGCGCTGGGCCCATCGATGGTGGATCCGCCGGGATTCGAACCCGGACTCTACGGTTTTTGAGACCGCTGCCTCTACCGATTGGGCTACGGATCCAGAAAGGGGAAGGAGTGACAGCATCGTGCGGCGTTAAATGGGGGAATGGTGGGGACGGAGGGAATCGAACCCCCAGGGCCGCGTCCGCGGCAGACGATTTACAGTCGCCAACGGCTCCATACCGAATCTACGTCCCCGTTTTGTGCTGTCGGTCTTAGTGAAATTGGTGGCCCCGGGGAGATTCGAACTCCCACTGGACAGGTTCTCGACCTGCTGCCTCTACCAGTTGGGCTACGGAGCCTGGGAAGATGGTGGCGTCGGTGGGATTCGAACCCACACTGGACGGCTTCTGAAACCGCTCTCTCTGCCGGTTGGAGTACGACGCCATAACTATTTTTTCGCGTCTCTGAAAATATTTTTAACGCAGCTCTCCCGTTGATTTCCATCCCAAGGAAACCCTTTTGCGCTGGTCGCGGATGTCTGCGCAGAGCTGGGAAGGCTTGGACACTCCATCGGCTGGCCCTGCTCCACGCCTCCGATCCGCTGAAGCCGGCAGGAGTCGACGGGTCTAGCCAGACAGCAAAAAGCCCCTCGACCTTGTCGGCAGAGGGGCTTTAAGCTCTTCCATGTCAGCGTTTAAGCTAGAAACTAGCCATCACGTCGCCCTGGATAATCGCCTTCCCTGCCGCTGCCTTGGCTTAGCAGATACCCGCCTAGCGAAGAGTTGCTAAGCGAATAGCTGCTAAGCAGTCCAAGGGACTGCGGATAGGAGAGGGAGAGTAAGCGCGAGCGACCGCTCACGGTGCTGCGGGCACCGGAGGTCTGCAAAGCGCGTTGGGTGATCGCTAAAATCTCCATGACGGAAAGAATCATAATCATCGCTTTTTGACATGTCAAGTCATGTCTCAGAAAAATTCACCGAACTATCACCGACCGCCCGACAGGCGGCGCCATCCTTTGCTAGCATCCCAGTGCGCCCCCGCACCCTTTCGTCTGCCCCACGCTTCCCGATCCGGATCCAGGATCGGAGAAAGGCCCGATGTGAGAAAAGCTCCAGTCCTCGTCGCTTGCCTTCTCGGTATTCTGCTCCTGCCGCTCGCCTCTGACGCCCAGATCCACCGCGTGAGCGACGAGATTCGCCGCGGTGACCTCGAGAGCGAAGCGACGGTCGAACGCATGGTCATGGTGCCGATGCGCGACGGCGTCCGACTGGCGACGGAACTCTATATCCCGAAGGGCGACGGTCCGTTCCCCGCCATCTTCTGGCGGACGCCTTACAACTTCTCGCGCCTGCGCGGCTCGAATCCGGCGCGACCGAACGCGATGCTCAAATACGCGCTCGACGCCGTGCGACGCGGCTACGTCTTCGTCGTCCAGAACGAACGCGGTCGGTACTTCTCAGAAGGCGAGTGGGAGATCCTCGGCTTCCCCCGCACCGACGGCTACGACGCGCTCAGCTGGATCGCCGAGCAGCCGTGGTCGAACGGCAAGGTGGCGACGCTCGGCTGCTCCTCTACCGCCGAGTGGCAGATGGCCTTGGCGTCGCTCGACCACCCCGCCCACGCCGCGGCGGTGCCGATGGCCGCCGGCGCCGGCATCGGCCGCATGGGGCCGTTCTACGAGCAGGGCAATATGTACCGCGGCGGCGCGGTGCAGATGCCGATGGTGACCTGGCTCTACGGCACGCAGAATGAACAGCGTCCGAAATTACCCGCCGACCTCTCCGACGAGGACCGCGTGCGACTCTCGAATTACTTCGACCTGGCGCCCAAGATGCCGTCCGTCAACTGGAAGACGGCGCTCTGGCACCTGCCGATCGGCGACGTGGTCGACCACGCCGGCGGCCCCAAGGGCACGTTCCAGAAATTCATCCAGCGTACGCCCGACGACGCGGGCTGGTACGAAGGCGGGCTCTACCACGACCACGAGGACTTCTCCGTCCCGGCCCTGTGGGTCAACTCGTGGTTCGACCTCTCCGTCGGCCCGAATCTGGCGCTCTTCGAGCACGTGCGCTCCAAGGCCGACGAGAATATGCGGGACCACCAATATATGGTCGTGGCGCCGACCCCGCACTGCGCCATGTATCGCCTGAAGGATCCGACGGTGGTCGGCGAGATGGCCATGGGCGACGTCGACTTCGGCTTCGACGACATCGTATTCAACTTCCTCGACCGCCATACCAAGCCCGTCGACGACGAGGCGGCGAGCGCCTATGACCGGAACGAGCCGCGGGTGCGCTACTTCGCCATGGGCAAGAACGAGTGGCGCGACGCGCCGGACTGGCCGCCCGCGTCCAAGCCGCTGACGATGCACCTCACCAGCGGCGGCGCCGCCAACAGTCTCTTCGGCGACGGCCGCCTAACGGCCACGGTCGGCGAGCCCGCCAAGGACAGCTTCACCTACGATCCGCACAACCCCGTGCCGACCAAGGGCGGTAACTTCTGCTGCCTCGGCGGCGAGGTCGAAGGCTCCTTTGACCAGCGCGGCGTCGAAGCCCGCCACGACGTGCTGGTCTACACCAGCGACGCCCTGGAAGAGCCCCTCGACGTCGCCGGCTGGATCGACGTCGTGCTCCACGTCTCCTCCGACGCCCGCGACACCGACTTCACCGTCAAGCTGGTCGACGTCGCCCCCGACGGCCGCGCCCTCAACCTCGACGACACCATCCTGCGGGCCCGCTACCGCGAGGGCTTCGACAAAAAAGTCTGGATGGAGGACGGCGAAGTCTACGAGATCACCCTCGGTCCGCTCTCGACCGCCAACGTCTTCGGCAAAGGCCACCGCGTCCGCCTCGAAATCTCGAGCAGCAACTTCCCGCGCTACGACCGTAATCTCAATACGGGCGGCGACAACATCACCGAGACCGAAGCCGCCACGGCCAAGAACGCCGTCCACCACGGGCGCGACTTCCCGTCGCGCCTCGTGCTGCCGGTGCGGCAGCCTTAGGGTCGAGGCTGCCGGGGTCAAGCCCCGCTGGGTGAGGGAGCCGGCCGACGCGCATCGGGCTCGTCGACACGCCTGGAATTTCGAGAGCGCTTTAATCGAGGGACTTGTGGAACCTCATTTTGGCGCCGCTTGAGCCCACCCAGGTTCAGGGTAGTTCGCCCCACAGACCGCATAGGCGGACATAATCGGATTCATCACAAGCATTGCTTTGATTGGGCTCTCCGAACGATGGGGGTTTGGAAAGACAGCGTTTCGTTCCGCGAAAGAGCGTGCTGTTTCCTCGACAGCTTCGACGGCTGACTTTCCACTGCTCAGTTCCTTCTTGATCTGCTCAAGAGCGAGGAAAATCGAATAATAGTCTGCAGCTTTCGCCGGGTCGATAGCTATCATCTCTTCCCGCCACTCTAAGTTACCCGCCGCCGCCTTTGCCATCGAACCAACCACCGAGGCGTAAGCGAGAACGCCACTCTGCCCATGGAACTGCAGATGGTCTCCAGCGTCCGCTATGGCTGCAAGAGAAGTTGTCGCTGCCTTTGGATCACAGATCGTTCGTTCACCCCGGTAGTACTGTTGGACTTCGTTTAGAAATCCGCAGGTCAACCCGCCCGGACGGGCCTCTTCTGACCCCATGAGCGTCGCGCAGTTGATCTCAAAACCCGCATACGCAATCGAGTAGTCAGAGCCTGCCTTCGCCTTTGAGATCATTGAGTCAGAAAAATCCTCTGCTGGGTCTCCAACTCCGCAACCAAGAAGGACTGCCATCATCAAAAGACCGACTACATATCTCATATTCACCTCAAAATATTTGTCTGAAGATCCGGACAGCAGGGTTCCTCCAGCCGCCGTCGCCCTATCTCGCGGCTTCGAGCCCAACGTGGGGTTCCAAGCCGCAGTAGCTGAACGGACTAAGAGTCCCAAGGAGGCGACAGGTTCTTTCACTCATCGCCCTCTCCTCTGGAGCTCAACGCTGGCGCCGAGCCCCTTGGCCACCGCAAGCCCCGTGCACCGTCTTAACGATCGGGAACGCGGAATATTCCCGGCACAAGGCCGAGCCGAGAGCTGCGGCGACCGAAGACTCTTGGATTTCGAAGTTCTTATCAGGACAAAACCGGGAAACTGACCCCGTCGATCGAGCCCATCTGGCTTCTGCCTGGCTAGTCGCGTTGAGGTGGGCCCGGCTTCACTGCACAGTCGCGGTCCAGGCGCCGGTATCTCCCGACTCGAATCCGTCGCCGAAGAGCATGGGAACGAGCGAGAGCGCGTCGACGTGGGCTGAGCCGGAACCGTCGCTCGACTGGAAGACCAGACTGGGCCGGGCGGAGGCGGCGGTCGCCGGGATCGACCGCCACAGGCTCGGCGCGATCCACGCGGAGCCGGTCGAGCCGATGGCCCCAACAGCGACTTCAGTGCCGACTAGGGTGCCCTGGCAATTCGCTTCGGTGTAAAACTCCAGCTCAAGGTGAACGCTCGGCGTGACGGCGCCGGGATCGTCGATCAGGGTCGACAGGCCGGCGTAGAGACCTCCTTCGACCGTGGACACGTCGATGCAGGGGTGCGTGCTCACGCCGAGCGCGGCGGCGGGGGACTCCGCCGAGCCGGAGGACGGGGCGCCGTCCCGGTCGTCGCTGTCCCAGGAGAACTCGAGGGACGTCCACGGCGCCAGGGCCTGGTCGAAATTCGGGTTCTGGAGCAGGCTGGAATCGCTCACCGAGAAATCGAGGGCGAAGTCGCCGTCGACGGCCCCGTCGAGGTCGCCGTCGAGCCTTTGGCCGGCGGCATCCTCAATGTCGGCGCCGCAGGCGAGGACGCGGTAGCGGCCGGTTTGCAGGGGCAGGCCATAACCTAGCTCGAAACGGGTGGTGGGCCCGTCGTAGGTCCCGGACTCGTCGTAGACGGTGGACTCCACGGTGACCGAGACGTCATCGCCGGAGACGCCGGAGCAGGTCGACGAGAAGGCTCCGTCGTCGCCGGCTTCCACCAGCAGGAAGCTCGACGCCGTGTCGGCGCCGGTCACCTCTTCGGAGAACTCGAGCAGGATCTGCGTCACCGGGCCGCGCGGGGCCTCGCCGTCCAACAGCTCGCCGTCGGCGGTTGAGGACACGGTGTCGACGCGCTCCACGATGGGCGGCAGGTCGACGTCGGTCGTGACCTCGGCCGTATTGTCGGCCGGCGTGGCGTCGTCGTCGCCGGCTTCGGTGGCGACGGATGCTTCGTTGACGATCTCGGTGACGTCACGGTCCACGGCCTCGTTCACCAGGACCGCGAAGGTGGCGGACGACTCGCCGCCGCCGGCCAGGTCGCCGACGGCGAAGGTGCAGGTGGAACCGGCGGAGTCGTCGGGCAGGCATTGCCATCCGTCGCTGCTCGAGCCCGAATCGAAGCCGGTGTTCTCCGGGACGGTGCCGGTGAGGATGACATCGGCGACGTCGCTGGCGCTGTTGGTCACCGTCAGGGCGTAGGTCAGGGCGCCGCCGAGCAGGACCTCCGAGACCTGGCCGGTCTCCGACATGGAGAGGGCGAGGTCGATCTCGCGGGCGATCGAGGTCGATTCGGAGGCCGAATCGTTGGCGTCGTCGGTATCGGTCTCGTTCACCGCCGTGACGGCGGCGGCGTCGGTGACCACGTCCGTGCCCTCGGCCGCCGAGGCCCCCACCGTCAACGTCACGGTGAGCGTCTCGTCGGCCCCCGGGGCCAGGTCGCCGAGGGTCCAGGTGCCGGCGGCCGACGCCGCGTCGCTGAAGCTGCCCGCCGACGGAACCTGGGAATCGATGGTGACATCGGCGGGCAGGGTCAGCGTATTGCCGATTTCCACACCGGTGGCCAGGGACGGTCCGCCGTTGCTGACGGTGACCGTGTAGACCAGGTTGCCAGATCCGGAACCGGCCACCGCCGGGTCGATCGACTCCGCCGCCGCGACGTCCAGGTCCACCTGGCGGTCGATGGAGGTGCTTTCCGCGGCCGAGTCATTCGAATCGTCGACGTCCGCTTCGTTGACCGCCGTGACCGCGGCGGCCGCCCCGATCGCGTCCGCGGCGGCGGCCGCGGACGCCCCGGCCGTGAGGGTGATCACCAGCGTTTCGCTGGACCCCGGGGCCAGGTCGCCGAGGGTCCAGGTGCCGGTGGTCGACGCCGCGTCGCTGAAGCTGCCCGTCGACGGGACCTGGGACTCGATGGAAACCTCTGCGGGCAGCGTCAGCGTGCTCCCCAG
>JBCDKB010000478.1:0-6663 GCA_038747035.1 Acidobacteriota bacterium | reverse complement strand
CCGGCCCCGACGGCTACGTCCAAAAAGCCAAAATCGCGGACGGCGAGCCCATGTCCCTCGCCTTCGCCTCGGGCCTCACCGACGGCCACTATAAATGGCAGGTCACGATGGTCGAGCCGCTCAGCGCCGACGTTCGCACCGCCATGAAAGAAGCCCGCGCCAGCGAAAAGCCGGTGCGCGGCTTCAACGTGGAGAACTACACGTTCAACGGCTCCTTCCGCGTGGTGAACGGAGCCGTGATCGAGCCCACCCCGGGTTCGCTCACCGACGACCGCGATATCGCCACCAAGGATCAGGTCTTCAACGACGACGTGGTCATTACCTTCAGCGCCTGCATCGGTAACGACTGTGTGAATGGCGAATCCTTCGGCTTCGACACCCTGCGCCTGAAGGAAAACAACCTGCGCATCCACTTCCAAGACACGTCGAACTCGGCGTCCTTCCCGACGAACGATTGGCGCCTCGTCGCGAATGACACCTCCAACGGTGGCACCAACCACTTCTCGATCGAAGACTCGTCGGCGGGCCGCTCTCCCTTCCGCGTCGAGGCCGGCGCTTCGGCGAACGCCCTCGTGGTCGAAGCCGACAGCGACATCGGCATCGGCACGCTGAATCCGGTGGTCGAGCTCCACGTCGTCGACGGCGACAGCCCGACGCTGCGCCTCGAGCAGGACGGCTCTTCCGGCTTCACGCCGCAGACTTTCGACCTGGTGTCGAATGAAGCCAACTTCTTCATCCGCGACGTGACCAACGGCTCCCAGCTGCCTTTCCGCATCAAGCCCGGCGCCGACACCGACACGCTCTTTCTCGACGCTAATAACGAAGTCGGTATCCAGACGGACTCTCCAGGCGCCCCTTTCCACGTCCGAGCCGGCGGTTCGTCCTTTAGCTCACCCAATTCTTCAGTGGTCTCGCTCTTCCAGCGAAACGCAGCGACTGGGGACGGCGCCATCATCTCGATCATCAGCGGTAACGCAGGCAACGCGCAGATGACCTTCGGCGACGCCGATTCCTTCAATCAGGGACGCGTGATCTATCGGAATAACCAGAACGTGCTGTCGTTTTGGACGAGCGCCGCTGAGCGTCTGCGCGTCGATGCGGACGGTGACGTGTGCATCGGCTGCACTGATGAGTTCATTCCGGCGGACTTCGTCGTCGGCGACGCGGTGACCTTCTCGCGTCTGAACGCCGGTGACGTGATGTTCACCAACACCTCGTCCCGGGCCAAGAAGGAAAACCTCGAAGAGGTGGCTGGCGACGACATCCTCTCGAAGATCTCCGACGTCGGAGTCTTCACCTACGACTACATCGACGGCCCCAAGGATAAGCTTGGCCTGATGGCTGAAGACTTCCATTCGGTCTTTGGTCGCGGCGAGGACACCATGATCAACGGTCAGGAAGTACAGATGGCCCTCTGGCTCGCCGTGCAAGAGCTGACGGCCCAGAACCGCGAGCTCACCCAGCGTCTCGAAGAGCTTGAAGCCCAGAAGGCTGAGTGACGCGAAGCGCCCCTCGCGGGAGCTTGATAACAGGGCGCGGAGACGACTCCGCGCCCTTGTTTTATTTACCCCGTCAGATATTCTCCATCGGTCCGCGAGAAACCGTTTGATGAGTGAATCCCTCCGAGCCTTAGTCGCCACGTCCCGCAGCCTTTTCGAGGTCGACGTGGCGTCGGGCGACCGGCGGGTCATCGACGAAGGGCACGGGCTCTACCCGGGCATCACGTGGGATGAACGTCACTATTTCGTAGCGGCGCGGTGGTATCCGCCGTTCACGCCGACCTCGAGGATCGAGCGACCCCGGCTTCTGATCTTTGACGCCGAGTTGAAGCTGCTCGACCGGATGGAGTTCCCGCTCATCGCCGGGGGCCTGCACCAGATCATCTACCGCGACGGGCTGATTTACTGCTCCTGCTCGCGGGAAGATCGCTACGTGGTCGGCTACGGCCGGTCTTGGGAGGCGTGGTACCCGTCCCCGGACCCCCAGCACCACGACCGGGATACCCACCATTTCAACTCGATCTGGATCGACGGCGCGGCGCCTGAAGGGGAGCGTCTTTTTATCCTCGGACACAATAACGGCCCGAGCGACGTGTGGGAGTTGACCTACCCCAGACGCGAGGTCGTTCGAAAGTTCCGCGCCGGCCGCGCCGCCCATAATGTCTGGCGCGAAGACGACGGCTCCGTCGCCCTGTGCAATTCGCGGGGCGGCCAGATCGAGACGGTCGACGGCCGGGTGCTGTGTGAAACCGGCGGCTTCCCGCGCGGCGTCGCCGTCGGCGGTGGCTACAAGCTGGTGGGCATTTCGTCGGTCGCCAATCGCTCGAACCGCTGGCTCACCTCCGGCGCGCTCCAGGTCTACGACGCCGACTGGCGCCTGGTGAAGCGCATCGAGCTCGGCCGCTGCGGGCAAGTGAACGAAGTTCGGCTACTCACAGAGGACTCCGCCCACCACGGGATGGCGCCGCCGGCCGCGGGGGTGCGTCCGTCCGACGTGTGGACATCGGCCGCGGCGTCCAGCTCGGGCGCCTAGCTGACCATGGCGGACCCGGAGACGGGTGGCGGCGCGACCGACCCTGGGGTGCGGGTCCCCAGGCATCAAGCGCGGTGGAAGTTCGCGGTGCGCTTTGCGGCGACCGTTGGCCTGGTTTGGATCCTTTTCCGGATCGTCGACGCCCGGGCTTTCCTCGAGGCCCTGCGCGGCGCTGACCTGCGATACCTGGTTGGAATTCTGCTGCTCAGGCCGGCGCTCTACTTCGTGCGCGCGTGGCGTTTTTGGCACCTCGTCGAGGCGGCGTCGGATCGGCCCGTCTCGCCGAGGATCGCGATGCTTTGGCACTTCATTTCGCTGAACCTCGGCACCTTCACCCCCGCCGGCTTGGGGGAAGTCTCCCTCGTTTACTTCATGCGCCAGCGGGGTTTCGGCGCCGGGCCGACGGTAGTCGCCATGGTGCTCGACAAGGTCATCACCCTCGCCATGGTCAGCGCTATGGGGGCCGTTGGGGCCGTGCTTTACCTGGGGCTCGACCCGCTGTGGCTCGCTCCGGGCGTGCTCGGGGCGCTCGTGCTGCTGGCGGCGTCGGAGCCGGTGCGCCGCGGCCTCCGGCGCCTGCGACCTGAGGGGGACGGTTCGCTATCCCGCGCCATCGACGCCGTCGATCCAATTTTCACCTTCGCACGACGCCACCCGCTAGCCCTCGCCCTCAACGTCGGCGCGGCGGCTGTCCAGAGTCTCATCTTCACGGCGCAGATCTGGTTAGGATTCCGTATGCTCGGATCCGTCGTGGACTTCTTCGGTATCTTCTGGCTCAGCGGCGTCGGCCGGCTGGTGAATATGCTGCCGGTCACGCTCGGCGGGCTCGGGGTCTACGAAGGCTCGATGGTGCTTCTCTTCCAGTCTTTGGGCGCGTCTGCGGAAGCGTCGCTAGCGGCGGTCCTCGTGCCGCGGACTCTGACGTGGCTGATCGCCGGCGTCGTCATCGCGGTCTTTGTGTGGTGGCGCGGCGGGGATAGGTCGTGACGGGGTGGACGCCGATTCGGCGGCGGTCCCGGTGGCTGACGGCGTTCTGCCTCGTCGTCGGCCTGGTCGCCGTCGGGTGCGAGCTCATCCCGGACCAGGACGTGTGGGTTGAACCGCTGCTCGACGAGCGGTGGCCCGCCGACGTGCTGGTGGAAGCGCGGGGATTCGAGATCGTTAAGGCCGCCGCCGGCCAGCGCCTGCTCGCGGGTTGGGAGTTGACGAAGGCCGACGACGGCGCGGTGGTCGCGCGGCCGCTACCGGGTCAGCTCGGGCGCTTCGAAATCATCCACTTGACGGCCCGGTCCCGGACCCTCCAGTTGACCTTCGTCGATGGACCGGCGGAGGCGTCGCCCGAGGACTTGCTCAACCGCACGGCCGCGGTCTACGCCGGAGACCGGAAGGTCGCGGATGTCGAGCTGGGGCCGCCGGGGTCGCTGTCGCGCACCGCGCCGGTCGACTTCGAGCTCCCCGACGACCTGCCCGCGGGGCGCGTGGTCCTCGACCTCGATCTCCCGGAGGGCGTCGGGCTGGTGGTGAGGCGGTCCGGGCTGCGCAGCACCTCGGTGCCGGGGAGTGTCGCTATCGAAGGGGGCCGGATCGAACAGTCCGGAGACTCTTTTGTCGATATCGTCCGTCCGCTCCGGCCCCGGGCTCGCCTGCGCGGGCGCCTCGAGTGGCCGGATCCCGTGTCCCCGGGCCAGAGCTTTGAGATCGTGGTCGAGTCCGCGGGCGGCGGGGAAGAGCGGCATCCCGTCAAGGCGGGGTTCCTGGGGCGGCTGCGCGGCGAAGTCGAGATCGACATCGACCTTCGACTCGGCCGCGATGTCGCGGCCGCAGGACCCGAACCCCATCGCGTGCGCCTGATCGCTCGGGGGGAGGGGCCGCCGGCGACGTGGCTCGACTTGAAGGTAGAGCAGTCCGGCCTCGTCGATGCGCCGCCGACGGCGGAGGTTCCGGACGCCCCGCCGGTGGTGGTGCTTTACGTTCTCGATGCGCTGCGCGCCTCAGCCGTCGGCCACCTCGGGGGCGATCCGCGGGCGACGCCGAATATCGACCGCCTGGCGCTCGACGGGGTGACCTTCCTCGATCACCAGAGCGTGGCTCCGAACACCACCGCATCGACCAAGTCGCTGTTCACGGGCCGCTATTACCCGCTGCTCGGCGAGAAGAAGCTGCCGGAAGACGGCCCCGCGACCTTGGCAGAACTTTTCCGCGGCGCCGGTTACCGCACCGGCGCGTTCTCGGGTAACGGCAACTTGTCGGCGCCGCTGGGCAATATCCGCGGCTTCGAAGTCCTCGCCCGGGCGCCGACCTCGGAGCCGCGTCGTTCGACCCGGGGCTATAACGACGACGCCGAGCGCGTTCAAGGCGCCGCCCTCGAGTGGCTCGATAGCCTCGGCACCGACGACAAGGTCTTCCTTTACTTACACACCGTCCACCCCCACAGCCCCTACGATCCGCCCGAGCCGTTCCGCTCCCAATTTGTCACCGAGCGAGGGTCTAGCGTCGCAGGCGATCGCTTGACCCTCAGGCGGCTGACGGAGGAGGGCCCGGAGGGCGCCTCGCCGGCGGACCGGAGGCGTTTGCACCAGCTTTACGA
Source organism: Acidobacteriota bacterium (assembly GCA_038747035.1). Classification (GTDB taxonomy): domain Bacteria; phylum Acidobacteriota; class Thermoanaerobaculia; order Multivoradales; family J023; genus JAUIJL01. The sequence continues at coordinate 1,544 of JBCDKB010000478.1, read as the reverse complement.
CGGCGGCCTGGCGTATAACGACCATCACCTCGGGCCGTTTCTCACCGAGCTCCGGCGCCGATACGCCGACCGGGATCTGCTGCTGATCGTGACGTCCGACCACGGTGAAGAGCTCTACGAGCACGGCGGAATCCTCCACGGCTTCACGCTCTACCGCGAGATGCTGCACGTGCCGATGATCTTCCACTGGCCGGGCACCCTCGAGCCCCGCCGGATCGATGGCCTGACGGACGGCGTGGACCTCCACGAGACGCTGCGCGCGCTGATCGGCGAAGCGCCCGCCGACGGCCTCGGTGAGGCCCGGTCCCTGTGGCCCCACTTACTCCGCGGCGACGGCGCGCCGCGCATCCGTTTCGGCACCAAATCTGGGCGCGGCGTGACTTACCATATGGCCGAAGACGGCCGCTTCAAGCTGATCTGGGCGCCCGGCGACGGGGAGCTGCCGGGCATGGGCCGCGGCGGCGCCCGGGAGTCCGTTTTGGAGCACGTCTACGATCTCCAGAACGACCCGGGGGAGCAGCGCAACCTGGCCGGCGATCCGCGGCTCGAGGTCGAGTGGCTCCGGGCCCGCCTGCGGGGCTTCATCACGCGGGGCAGCCGGCTGGAGGTGGGCGAAGAAGTGGACGAATTTGACGAAGAAACCCTCGGCATCCTGCGGGCGCTGGGCTATGTTGACTGAAGAGGCCTATGCCAACTAGCGATATCGACCCGCGGCTGCGGCGGCGCGCCTTGGTTCACCGTCCGTCGCCGCGGCTCCAGGATTGCGAACTGACCTTCCTCGACGCCGCCCCGATTGACGTCGAGCGGGCCGCTCGTCAGCACGCGGCCTACGTCAACCGGCTGCGTCGGTATGGATTCGAGGTCACCGTACTCGACGGCAACCTCGAGCTTCCGGATTCCGTCTTCGTGGAAGACACGGCCGTGGTGCTCGACGAAGTCGCCGTCCTGACACCGATGGGTGTGGCGTCGCGGCAGCCGGAGTCCCGCCTCATGGAGTTGGCCCTGGGGGCGTACCGGCCGACGGTGCGGATTGCGGCGCCGGCCAAACTTGAAGGGGGCGACGTCCTGCGCATCGGGCGGCGCCTCTTCGTGGGCCAAGGGACCCGGACCGACGCCGGTGGCCTTAGGGCTTTAGCGGCCATCGCCGAGCCGCTGGGTTATTCCGTGGTGGGCGTTCCGGTCACCGGCTGCCTGCACCTCAAGACCGGCTGCACGGCGCCCGACGACGGCACGGTGCTGATGAATCGTGATTGGGTCGACCCGCGGCCTTTCGTGGGCCTCCGGAGACTCGACGTGCCACCGTCCGAGCCTTTTGGCGCGAACGTTCTGCGTCTCGGCGACGGCGCAGTCGCGCTGCCGGCTGAGTTCGCCGAGACCCGGGACCTGCTCATACGCTCCGGATTCCGGGTCGAAAGCCTGGCGATCTCTGAGTTCCTCAAGGCCGAAGCCGGGCTCACCTGAATGAGCTTGTGCTTCAGAGACCCTGATTAAGGCGAGGCGGTCGACGTCGGGGTCGAGCGTTGCTTTGGTCGACGCTCGTGCCT
>JBCDKB010000477.1:0-6758 GCA_038747035.1 Acidobacteriota bacterium | reverse complement strand
TAGTGGCGGTCGTAGCAGATCGCAACGCCGATCCGCCCCGCCGCGGTGTCGTAGACGGGGGCTCCCGTATCGCCCGGGTCGTAGTAGTCCTGCTCATGGAATCCTTCGTAGTCGGTGATGTGCACCATGCGCGTGGTGCCGAGCAGGCGCCCGTCAGCGTCGATAACCGGTGAGCTGTCGAAAAAGAGGCGCCGATCGCCCCGATCGACTCGCTCGTAAAGGTTGAAGACCGTGACCAGGCCGTGGGCCTTCGCCTTCGCCTGAAGTTTCTCGACCGTCGGACCGGGGATCGGCTCCGCCAGGCGGTGGGCGTCACTTCGACAAGCGTCCGTCCCGGGCTCCGCGGGAAAGAAGCGATCGAGCACGACTTCCGGAAACGCCACCACCTCGGCGCCGGCGGCCGCGGCTTCGTCCATCGAGTCCAGCACGCGACTCAGGTTCTGGGCTCGGTCTTCGGAGGAAGCGATCTGGGCCAAGGCTAGGCGCATGGATGGTCCTTTCGCGGCGCGGCACCTCGCCGCCGCCGTCCAGGCCTTCGCCGACGACGGGGCGACAGTTTCGCCGGAGTTCGGGATGTTCGGGGGTGGCTGGGAATGAATACCGGGGGGCGACGGGCCGCCCCCGTCCAAGGAGCCAGATCGGCAGCCGGCTACCGTCGAAGATTACGTTCGATGGCGTCGAGCAGATCCTTCTCGCGATAGGGCTTCGGCAGGTAGTCATCCATACCGGCGGCGAAGCACTTCTCCCGCCACCCTTCGATGGCGTGGGCCGTCACCGCGATGACCGGCACGTTGTGCTCCGGCCCCGACGCCGCCCGCAGGCGGCGGGTGGTTTCCCAGCCGTCAAGCTCCGGCATCTGGCAGTCCATCAAGACCAGGTCGAATCGCTCGCCGGCCAATTTCTGAAGCGCCAGCTTGCCGTTTTCTACGGCCTCGACGCCGAAGCCGAGGAACTTCAGCTGGTGCACCGCCAGCAGCTGATTGACGGCGTTGTCCTCCACCACCAGCACGCGGATCTCGTGCCTGGGGATGCCCGCGAGGGATCTGCCGTGCTTCGGCGCCGGAGGCACCGGCGGCGGTTCCGCCGTATCGACGACCGTCATCGGCACTCGGAACCAGAACGTCGAGCCGCGGCCTTCGCGACTCTCCACTTCCATCGACCCGCCCATCGCGGTGACCGTGCGCTGGCAGATCGCCAGCCCCAAACCCGTGCCGCCGCCGTGCCCCGCCGAGCCGACCGGGGCGAAGGGCTCGAAGATGTGGGCCGCGGCCTGACGGGAGAGCCCGGCGCCGGTATCGGAGACCCGCACCCGCAGCAGGGTCAGCCCGCCCGCCGACTCGGCGTCGGCAGCCAGGGCGATGCGCCCTCGGTGGGTGAAGAAAAGCGCGTTCTCGAGCAGGTGATCGACGACGCGCCGGAGTCTCACGCTATCGCCTCGGAGCCGCCCGGGCATAGGGTCGCAATACACCTGCAATTCGACGCCGCGGGCTTCGCACCGGGGCCGGATCGCCTGCGACGCGTCGACCAGCAGCTGCTCCGCATCGAAGGATCGCTCGACGAACTCCAGGCCACCGCCCTCGATGCGCGCCAAGTCGAGCACGTCGCGGGTGAGGTCCAGGAGAGACAGCCCCGACGTTTGAATCGCCTCCGCAAATTGGCGTTGACGCGGGCCGAGCTCCGTCTCCAAGAGCAATTCCGCCATGCCGAGGATGCCCGAAAGCGGCGTGCGCAGGGAATGCCCCAGGCCGTTCAGGAAATCCGGCGGTGAGCCGCCGTCGGAATCGGCGGCAGCCGCCTCCGGCTGGCTTCCGGGCTGCGGAACGCCGGGAGGCGGCGGAAGCGGGGGGTCGGATTCAGCCACGGCGGGCCCCGAAAGGGCGGCCCGTCATTGGCCGAGCGGAGACGTCAGCTCGCGGACCCGGGTCTCGAGTCGACTCGGCAGATCCTTCGAGCCGCCGTGCTCGCCGATGAGCTCCACGAGGGCGCTGCCGACCACCACGCCGTCGGCGGCGGAGGCGACCTGGGCGACCTGCTCCGGGGTCGAAATGCCGAAGCCCACGGCCAGGGGCTGGTCGAGCCGACGCCGCAGGCGCTTGGACTCCTTGATCAGCTCCTTGGGCAGCGCTTGGCGGGCGCCGGTGACGCCGGTGCGCGACACGTAGTAGACGAAGCCGGACGAGTGGCGGGTCACCGACTGGATCCGGGCCTTATCGCTGGTCGGCGCGAGCAGGAAAATCGTGTCGAGGTTCTGTCGGCGGAGCTCGCCGACGTAATCCGCCCCTTCTTCCGGCGGCATATCGACGCAGAGCACGCCGTCGACGCCAGACGCGGCGGCCTGCTCGGCAAACGTCGACACGCCGCGGGCGTGGATCGGATTGAAGTAGGTGAAAAGCACGATCGGCACCCCGAGGCGATCCCGGTGCCGCGCCACCAGGCGCAGGATGCCGGACAGCGTCGCGCCGCCCTCGAGCGCCCGGCTCGACGCCCGCTGGATCGTGGGGCCATCGGCGATCGGGTCCGAGAACGGCACGCCCAGCTCGATGATGTCGGCGCCGCCGGCGACCATGGCGTGCATCAGCTCGCCGGTGGTGCGGAGGTCCGGGTCACCTCCGGTCAAGAAAGGAATGAAAGCGGCGCGTTTATCCTCCCTGCACTTGCCAAAGGCAGCTCCGATCGCGCTCACGACGGGTCCTCCTCGGAGTTCGGGTTCGCCCACTTCCGGGCCGCCGGGTGGACCGCGATCTGGGCGAGCTCGAATTCCTCGGTGCTCTCGCCGGCCCCTTCCCGGGCCGCTTCGTACTCGAGCACCGACTCGACGTCTTTGTCGCCGCGCCCCGAGAGATTCACCAGAATGATCGCGCGCTTGCCCAGGCGGGGGGCGATCTTTTCGACGTGGGCGAGGGCGTGGGCCGTTTCGAGCGCCGGCAGGATGCCCTCCGTGGACGCCAGGCGGTGGAAGGCGCCGATCGCCTCCTCGTCCGAGGCGTGCACATACTCAACGCGGCCTTCATCACGCAGCAGGGCGTGCTCGGGGCCGACGGCCGGGTAATCCAGGCCGGCGGACACGGAGTGGGTCGACGCCACCTGGCCGTCCGCGTCTTGCAGGACGAAAGTCCGGGTGCCGTGGAGCACGCCGAGGGCGCCGCCGTCGAATCGCGCGGCGTGCTCGCCGAGCTTCTCGCCGGAGCCGCCGGCCTCGACGCCGATCAAACGCACCTTGCGGTCGTCGAGGAAGGCCGTAAAGAGGCCGATGGCATTCGAGCCGCCGCCGACGCAGGCGATGGCGAGGTCCGGCGTCGCGGTGCCGGCCTGCGCCTTGAGCTGGCGCTTGGCCTCGTCGCCGATGACGCGGTGGAAGTCGCGGACCATGCGCGGGAACGGATCCGGGCCGAGCACAGAGCCGAGCACGTAGTGGGTGTCACGCACATTGGTGACCCAGTCACGCATGGCTTCGTTGATCGCGTCTTTGAGCGTGCGCGCCCCCGAATCGACCGGCCGCACTTCGGCGCCGAGCAGCCGCATGCGCTGGACGTTAAGGCGCTGCCGGCGGCAATCCTCTTCGCCCATGTAGACCACGCACTCCAAGCCGAGCAAGGCCGCCGCCGTGGCGGTGGCGACGCCGTGCTGACCGGCGCCGGTTTCGGCGATGATGCGCTTCTTGCCCATGGTCTTGGTCAAGAGACACTGGCCGATGGCGTTGTTGAGCTTGTGCGCGCCGGTGTGCAGCAGGTCTTCCCGCTTCAGCCAAATCCGCGCGCCCCCGAGCTCTTCGCTCAAGCGTTCAGCGTAGTAAAGGGACGTCGGCCGTCCGGCGTAGTGGGTGAGCAGCTCGCGCAGCTCGCCGCGGAAGGCGCGCTTGCGGCTGTATTTGTCGTAGGCGGCCGCCAGCTCGCGGAGCGGCGCCATCAGAGTTTCGGGCACATAGCGGCCGCCGTAGGGGCCGAAATGACCGCCGGCGTCAGGCCGCGGTAGTGGTCTGGCCATGTTCTTTCTCCTGCTCCTTGGGGCCGTCCGTCGCGCGGTCGGCGCCGGCGGGAGCCACTTGGGGGGGTGTGTTCAAAGCATCAAAGGCATCGAGTGCCGAAAAAAGTCTTTCGAGGGCGTCCGGGTCTTTGCGTCCGGGGGATGATTCGACCCCCGAGCACAGATCGAGACCCCACGGCCGCGCTGCGCGGGCGACGTCGGCGGCGTTTGAGGGATCGAGGCCGCCGGCCACCAAGAGGCGAAGCGCCGGGCTCACGGGTGCCCGGCTGAGGGGAGCCCGGCTGAGGGGAGCCCGGCTGAGGGGAGCCCGGCTGAGGGGAGCCCGGCTGAGGGGAGCCCGGCTGAGGGGAGCCGGGCCAACACCGAGGGCCGTCGGCAGCGAATCGACATTCCAGCGTTCGCCGCTGCCGCCGTAGAGGGTGTCGTGGCGGGCGTCGATGAGCAGCCCCCACAATCCCAGGTCCCGCCACGGATCGAGCAGGTCGGCGGTGAGGTCACCGCGCACCCGCAGGGCCTTGATCGACCGCCCGGCGACCGGGGCTATCTGCTCGGGCGTCTCGTCGCCGTGGAATTGCAGCAGGTCAAGGCCGACGCGTTCGCCGATCTCGACGGCGCGGGCCACCGGCTCGTTCACGAACACCCCGACCCACAGCACCTCGGCCTTCGCCCGCCGACGCTGCTCGGCGACCAGCTCGGCGGCGGCATCGGGGGCGATATAGCGTGGACTCGGGGCGTAAAAATTCAGCCCGATGAGCTCGGCGCCGAGCTCGATCGAGCGCGACGCGTCGGCCGCATCCGTAATGCCGCAGATCTTGACCTGGGGTCTCACCGAGGGCCCGGAATGCGACGGATCCGTCACGCGGCGTCTCCGCGACCCAGCAGGCTTTGCAGCTTGGCTTGGGGGTCTCCGGACTTCACTAGCGCTTCGCCGATCAGATAGGCGTCGAAGCCGGCGTCGCGCAGCGAGCTGAGGTCCTCCGGGGTGTGGATCCCGCTCTCCGCCACCTTATAGGCCGCCGTCGGCAGCGTCGGCTGTAGTCCCCGGGAGGTGTCGAGGTCGACGGTGAAAGTCCGCAGGTCGCGGTTATTCACCCCCACCAGCTCCCAGCGGCCGCCGGCGAGCTTGGCGACGTCGGCGGCGTCGTGGGTTTCAATCAGCGGCACCAACTCGAGCTTGCGGGCCTGGTCGGCGTACTCGCGGAGCTCCGCCGCCGAATAGAGGGCCGCGATCAACAGCACCGCCTTGGCGCCGGCCCGGCTCGCCCACTTCAGCTGGAGCGGGTCGACCACGAAATCCTTGGCGATGGCGGGTAGACCCGTCGCTTCGACGCAGCGCGTCAAGATCTGGTAATCGCCGTAGAAGAACTCCGGCTCAACCACCACCGAGAGGCAGGCCGCGCCGCCGCGCTTGTAGGCTTTGGCGCGCTCCACGGGATCGAAGGTGCCGACCAGGGAGCCGAGGCTCGGGGACCCGAGCTTGACCTCGGCGATGACCGCGCTGCCGCGCTGAGCTTCGAGGCCGGCGAGGAAGGGATTCGTCGCCGGCGTTTGGAACTCCGCCCGACGCGGCGGCTCCGTCAGCGTCTCTTGCCCGCGGGCGATACGCAGGCGTTCACGCCGCTTCTCGACGATGCGGGCCAAGATGTCTGGGATGCCGCTGGAAGTACTGCCGGGTGCCACGTCGCTATCTCCGAGAGCTTCGGTCTCTGCCGTCTGAGGATATCCGATGGCGCTCATCGACCGAAGCGCCGCAGTGCGTCGAGGGTCGACCTGGCGTCGCCCGAGGCGATCGTCGCCCGCGCCCTCTCCACGCCGTCCCGCAGGTCCCGGGCGACGCCGGAAACATAGAGGGCGGCGCCGGCGTTGGCGACCGTGATCTCGAGCAGCGGCCCGGCCTCACCGTCGACCAGGCGGGCGAACATCTCCGCATTCTCCTCGGGTTCGCCGCCGAGCAGCGTCGACTCCGGAGCCCGCTCCACGCCCAGATCACCGGGCTCGAGCTCGAAAGTGCGGACTTCCCCATCCTTGACCTCGGCGACGTGGGTCGGGCCGGTGACGGTGATCTCGTCGAGCCCGTCGGCGCCGTGCACGACCATGGCGTGCTCGGCGCCGAGCTCCTTCAGCACGTGGGCCAGCGGCTCCACCAATTGGGCGGCGTAAACACCCATCAGCTGACGCGTGGCGCCGACCGGATTGGTCAGCGGCCCGAGCACGTTGAAGATCGTGCGCACGCCGAGCTCTTTGCGTACCGGCATGACTTCTTTCATCGCCGGGTGCAGCCTCGGCGCGAAAAGAAAAGCGATGCCGACCTCCGACAGGGCCCGGCCGGCTTCTTCGGGCTCCAGGTCGATACGCACGCCGAGCGCCGCGAGCACATCGGCCGAGCCCGAGCGGCTCGACACCGAACGGTTGCCGTGCTTCGCCACTTTGGCGCCCGCCGACGCCGCCACCAGGGCCGCCGCCGTCGAGACGTTGAAAGTCCCCTTGCCGTCGCCGCCGGTGCCGCAGGTATCGATCACCCGGGCTTCGCCGTGGGGGATCCGGCGCACCCGGCCCCGCATGGCGGCGGCGGCGCCGGCGATCTCGGACACCGCCTCGCCTTTCATCAGCAGGCCCACCAGGAGGGCCGACTTCATGACCTCGGAGAGTTCTCCGTCCATCAGCTGGCCGAAGAGGGCTTCGGTGGTGGCCCGGTCCAGATCGCGGCCGGCGAGGACCTGCTTGAGAGCCCCGTGCGCGCCGCTCACGACGTCACCCCCGCGGCCGCGGCGGCC
>JBCDKB010000476.1:0-6805 GCA_038747035.1 Acidobacteriota bacterium | reverse complement strand
GGGTCATAGCCTTGATGGATCACCCGCCAGCCCCCATAAGCGATGACGGCGGCGATGGCGAAACCGGCAATGGTTTCCATGAGCGGCGACGTGCGGGCCGCGATGCGGGCAATTCCCCTTGGCGACGACTACTGGGGCTATATCCGAGACATCAAAGACGCAAGTGCCGCCATTCTTGCACCCATCAGCCGCGGGGCCCTCTTGGGCATCGACTCTTTGATCGGCCAAGAGACCCTTGAAGTCGAAGGCTATTGCGAGCCGTGGGACCATCCGACCTGGGTCTACCTGGGGAAATGGCGCTTTGACAACGAAGATGATGCGTGGCCACCGCCCAAGTATTCTTATGACATTTTGAACCCTGAGATCATTCAAATCTATGACCGTGGACGCTTAGAGCGCACGAAAGATAGGACGAGAATTCAGGGGATGAAGAAAGATGAAGGCCTGTGCTTTCCGGGGCACCTGGTGATGAAAATCAGGTCGCTACACAACATGGATTCAGACCCGGAAGAAATCAACAGGTTCGCCCCCCTGACCTCGAATTGGCAGCCCCAGGAGAGCTCGAATCCTATCTGAAAAAGTCAGGTCGCCTTGGGCCTTAGTCAGTGCTCGCCGAGGGCATGGGCTTCGAGCTGCTCGAGCGTCACGTAGCGCAGCGCCGCTTCGTGGGTGGCTTCGAGCGCCACCGGCGGCGCGACGCCGGCCTCGAGCGCTTCGGCCCAGCGGACGGCGCACAAGCACCACCGATCTCCCGGCTTGAGGCCCGGGAAACGGAACTCGGGCCGAGGGGTGATCAGGTCGTTCCCGCGGCTCCGTGAGAATTCTAGGAATTCGCGGGTGACGTGGGCGCAGACGACGTGGCGACCGTGGTCGCTGGGCCCGGTGGCGCAGCAGCCGTCTCGGAAAAATCCCGTGAGGGGATCCGTAGAGCAGGTGGCCAGCTGTCCGCCGAGCACGTTGCGACCGCGGACGCGCCCGGAGGAGCCGGCGAGGGTGTCCTTCGGGTCCGAGGGTGCTTTCGGTTGGCTCATGGCGCCGCCAAACTAACACCTTCGCCGGCGCAGGTCAGGCTCAGGGATTGGGATTCGACGCGAAGGCCGAGCCGATACACGGGGCCGAAGACGTGTAGTCGACATCGATCTCGACCGAGCTTCCGACGTAGTCGAGCAGATACTGGTCGAAAACAGAGGCCGGCGCCGGCGACGTACAGGTGAGGTCGACCGTCGGATCGCACGGCAGCAAGGTGTAGTCCAAGAGCACGTTCGAGCAATAGTCAGCGTCGATCGTCGAGCTGAGCGTCGGCGGACTGTAGCTCGCGTCGGGCGATCGTTTAATGATCGCTAGGTGCTCATCGGTCTCCGCCGCCGCCGCCCGGGGCGTCCCGTCCAGGCGGTAGAGGCCCCACCGCCGATTGTTTGGCCTGGGCTTGAGGGCGAAGATCAAAGCGCCGTCGACCGATCGATCCGCGGCGGCTTCGGCCGCCAGTCGGTTGACCTCGACCTGCGTTGCGTCGTAAGCCTCCTGGGTTACGCCGTTGCAGACGCCGGTCACGCCGGCCGGAGGGTTCTGGACCTCGTCGCAGCTCGGGCCGCCGGTTTCCTGCAAGACAATCGGCCTCGAGTCATCACCCCGCGCGTAGTCGATCATCAGTCGCATCTTGATGAATTCCTCCGAAAGCGGCGCGTCGCTCGGCAGGTCGGTGCGGCTCCGCCACGGGTAGAAGTTGATCGAGACCATGTCGAAGGGTTCGCTCACCGTCCTCGGATCCATGCGATAGCCGGCCACCTTCTCGCACTGGTCTTGGGCATTCGCCGCCGGCCAGGCGAGCAGGCTGGACACCGCGAAGGAGACGGCGTGGCTCTCCCAGGGATCGGCCACCGAGGCGTCCTCAGCGTTCCGGACGGCGTCGACCAGGAGCTGGAAACTGTCGCGGGTCCGGGTGTCGGCGAAAATCCGGTATTCCTTGGCGAGGTTGGCGTAGGCCCCCGCCCGGTTGGTGCAAAAGGCGCCGTCTTTGGGCGGGCACATACCGGCGACGCCCGACGGCATCATGCATTCGTTGACGGCGGGGCCGGCCGTGGGGTCAGAGAAGCCCCACGCGGCCCTGGCGTTGGCGAGGGCCACCGACGGCACGCCGCCGGCGGGGTCGTAGCGTTGCGTGAGGTAGTCGTTCCACTCCTTGACGATCGACGGCAGCTGGCGATCGCCGGTGACGGCAACCACCTCGCCGTCATTCTGTTCGCTGAATTCGAAGAAGCTCGTCTGGGCTTCGTCCCAACCCCGGTAGCCCACGACCACCGAGGACAGGTGGGATGCTTCGGGGACCAGGCAGGCGCCGATCAGGTGCTGCCAGCGCTGTGCCTGGAAGGCCGCGACTTCGGGGCGCACGATCGCCGCTTTGGCCCAGGGGCTATCCGAGGCGTCGCATTCGGTGATCGACTGGCCCTCGCAGAAATGGTCGGTAAAAAGGGCGCGGTAGCGGGTGGCGTCGGGCAGGTGGAAGATGGCCCGCATGCCGCGTTTCTTGAGCTCTTCCATGACATCGACCACCTTGGCGCAGATGCCGTCGTTGAAGGCGGGGTCGTCCGTTTCAAAGATCTCCCCGGGCAGCGACATGCGGACCGTATTGGCGCCCATGGCCTGGGCCGTGTCGAAGTCGACCATCAGATCGGCCTTGGAGGTGCCGGGGCCCGCGGGCGCCGCGGGATCGGGGTCGTAGGTGCACCAGATTTTTTGCTCGTCTCCGCGGAACGGGTCACACTCCGGCGGTGCGGCTTCGTTGAATCCGTTGATCGTGACGCCGGCGATGACGAACGGCCGACTGCCTTCCATGAGGTCTCCGCCCACGACGCGGACGTGCTCGTCCAGGTCGGTGACCTCGACGTATTCCGTATCGCCGAGCGCTTGGGTCGATTCGCCGAACCAGCCGTCACCCCCCTGCTCGATCATGCGCCAGCGGAAGAGGAAGAATCGTTCCTGATCGATCGGCGCCGGCAGCTCATCGAGCGACGGCGCGTCGACCTGCCACCTGAAGGTGTAGAGCACGCAGCCCTCGGGCGACGTCGGATTTTCGCAAGTGGGGACCGGCGGGTCGATGCGGGCGTCGCTCCAGAGGCCCGTGGGCCAGGCGCCGCCCTCCCGAAGGTAGCCGAGGTAAATGTTGGGGTTGGCCCCCCAGGGTGTGCCTGTGTTCTTCACCGTGACCGAGACCTCGTAGGACTCGCCCGCGGCCATCACCCGCGGAAAATCGACGCTGATCACTTCGGCTTGGCAGTTCCCCGAGCACGGGGTGCCGGCGGCCGCACCCGCGCCCGCGAGCATGACGAGCAGCGCCGACGGAATGAAGGTTTTAAGTCGTAAGTTGAGCATGGTGCCCTTTCGTGTGGTTCCTTTCGGCCATCTGACGGGCGTCGAATGCCGCCTGGCGTGTGTGGCCGAAAAGGTCAGTAGATGAGATATAGCACTGCATGCATTTACGATCGAAGTGTTTTAACTGTCTAAAGGTGAGTTGATGGAGCTTTTTTCACGACGCATGGACGCGATTTTGGATTGCCTGTCAGGTTGATTTGAGGGTGGTCCACGGCGGGGCTCCCGCTGGCCTCGGCGCCTTCACGTCCGGGAACACCGAAGTCCGAAGCCTCGCCAGACGCTTCGGATAGGTGGCGTTGCGCCCCTAAGCTTTCCCTAAGCCGTCCCTTGGGCGGCCATCAGGCCTTTAGCGAGAGTTCGGATCAAGGTCTGAAATCACACACCCCGGCGCGCTGTGCGCCGGGCCCTGAGCCTTGTCGACGTCGCTTTAATGCTCGTTTTGGCATATGTCTATTAAGCAGGAGATAAGAGTATGCAGATCAAGACCCTTTGGCCCCCCAACGGCGGTGTGTCTCTCTTCGCGTCCCTCGGCGTCGCGCTACTGGTGGCCTCGCCGGTCGGCGCGCAGTTGGGCTCCGCGGGCACCCAGTTCTGGAGTCAGGACTCCACCGGAATCGGCGTCGGCCTCGAGGCGGGGTCCGAAATGGGCACCGCCGTGGCGGCCGGAGACTTCAACTGTGACGGCTTCGATGACCTGGCCGCCGGCATGCCGCTGGAGGATCTGGTCCAGGGCGACGACGCCGGTCGCGTGCTCATCTTGTGGGGCGGTCCGGACGGCATCACGGCCGACGGCAACGTCGCGTGGGGGCAAAATAGCCCGGTCATCGAAGACCAGGCCGAAACGAACGACCGTTTCGGCAGCGTCCTCGCGGCGGGTGATTTCGACGCCGACGGCTGTGACGACCTGGCCGTCGGCGTGCCGAGGGAAGAGATCTCGGGGCTTTCGACCGCGGGCGCCGTGAACGTGATCTACGGTAGCCCCAGCGGCCTCACCGGCGACGATGATCTCTTCGTGACCCAGTTTTCCGGCGACCTCGCCACCTCCGCGGAAGCGGGCGACTTCTTCGGCGGCGCCCTGGCCGTCGGGGACCTGAACGCCGATGGTATCGACGACTTGGCGGTCGGTTCCCCCGGTGAAGACGTCGGCGCCACCGAAGACGCGGGTATGGTGCACGTGATGTACGGCTCCATGTCCGGACTCCAGGTGACCGGCACCACGGCCTTGCGCCGGGGCGTCGAGCTCACCGGCCCGGCGCAGGTCGACGAGGAGCTGGGGGCGGCCCTGGCGATCGGCGACTTCGTGGGCTTCTCGGGCGACGAGCTGGCGATCGGCATGCCCAGGAGCGACGTTTCGGGGCAAGACCAGGCGGGCGCCGTGGTCTTCGTTTCAGACGTGGATGGTTTCGCCTTCAATACGCTCTGGAGCCAGGACTCGATGGACATCCCGGGCGTCAGCGAAGACTTTGATCGATTCGGCAGCGCCCTGGCCGCCGGCGACTTCAACGGCGACGGGTTCGACGAGCTCGCGATCGGCGTGCCGGAAGAAGACCGCGAGTCGCCGGCTATCGGCAGTATCGGCGCCGTCAACGTGATCGATTTCGTCACCGAGGTCCACCAGATTTGGACCCAGGACAGCCTGCCCCCCGAGGCGGAGGGGCTCGACGAACGCTTCGGATCGGCCCTCGTGGCCGGTGATTTCAACGGCGACGGCGTCGACGACCTGGCGATTTCTGCCCCCCGCGAGGACCTCGGTCCGTTCAATATGGCGGGCCTGGTGCACGTGGTCCAGGGTGAGCGGGGGACCGGCCTCGTCGCCACGGACGCACAGATTTGGCTGCAGACCATCGATCCTTCGGAGGATGGCGATTTATTTGGCTCCGCCCTCGCCGTCGGCCGCTTCGCCGGGCGGGGCGCCGACCTGGCGATCGGCGTCCCGGGAGAAACCGTCTCCGGCGAGGCTACGGCGGGCGGCGTTAACGTGCTCTACACCGAGGTCTTATTCCATGACGGCTTCGAGTCCGGAGACACCTCGGCCTGGTCCGCGGTCATCCCCTGACGCGAGCTGCTTCGCGCGCCGGCAGTAGGACGCCCACGACCGACCGCAGGAGTCCGTTTCAATCGATGTCAAGCGGCCCCGGGTCCATTCCGGGCCCTGCCGGGGCCGTTCCGCCTCCACGAGGGCCAGGTTCGCCTCGGTATCGATCGTCCACGCGCCGCGCTCCTTCGCCCACCTGGAAATCTCGTGGAGACTCTGCACGGCCAGTTTGTGATCGCCCGTCAAGGCTCGGATGCGGGCCTCCAGAATGCCGATCCGACGCGTTTCGAGATCGTCGCCTCGGGTCTCAAGCCCCTCGAGCGTTTGCCTCGCTTGGGCCACGTCGCCGCGATGGAGCAGGGCCTGGGCGACGAGGCGGGTCGATCCTCGGGCGCCGAGGCTGTGCCGTGCAGCGAGACGCGTCGCTTCTCGGGCGATGCTTTCGGCGCCGACCGCGTCGCCCTCGGCGAGCAGCAGCTCTACCCGATTCGTGAGGGCCCGCAGCTCGAGCCGAGGCCCCCCGATGGCGTCGCCGGTCTCGGCGCTTTTCCTAAACCAGAGCCGCGCGAGCTCGAGGTCACCGCGGTGCAGGTGGATCCGGGCGAGCGTCTGCTGTCCGTCCTCGAGGACGGGCCGGCTCTGGCTCTTGCGGGCGGTGTCGAGCGCCGCCTCGACCAGGTCCATGGCCTCGCCCAGCCGGCCGGTCTCAAATTGCGCTTTGGCGAGATTCAGGGGCGCCGAGCCGCTGCCGTGGGGATCGCCCTTCGAGGATTCGATCAGCGTCCGAAACTGGCCGGAGGCGCTCGCCACGTCTCCGCGGAGCAGCGCGATTAACGCCAGATTTGATCGCGCCCCGCGGGCCCTCCGGCGGTCTTGCAGTGATTCAAACTTGGCCAGGGCTGAGCTGAAGTACTTCTGCGCTTCCTCGAGCTCTGGGACGTCAAGGGCCCGGGCGCCGAGTGAGTTGAAGGCGTTGGCCACCGCTTGTTCGTCACCGAGCTCTTCGTAGAAGGCTACCGCCCTTAACAGGTGAGCTTTGGCCGCGTGGACTTCGCCACGTAGACCGGCGATCTGGGCCGCCGCGCTTTCGATTCTCGCCAGGTCTCCGGGGCCTCCGTACCCTTTGGCAAGTTCATGGGCCTGCTCGAGCATTTCCTGCGCCGGGGCTTGGTGGCCGTGGAGCGCGAGCCAGCACGAAAACGTCGCCTGCGTTCGGACGGCGAGGCTAAAGTCGCCGAGACCGACGAGTTCGTCCCGCGAGGATTTGAGCGACTCGAGGGCCCGCTCATAGTGCCCGAGCCCGAAGAAAGCCCGGGCCCGCAAGTATTGGGCCCGGGCGATCACCGAAAGAGACATGAGGGGAGCCGCCGAGTCGATGGCTTGCTCGGCGGCGGCAAGGGC
>JBCDKB010000475.1:0-6809 GCA_038747035.1 Acidobacteriota bacterium | reverse complement strand
TTCGAAGCGGAGGTCCGAACCGCCGCCTTCCAAAACGGCTATTTCGTCGGACTCTGCAACCGGGTGGGCGTCGAGGACAAGATCACCTTCGCCGGCGAGTCCTTCGTCAGCGATCCGGAAGGTCGAATCCTGAGCCGCGGAAAGACCCTGGAGGAAGATCTGGTGGTGGTCGACCTGGACCTCTCCGCGTGCGCGGAGTCGTCGGGCAAGAAACTCTTCTTCCGCGACCGTCGCCCGGAGCTTTATGCGGACTGGCTCGGAGGTGAGGTCGAATGAGCGGATGGCGTAGCGGGAATTTCTGGTTGATTGTGGTCACCCTCGCCGCAGCTTTGGGGCTGGCTTTGTCGGCCTCGGGAGAGCCGAAGGATTCAGGCACAATCATCTTTCGCGGCGAGTACGTCTGGAAGGTGGACAACCACAAGAATCGGGTCGAAGCGACCTTCCGGGACCGCGGCGGCGGCGTCTACGACGTGAAGTTTCAATTCGACTACGCCCGTCGAAAGGACCTGGTCTATGAGGGCCAGGCCCAAGGTGACCTTCAAAACGGCTCGGTCCGCGGCCAGGTTAAGGGGCCGAATGGCGCCTGGCGATATGCCTTCGAAGGAACGGTCGAGGGCGACAAGCTCGACGGTCGACATTTCGATATCTGGGGCGGGAAGAAGGAACTTTCCGGGACCCTGAGCTTAGAAAGGGCCGTCGAAGGCGAGGTCCCCGATCCGGATGCGGAAAAGCAGGGCGAGAAAAATTAGGCCCGGGCGCAATCAAAGCCACCGGCCGTTCGTCTCCCCGGTAGACGGCCGCCACAGACGTCCGGCGCCCGTCGTCCCACCCTCTGCCATTCAGGAGATTTCGGCCATGAAGTTTTTCGCCACCGCCACCCTCGTCCTCGCCCTGCTGCTGCCGGCCGCCTTCGTCCACGCCTCCACCGCACCGGCTGCCCCGGAGGTGCTGGCGGTTAAATTCCACGCCGACTGGTGCGGCAGCTGCAAGCGCATGGGGCCCGTTTTCGAAGACCTGCGCAACAAATACGACGGCAAGTCCGTGCTTTTTGTCGAGCTGGACCTCACCAACGGCACGACCAAGGCCCAGGCCGAGTTCATGGCCTCCGCCCTCGGCTTCGGCGACGTCTACGCCCAGAACCAGGGCACCGGCTTCATCCTGCTGCTCGACGGCACGTCGCGGCAGAAGCTCGCCAAATTGACCGCCGACCAGAACATCAAAGCGATGGGCGCCGAGATCGTCAAACAGCTCGAGAGCCGCTGAGGTTTGGACGCACGCGACCGATAAGTCGACATGGAAGACCTCGACCTTTTGCAGGCGGGCTACCGCTACGCCCTGTCGCTGACCGGAAATTCCGCGGAAGCGGAGGATCTGGCGCAGCAGGGCTGGCTACGGCTCCACGAGCGCTACGGCGCCGGCAAAGGTCGAGGCGCGCTCTTCACGACGGTGCGCCGCCTATTCGTCGATCGCTACCGCCGGTCCCGGCGGGTGGAGCTGGTGGCGATTGAAGACCTCCAGCACGAGCCCGAGGACGTCGCGATGCCGCAGACGGACTGGGTCGACCTCGAGCGACTCTTGGCGGGTCTGCGGGAAAAGGAGCGGGAGGCGCTCTACCTCCACGCCGTCGAGGGATATACCGCCGCGGAAATCGGTGACCTCACCGAGCAGAGCCGCGGTACGGTTTTGAGTCTCATCTACCGAGCCCGCTTGAAGCTTGCCTCCGGCGCCTCCGGACTCGGTGCCGTCGCCGGCGGAGCGTCGAAGGAGCCCCCGCGATGAGCTCGGTGGATCGCCAAGTGCGAGCTTTCTACGAAGACCAAGGCCTGCCCGCGGCCCGCGCGCAGGAGATTCTCGAGCGGGCGCGGCGCGCGAAGGCGCACCGTCGCCGTCGCCTGGTGGTCGCCGTGGCCGCCGCGCTGCTGCTTTTCGCCGCCGCCGCCGTACTGCGGACCGCCTCCCAGGCCCGCGCCCTCGGCGACCGGGTGGCGGCCGAGGTGGCGATGAACCACAAGAAAGATCTCGACGTGGAGATCGCCGCCGCCACCTATCCGGAGCTCGGCACGGCGCTCGACAAGTTGAACTTCGCCCTCGCCGCGCCGTCCACCAAGCTCGCCGACCATCGTCTGCTCGGCGGGCGCTACTGCTCGATCCAGGCCCAGCTTGCGGCCCAGCTCAAGGTCCGCGACGGCGCCGGCCAGACGGCCACGCTCTACGTCACCGAGCTGACGCCGCCGCTCGAGGGACTCCCGGGCACCCGACGCCAGCTCGACGGGATCTCCATCGAAGTGTGGAGTGAAGACGGCCTGCTCTACGCCCTAGCCACCGGCCGGCCGACGGTCTGAGGTCGGCGGCGAGACGGGCGTCAGCGGATCCAGGCGTAGCCGACCTTGAGGAAGAAGGTGCGGTTGGTCTCCGTGAGATCCGCCCCGTCGAAACCGCGCCGGGTCTCGGAGTAGCCGAGGAAGAGAACGGTCTGGGGATTGACCGTGTATGAAAAAAGCAGCTGCGAAAAGAGCTGCTCGATATCCGGCGGCGGGTCGGAGAGGTAGAGGGACGGATCGTAGTCGACGTCGAGGTACTGGAAAATTCCGCGCAGGAAGGTCCGGACGTTGAATTGGTAGACGATTTGGGACTGGGCGAGCTTGGCGCGGAAGAGGCGGCCGCCGTCGACATCGAGATCCTGCTGGAGGTAGTCGAATTGGGCGTTTAAGTGGCGGCCGAGCTTGAGCTCGACGGTGGGGTTGAAGGAGACGGTGTCCGCTTCGCGGAAATTGTCGAAGTCGACGTCGTCGCCGATGTCGAGGTCGAAAGTGAAGCGCACGTCGCCAGTGGGCTGGATCTCGAAGTCCAGAGTGGCTTGGGTGAGATCGTCGAAGAGCAGATCCCCGGCCCGCTGCTCACGGAGGTTGGCGGCGACGGTGAGTGACGACTGCAGCGGTCCCTCGAAGCCGGCGTTGAGCTCGAAGCGCTGGTCATTGAGGCGTCCGTCTTGGTCGCGGGTGTGGACCGCCAGTCCGCCGAAGCGAAGCTCGGTATACCAGTGCTCGGTGCCGTCGGTGCGGTAGACGCGCGAGAGGATGCCGCGCCACGTTTCGAAATCGGCGCGCGGCGTGAAGCCCGTGTCGGCGCGAAAGCCGCGGCTGAAGTTCCGGTAGCCGACGGAGCCTTCCCACTCGCTACTGCCGTAGATGTAGATGCCTTCGAAGGCGTTGCCGCCGAAGGAGCCTCGGGGCTGACCAAACCGCTCGGCGAGCTCGTCGGGGTAGCGGGTGTCGGTGAAGGCGCCCTGGACCCTAAGCCGGCTGCGGCCGCTGAAGCGGAAGAAGGCGTCGACGCTCGCCACCCGGTTGTAATAGTCGCCTTCGCCCTCGCGGCCGGCGTAGAGGACGCCGAGGGTCGAAGACTCCCCGATGTCCCGACGCCAGCGCCCGACGGTGGTCAAGACCTCCTCGTCGATGGAGCCGGGGCGGGAGCTATTCGTGCCCGGGAAGACCAGGCGATTGACTTCATCCTGGGCGGTGAAGAAGCCGAAGGCGTTCGCGCCCGCTTTGCCCGTGAGCTTGACGCCCCAGGCCGGGTCGACAACGGTGCGGGTGAAAACGAGGGGGATCTGATTCGAGAAGAAGTCGGCGCCTTCGAGGAAGAAGGGCCGCTGTTCCGGGAAAAAAAGCGCGAATTGCTCGTTGACCTCGAGCTGGGCGGCGTCGGCCTCGACTTGGGAGAAGTCCGGGTTGATCGTGGCGTTGAGCGTCAGGTCGGGCGTCGGGCTGTAGCGGACCGACAGACCGCCCTCAACATCCTCGTCGCCGCTGACCAAGTCGCCGCCCGGCTCTTGTGCGCGGTCCGTCCGATTGGCCGTCACGGTCGGCGCGACCTCCAAATTGAGGCCCGGCTCCATCCCCTCGAAGCCGACGATCCGCGGGGTCTGGCAAATCACGCAATCGTTGTCGCGATCGCGGTAGGTGGCGGCGATACGGTGGCGAACGCTCCGGGGGTAGGACCGCTGGAAGTCAAAACCCCAGGTTTGGATTTGACTCCCGCGTCGGAACCGGAGCTGGTGGAAAGGAATCGCCGCCTCCACCGTAAAGCCCCCGTCGTGGATCTGGCCGGCGGATTCCCAGGTGAGGTCCCACGAGAAGTCTTCATTGCCGTCGACCTGGCTGAAGAGCGCATCCGCCTGGACGCCGAACGGGTTGATGCGAAATTGGAAAGCCCGACGCTGGTCATCGTAAGTGTCGATGGCGAAGAGCACGTGGTCGTCCTGGATCAGGGTGTCGACCTCGTCGCGATCCATGAAGTGGGCGCGGATCTCTTCCGGGTTGGGGTCTTCGGCGCGGAAAGCGACGTAAAGCTGCTCGGAATCGAAGAGCAGCAGGGCCACCGTGTCGACGGGGGGAGGCGTGCCGTCGCCGGGCTCGTACTCGTAGCGCAGCGGAATCGCCAGGGCTTCGGACCAGGCCTCTTCGTCGAGGCGGCCGTCGACTGAGATCTCGAGCTCCGGGCTGCGGATGATCTCGAAGAGCGGGCGCTCGCTGCGGGACGGCGTTTCTTGATTCGATTCGGCAGCGTTTTCCGCGGGGGCGCCGGCGGCTTGCGCACAGGTCTCTTTGACAGAGAAATGGAGCGCGCAAACCAGAAGCAACAGAAATGTGCTCGGAGCCCGGACCAACATCATGGTCACTCCCGTGGGGTGGCCGGGCCGATAGGGGGCATCCGGCGAACGAAGGATGAAACAAACTTTTCGCGATCTTAACCGAGTTGATCTTCCGTGGAAACGTTTGAGATCGCCGCTCCGCGCAACCTTGGGGGGCGCACAAACGTAGCTCCGGCCGTCACCTCTCGTCTTTTTCCATGTCGTGCCGGCTCCTTCCTTGACGCCCTTGCTCGGAGAAAATATGGCCTCCCAACTCGCCCGCGCCTTGAGGCTTCGCCTTGTGGCGGCGCTCGCATTGCCCTTCATCTTTATGACATCGGTCTCTGCGGAATCGAGATTACTCCGCTATCCCGACATCCACGGAGACCAGGTGGTCTTCACCTACGCCGGCGATTTGTGGCTGGCGTCGACCGCCGGAGGCACCGCGCGCCGGCTGACGACGCACCCCGGGGTCGAGCTCTTCGCCAAGTTCTCGCCCGACGGCAAGACCGTGGCCTTCACCGGGCAATATGACGGCGACGAACAGGTCTATGTCGTCGAGACGGCGGGGGGATCCCCCCGTCAGCTGACGTTCTATCCGGCCCTCGGTCCGCTGCCGCCGCGCTGGGGCTATGACCACCAGGTTTACGGCTGGACCCCGGACGGCGACGCCGTGCTCTTCCGCTCGCTCCGCGACGGCTGGGATATCGGTGAAGGTCATCTCTTCACCGTGCCGCACGGCGGCGGACTGCCGGAGCGGCTGCCGCTGCCGGGCGCCGGCGCCGGAACCTTTAGCCCCGACGGCGCCGAAGTCTTGTACTCACCCCTGGCGCGTGATTTCCGTCACTGGAAGCGCTACGAAGGCGGCTGGGCTCAAAATCTCTTCGTTTTTAACCCCGCGACCAACTCGGCCCGCCAGCTCACCGACCAGAAGCGCACCGAGCGCGATCCGATGTGGATCGGCGACCGCGTCTACTTCGCCTCCGACTGGACCGGCACCCTGCAGCTCTACGGCGGCGATCCGCAGGGGGGCGATTTCGAGCAGCTGACGCAGCACGAGACGTGGGACGTTCGCTGGCCGAGCGCCGATGAGACCGGTGACCAGATCGTTTACGAACTGGCCGGGCAGCTCAACGTCCTCCACCTGCCGTCCGGGGCGAGCCGTTCACTCTCGATCACCGTGCCTTCGGACCAGCTGGCCAAGCGGAGCGTCTATAAGACCGTGGACGATCTGATCTCGGGAGCGTCGGTGGCGCCCGGAGGCAAGCGGGCGGTGTTCGCCGCCCGGGGCGACTTGTACACCGCGCCGGTCAAACACGGACCGGTCCGCAATCTCACGCGCAGCGCCGGCGCCCGGGACGAGTCCCCCGTGTGGTCGCCGGACGGGCGACACATTTACTTTGTTTCGGACCGCTCCGGTGAAGAAGAAATCTGGCGCCTGCCCCAAGACGGGCGAGGTGAGCCGGAGCAGCTCACCGACGGCGACGCGCAGCGCCCCTTCGGCCTCGCCCTATCGCCGAATGGCCAGCACCTCGCCTTCCGGGACGCGTCGGCACGACTCTACGTGCTGGACATCGAGGCCAAGGCCGTGAAGCAGCTCGCCGACGATACGGTGAAGTTTGGACTGACCTACACCTGGTCACCGAAGGGCGGCCACTTGGCTTATACCCTTTCCGATTCGAACGGGCGGCGTGCGATCCACATCTGGTCCCGCTCCGACGGCGAGAGCCGCCGCGTCACCGGCGAGCTGTCGAATGACTACAGCCCGAGCTTCGGCGTCGGCGGCGACTATCTTTACTTCCTGAGCGACCGTCAATATCAGCCGCAGATCGGGGCGATTGAGTTCAACTACGCCCACAACCGCGATACGTATATCTACGCCCTCGCCCTGCGCGCCGACGTCGACCACCCTTTTCCGCCGCGCAGCGACGAGGCGGAGGTTGAAGACGACCCGGCTGAGGACGGTGGGGACGCCGAAGCGGAAGAGGAGTCGAAAGACGGGGCCGACGACGGGGGCGAGGAAGACGAGAAGTCCGCGGGTGATGAAGAGAAGCCGATCGTCATCGACTTCGACGGCCTCCCGGATCGCATCGCGCGGGTTCCGGCCCCGGCCGAAAACTACGGCGGGCTGCGGGCCGTTGAAGGCCACCTGCTCTATTTCAAGGGCGGACCGTTC
>JBCDKB010000474.1:0-6859 GCA_038747035.1 Acidobacteriota bacterium | reverse complement strand
CGGCGAAGATCACCCGCTGGTGGTGGGCTGCTGGCTGAATCTCGCCGGCATCGAAGAAAAGCTCGGCGACTGGCCAGAGTCCGAGCGGCTGCTCAAGAAGGCCGCCGCCGCCTGGAAAGAAATTTACGGCCCCAACCACAACCGTACGCTGCTCGCTAACCGGGGCCTCGGCAACCTCCTGCGTCGATGGGGCCGCCTGGACGAGGCCGAAGGCCACGTTCGTCAGCTGCTCGACGAGCAGCTCGCGGAAGTCGATGGGAACACCCTCGAGATCGCCCGCACCCACAGCTCCCTAGGCCTGATCCTCATGGCCGGGGGCAAAATCGACGCCGCCGAAGCTTTCTTTCAGCTCTCTCTAACCACCTACAACGAAGTCCACGGCGTCGGCCACGTCTCCACCATTTTTCCCCAGGCGCATCTTGCCCTGGTCGCCTGGAAAAGAGGGCAACTAGAGACTGCCGCGGGCACGCTCGATCGCCTCACGGCGCCGGCGCTCGCCGAGCGAGGAGAGCGCCACCCGACGTCGGCCTGGATGCTCCACGAGCGCGGCAAACTCTTCATAGACGAGGGGCGGACCGAAGAGGCCGAGCGGGCCCTGCGCCGCGCCTTGGATCTCAACCGCCAGCTGACCGACGGCCCGTCGAGCGGCGAGGCGCTGAATCTCCTGGAGCTCGGGAAGCTCCACCGCGACCGCGGTCTTCCAGACGAGGCCGAGAGTCTTTTCGGACAGGCGCTCAAGATCTTCCAGAACGTGCTGCCGGCCGGCCATCCAGACCTCGTCGAGGCCCAAGAGGCCGTTGAGGCCCTCGAGACATGACGTCCGCCCAAACCGGTTCTCTCGGCAATTCACCTGCACCACAGCCCGCGGGTGCCGAGCTGCAGGCGCTCGCAACCCCGCCCAGACAGGCTAGGATAGCCGCCTCAACTTCAAGGTCCATGGATCAGAGCGCTCCACACCCCAAAGGACACGTCACCCAGCTCCTCGGCGAGCTCAAAGACGGCGGCGATGACGCCCTCGATCGTCTCGTTTCGGTGGTCTACGCCGAGCTGCGTCGGGTCGCGTCCGGTCTTATACGCCGCGAGTCGCCGGGCCACACCCTGCGCGCCACCGAGGTGGTCCACGAGGCCTACTTCCGCCTCTTCGACCGCGACACCCTGGTCTGGGACGATCGCCGACATTTCTTCGGCTCCGCGGCCATTGCGATGCGCCGCGTGCTGATCGACCACGCCCGCCGCGTCAGAGCTGGCAAGAGAATCCCCAAAGACGAGCTCATCCCCATCGAGTTCGCCGACGAGCAGCTCGTCAAACCCTTCGACGTCGAGATCCTGGCCCTCGATCAGGCGCTGAAACGCCTCGCGGAGATCGACGCGCGGCAGGCCCAGATCGTCGAGCTGCGCTATTTCGCCGGCCTCACCTCCGCAGAGATCGCCGAGCTGCTCGGCGTCTCCCGCGGCACGGTCACCCGCGAGTGGCGGGTCTCCCGCCTCTGGCTCCACCGCGAAATGCGGCAGATCCAAGAGGAAGAGTCGGCCGACCCCTCCGAAGGGCCCGCCGAGGGCTAAAACATCCGGCCAGCGACAAACAAAAGACTGTCGCAATAGACCAGCGAATACGATTCTTTCGACGGGCCCCGTGACCTCCGGGGCCCGCGGGTCGCCTCAAGGGTGTCGCGACCTCTCGGACCTACATCCAACCCAGGGAATCGAGGAACGCGTGGTAGTCCGCGAACCAACCGTCCGGAAGCGGATGTAGCGAGTTCGCCTGGGCCTCGAAAAGCCAGAAATCCCCGCCACGGCCCGCGAAGGGCCGCGCGTCAACAGGCAGAGCGCAGCGGATCGCCCCAATTCCCCCAAACCTTGCGTGCGCGATCGCGAAAAACGTCAGGCGGAAGAAATTTAAGACTCGATGGGGACACCGACCGGGGCTTTCCCGCTTTCCCATGGTGGTGGCGCTTGACCGAACGGGCGCCTCCTCTCAAGCCCAAGGAGAATCAGATGACGTTGACGACTGTTTGCGCCGGACGCTGCCCCCACATTCGCCGCCAGAGCCGCCGGCGATGGCCCGGACTGTCTGTGCTCTTGATAGCCCAGGCCCTGGTCGTGGCCACGACTTTGGGTGCCCAGGAGATTGAGCTGAGCGATGGATCGAGGACCGTAGACCGCCACGAGATCGGCAACGACCTCTACGTCACGATTTCGGGCGTCCGCCCGTCAACCGACTACCGGTTGATGCTCCTGGACGAGACCCAGAGCAAGGTCGCGGAGGTGATCCGGCGGTCCGACCCCTCTGGACACGTGGCAGCGGGCACGCGGCCGCTGTGGGAGCGGACAGGAATCCTCGGCTGCGACCTCGAAGCACCGATCAACCCGGGCGGCTACGCCTACCAAGACCTGGATGAAGCCGACGCCCTCCTCCACGGCCGGACTTTCACCGTGGAGGCCCAAGAGGTCGGGTCGGTCCAGCCGGTCGTTATCGAACAACTGCCCCTCACCACGCAGCGGACCCGGCCGGTCTTCTTCTTCACCGACGCCGCCGGCTGTCCGCGGGACGAAATTCTGGAAGGCGAGAGCCTCTACCTCTACGCCAGGGGGCTGGACGGCCGGGGTCAAAAAATCGTCCTCGTCCTGGTTGAAGGGGGCGTGGCGCCCGAGGTCGGAGATCCACTCCAAGACGTCAGGTCTCCGGATCTCGGCCCCCAAGGCATCGACGTCGGCTACGGCCAGGAGTCCTTCTTCGAGCTCGTGTGGCCCCAGGCCCAGGTGGGGATCTATGGCGCGGTCGCACGTCTGAGCCGAGACTTCACGCTGATGTTTCGAGCCGAGGACCGCTGGGTGGGCCGCTACGGCACCGGCATTCCGGGGTTCCCCGGCTTGGTCGGCGGCGACTCCGACATCTCACCCCACGGCATTACCGTGGTGCCGTGGGATTGCCCGGGCTGTAATTCCACGCAATAGTCCATCGTCTTAGGGCCCACCGCCGACGGGCGCGGGCCCACCGCCCTTAGTCGCCGCCGACTGCCGCGAGCTGCCCCCGCGCCCTGGAAGTCCGCGGATCTTGCTCCCCCAGGGCGGCCTCCAAGCTCGCCACGGCGCCCGTCAGCAGCTCGAGGGATCGGGTCCGATCCACCGCGCCGAGGCAAGACCCCAGCTCGGCCTCGGCGACGGCGATCAACCAGTGCCCGGCCGGAAAACCGCGGCTGCGTATGGTGCGGGCCTCCTCCAGCAGGGGCGCCCCCGCGGCCGGTGACCTGGGGCACAAAAGCAGCCCGAGCCCGAGCAGCGGATAGGAGCGCCGGGGGTCGTCGGTGTCGAGGTGCTGCCGCTGGAGGCTCACCGCGGTTCGGTAAAGCGCCTCCGCCTCCCTCGGCTCGTCCACGCTCAACGCCCCGGCCAGGGCCGACAGACTCTGGGCGATCATCGGATGGCTCGGCTCCAGACGCTCTCGACGGATCTCGAGCGCGCGCCGGTGCTCCCGCTGCGCGGCGGCCCGGTCGCCGCGCATCAGACTCAAGCGCGCGAGATTGTAGTGGATGTCGGCGACCATGATGTGGTCATCGCCGTAGGTGAGGAGGGCGTTTCGGAGGGCCTCTTGGAATCGGGCCTCCGCCTCCGGGAATCGACGCTGCGTCGCCAGCGACACGGCGTGATTCGTCAGCGACTGGATCACCGCCCCGTGGTGGTCACCGTAGAGGCGTCGCCGCATCTCGAGCGCTTCGAGGGAAAGCAGGTCGGCGTCGGCGAATTGCCCCTGGGCTTGGAGGATCGCCGCCAAGTTGTTGAGCGACGCGGCGAGCTCGGGGTGGACGTCGCCAAGAGATCGGCGACGTCCTTCGAGCGCACGCCGCGCCAATGTCTCCGCCCTGGCCAGATCACCCTCGCGGTAGGCCACCTGGGCCAGGCGATCTTCAGTGTCCGCCATTTGCGCAGACCCGTCACCGAACTCCCGGCGCCTTATCTCGAGGGCGCGCTCGAGCTCCGTCCGACCGCTCTCCCCGCGATCGGACAGCACCAAGGCGACGTCCTGGAGGATCTCGGCATAGGCCGGCGTCAAACCGCGGGCTTGCCCCTCGAGCGCCAGGGCTTCGCGCAGCAGCGCCAAGGACTCATTGAGCTCCGCCTGCTCCCAGCGCAAGAGGCCGAACTCCCGCAGGGCCTCGATCAACTCCGGCGAGTCGGCGTCGAGGTCACGGCGCCGCACCGAGAGCGTCTCTTCGATCAGCGTCTCCGACGCGTCCAGCAGGCCGATCTGGCGATAGACCCGACCGATCGTGCTGAGCATCAACGTGCGCAGCTCCGGACGGTTGCGCAGCTGCCAGCGGAGGCGACGCGCCCCCTGGTCGAGGACTTCTCGAGCCGTGACGCTCTCCCCCCGGGCCCGGCCGGGGTCATTGATCTCAAACAGGTCGACGAGGAAGTCGGCGACCTCCTCCGCCCGCTCCCGCTCTTCCTGGGCCAGCTCGAGGCTCGCTTCGGCGCGGGCCCGCTCCCGTTCCGCCACCCGCGCTTGGTGGCTCGTCACCGCCACGGCCCCCAGGAGGATGGTGAGGACCGTCAGCGCCACGAGCACGCCGAGTCGATTCCGCCGCACGAACTTGACGGCTCGGTAGGGCAGACTGTCCCGGCGCGCGATCACCGGCATCTCCCGGAGGTAGCGATCGATATCGCCGGCAAGTTGCTCCACCGACGCGTAGCGACGGTCGGGCTCTTTGCGAAGCGCCATGGCCAGGATCAAATCGAGATCACCGCCCCAATCCGGAGCGAGGCCGCCGTCAGCCGCCCGCTCCCGAGCCGGCGGCGGCACGAGCTCGCACACCACCGCCTCGACCTGTGACGGCCGAAGTCCCTCGAGTGCATAGGGCCGCCGACCGGTGACGAGCTCGTAGAGAAGAGCGCCCAAGGAATAGACATCACTCGCCGTGGTCAAGGGTTGGCCCAAGACCTGCTCAGGGCTCGCGTATTCCGGGGTCAGGAGACCGGCGCCGGGCAGCGTCTCGGCGCCACCCCCGGAATCAGCGCCGGCGACCTTGTGGCGATCCACCGCCAGCCCCTTCGCAATGCCAAAATCGAGCAGCTTCGGGGTACCGTCTTCGGTCACCAAGATGTTGGAGGGCTTGATATCTCGGTGCAGCACGAGGCTGCGGTGGGCGTAGTGTACGGCGTCGCAGACCTTGCGGAAGAGCTCCAGCTTGCGGCGCACCGAGAGACCCCCGCGGCGGCAGAAATGATGGATGGGCTCGCCCTCGACCCTCTCCATCACGAGGTAAACCACGCCGGCCTCCGTGGTCCCGCCGTCCAAAATACGGGCGATATTGGGGTGTTCTAGCCCCGCGAGGATCTGCCGCTCTCGCCGGAGGCGGTGTTCGAGGTCCGGCGTCCGCATTTCCGGACGGACGACCTTGATCGCGACCTCCATCTCAAACTGCGCATCGTCCCTCTCGGCGAGGAAAACGGTGCCGAGTCCACCCTTTCCGAGCTCCCCGACGAGACGATAGGGCCCTAAGCGATCCGGCAGCGGCGACGCGATAGCGAGCAAGTCCAGGCCCGAGTCGACCGCCGCCCCGAGCTGGCTTTCCGCCGTCGATTCGAGGGCCAGCAGCTCCTCCACCTCCTCCCGTAGCTCCACGTCTTCCGCGCACTCCACGGCGAGGAACTCGCTCCGAATCGCCGGGTCCAGCTCACTCGCCCGGCGAAACAGGGCCTCGAGGCGATGGAAGCGATCGACCGTCGGCTCAGACATCGGTCCCGTCGGATTCGCCAGGCCCCTGATCGCCGGAGGATTGCATGTGGCGCGCGATCCAGGCCCGAGCCATCTTGAGGTCCCGCTCGACCGTGGAATGGCCGATTTCAAGCGCCCGGGCCGTCTCCTTGATCGTCAGACCGGCGAAGAAATACAGCTCGACCACCCGCGCCTTTCGGGCGTCCATCCGCTCGAGATCCTGCAACGCGTCGTCGAGGGCGACGAGCTCGGGGGCGGTTTCCACGGCTCCGTCGGCTTCCTCGAGGGGAAGCTTTGACTCACCGCCGCCCCGTTTCTTCGCCTGTCGTCGCCTCGCTTCGTCGACGAGGATCCGGCGCATCAGAGAGGCCGCGATGGCGAAGAAGTGCACCCGCCCCTGCCATTTGATGTCAAGCCCGACCAGGCGGAGATAAGCCTCGTGCACCAAAGCCGTCGGCTGGAGCGTCACCGGCCCTTCGGAAACCATTCGCCGACGGGCGACGGTGCGCAAATCCTCAAAGACCAGCGGCATCAAGCGGTTCAAAGCTTCGGCGTCGCCAGCCCGCCATTCGAGCAGCAAACGAGTGACGGGCGTCGCTTCTGCGGCGGCTTCAGCAGAAGTGGCGGTCATGGGTCCCCTTCCTGGGCTTGGCGAGACCTGGTTAGAGGAATGGAATTATGTCCTGACACTATATTCACTCCTTCCTATTCTACGACCGCGCACGCCGCCGGTTCTTGCACAGAGGCGCACGCGCTGCGTCGAAAGGGCTGCCGAGCGGCTCTCCGGCGCGTCCCCCTCGGAAGCTCCCCACGGCCCACCGCATCCCAATCTACGCCCCGCAGCGGCCGCGCGGCCATGCCCGAGGCCAGGCGGATTCGGAAATCTTCGACAGAAGTGACCGATGGCGTCACCGATCTCCGCGTGGATCCCAGAACGACAACTTCTTGGAGCCACCCGATGCCGCTGCACAACAGTTTGACGCGTTTCTTCTTCCTGTGCCTCGTCCCCGTTCTTTTCCTCACCCCCTCGGCCGAAGCCGAGCTCGCCGTAGACCCCGGGCGCCTCCTCGACCTGGGGTCAGCGGCGGCGAGCAATGATCGCTTCGGGAACATGGTCGCCCGCGGTGACTTCAACGGCGACGG
>JBCDKB010000473.1:0-6868 GCA_038747035.1 Acidobacteriota bacterium | reverse complement strand
TCGGACTCGCAACGAGTCCGAGCTCTTCCATCTTGGCGCGAACGGTGTCGGTGTCGGTGTGGAAGCGCTCCGCGAGGTCTTCGAGGGTCTGGGACTCCGCGTTACGCTTGAGGTGGGAAATTTCTGTCTTGGACCACAGCTTATCCATGCGGGGATTACCTCTTGCGCAGCTCGACGAGGATCTGCTTTGCCACGGACTTCAAGGTGTCGAAGACTCCGCGGCCTTCGGGCGCGACGGCCTCGAAGGTGGGCTCGCGTTTGTAATTGAGCACGCGATAAAGCTCGTCGACTGGCATGGCATTTGGAAGGTCTCGTTTGTTGAATTGCAGGGCGTAGGGGAGCGACTGCAGGTCGAGACCGTGTTGTTTGAGATTGGTTTCGAGATTGCGGATCGATTCGATATTCGATTCCATCCGCTCTTCCTGGCTATCCGCCACGAAGATCACGCCGTCCGCGCCTTTCAAGATCAGCTTGCGGCTAGCGTCGTAAAACACCTGGCCCGGCACCGTGTAGAGGTGAAAACGGGTGGTGAAGCCTCGGATGGTGCCGAGGTCGAGGGGTAAGAAATCGAAGAAGAGGGTGCGGTCGGTTTCCGTCGCCAGGGAAATCATCTTGCCCTTGGCGTCAGGGGAGGTCTTGCTGTAGATGTACTGCAAGTTGGTCGTCTTGCCGCCGAGGCCAGGGCCGTAATAGACGATTTTGCAGTTGATTTCCTTGGCCGCGTAATTGATGAACGTCATGGCGAGGCGCTCAGTCGCTGAAGAGGGCGTCGATGTCGTCGTCGGTGATCTCTGAGAATGGCGTCTCGTGCGGCGCCATCGCCTGACCGGAGGTCGCCTTCTGGGCCATCGTCTCGAAGATCTTGTCGAATTCGGTCGCCGCCCGCTTGACGCGGAGCCGGACCAAGCCGAGTGACGAGCGCTCGTCGAAAATCACCAGCAGGATGGCGCGCTTCGACACGATCGAGATGTGGATATGGTCCCTCTCCCCTTCGTGAAAGAGCACTGAGAACTCACGCTCGCCGATCAACTTGGCGAGGCTGTCGGTCGCCGCCACGTTACCGGCGGTCAGCGATGCGAGCGACGTCGTATCGAATTGATCGACGTCGCCGTCGGCGGCCATTTGCTGGCCGTTTTTATCAATCAGGAAGACAGCACGGGCGTTGGAGTCGTGCCGAAGGCGCTGAAGCACCTCTTCCAGTTGATGGATTTCTTCTTCGTAGAGTACGAGATCCATAGATGCCATGGTTACCTCTTCACGGGTAAGCCGAACGTATAGCACAGCGGCAGGGCACGGTCAAAAGAGACCGCAGCTGGCCCGCTGCGACCGCGGAGGTCGCCGGCGTTAGAAATTCAGCGGAAGTATCGCCACCCCGCGAGAATATCGGTTTCGGTCATGATCAAGGTCGAACCGTCGAGGCGATGTTTGAGGGGCACCGGACGGCAGCCACCTCCTCCTCCGTTGACCTCGGTGAGCCGAGACGCCGTGTCGCATTTGTTGTTAACCAGCCACTCGCCTTCTAGGCGAAATCCCAGCTTACGCTTGTAGTCGGTTTCCGAGGCGTCGAATGCGACCTGCACAGTGCCGTCGCCATCGCGCCCGACGAAGAACTTCACTTCCTGGTTGCCGTGGTTCAGGAAGCGATAGAAACGAACCTCCTGCGTTGGCAAGGACGCCACGTCAATACGAACCATCCCGTCTTGCGGCGAGATCCGTTCGTATCCCGAGCGACCGAGATAGCTCGCCGAAACGGCGGCCCCCACAAAGAGGAGGACGATCAGAATGCCGTAGAGAGGTGTGAAGCGCTTCATTCCCTTACCATTGTGTGCGAAGCGGCGGGCGGCATCAAGGGCAGAAGGCCCTCGGGCGCGGCCCGCAAGGAGGAGTAGCGATGGAGTTAGGGGGTTTGCCCCCCGCGTCGGGGACCCCATCTTCGCACGAAGGCCGGGTGGCGGAGCAAGGAGTTCGGCGGCGGGTGCACGGAGCCCGACAGTTAGCGGCGGCGGTCCTGCCGCCGGTGCTGGTCCTATTGTCTCTCCTGGTGGCCACCGGTTCACCGAGAGCCTTAGCGACGGGGCCTTGGCTGCTGCTCTTCTGGCTGGCGGTGGCGAGCGCGGCGGCGCTCTACCGTCCCTTCGGCGTCGCCGCCCCGAGCCTCGGCCTCGGGACGATCGCGATGGCGCCGCTGCTCGCCGCCGGCGACACCGCAGGTGCGGCGATGATCGCCGGGTTGGCGGTCATCCTCGCCGAGATCGGCCATCGCGCCGTCGAGAACGCCCTCGGCGGCGGCGACGACCGTCCGATGGCGCCGACCTTCGAGCGGGCGATGGTGAGCGTGCTGGCCGTCCTGGTGACCGCGGCCCTGGCGAAGCCCCTGGCGCCGATGCTCCCGGCGGCTGTCGGCGTGGTGGTCACGCCGCTTTTCTACGCGATGACCTTATTCCTGGCGTCGGCGGGCCTCGATCTGCTGCGTCGCTCCGGGCGGCCGAGACTCCCGCCGTGGGCGCCGGTGGTCTTGGATGTGCTGAGCTGGTGGGTCGGCGCGGGTTTGGTGCTGACGGTCTCCCCAGGCCGGGGCGTCGAGGCGCCGATCGACGGCTTCGGGAGCCTCTGGCTGTGGGGGCTGGTGGCCCTCGGGGCCCTAGAGGCGGCGAGGAGCGCCATGCTCCGGAGCCGAGCGGAGCTGCGTCTGACGAGCTATGAGCGCCTGCACCAAGCCCACGAGCGCATCCTGGCGGAGTCCTCCGGGATGGGCGGAATCGCCGAGCAGATCCTGATCGAGTGTCGAAATATTCTGCCCTTGCAGTGGTTCCAATTTGAGCTGCCCAAGGCCGAAGGGGATATGGCCACGAGTTGGGCGGCGGGCCCGGACGCCCATTTGGTGGAAGGTCGGCCGCGGCCGCCGCAGCGTCCGCAGATGCTGCCGGGTATCCACCGGCGGGCGACCTGGAGGGTGCTCGAGCAGGACCTGATCCAACAGACGCCAGAGGGTGAAGACGAAGTCCTGGCGACGCTCCGGCTCTGGTGCGATCCCAGGCGTATCGACGCCGGCTCCGAAGCGCTGCTGGCGACCCTGGTGCCGCAGATGGCGGCCTCCGTGCACCGGGCGCGACTCGACCGCGAGGCCCGCCTGGATCCCTTGACCGGCGTGCCGGTGCGCCGCGTGCTCGAAGCGAGCCTGCAACGCGCTTACCGTCGCGCCTGCGATGACGGCACGCCGATGGCGATCATCATGTGCGACATCGATTTCTTCAAACGCGTCAACGACACCTGGGGCCATGACGCCGGTGACGAGGCGCTGAAGCTCGTGGCGTCGACCCTCGACGCGACCCGGCGCGATAGTGATCTGTGCTGTCGCTACGGCGGTGAAGAATTCACCATCCTGCTGGAGCGCACCGACGGACTCGCCGCCCTCCAGCTGGCGGAACGCCTGCGCCGGGCGGTGGAAGCGCTGGCGTTCTTCTACGACGGACAGAGCATCCCCTTGACCTTGAGCCTCGGGGTCGCCGCTTTTCCGGAGCTGACCATCAAAACCGCGAGCGAGCTCCAGCTCTTGGCCGACGAAGCGCTCTACGAGGCCAAGGAGCGGGGTCGCAACCAGAGTTTGCTGAACGTCGGGAAAGGGGCCTTCCTCGCCCCGCCCGGCGTCCCGCGTCAAGAATCATCGACGACGATGGCGAGGCCTGTGATCCAGCCCTAACCGCCGCGTCGGCGAGCCGTTATGATGGCGCTATGCCATTTAGCGCCCTCCTCGCCCGTCTCGGTCGCCCGTTATCGAGTTCCTTGGTCGTCACAGGTGCGGCCTGCATGATCTGGGCGTCGGTGGCGCCGCCCGCGACGGCCGAGCCCGTGCGGTTGGCGATGCCGGTTTTTGGCCAGGAGGCGCAGATCGAGGTGCGGGACGTCTCGCGGGAGCGGGCGATTCCAATCATGCGCCAGGCGCTCCTCGAGATGTTCGAGGTCTCCCAGCTCGCCGCCGGCGCCGAGGGTATGGTGGGCGGGGTCGCCGCCGTACATCGAGCCGCCGCTCAAGGCGTCCCGGCGGGGGCCGAGGTGGATCCGAGGACCTTTGAGCTACTGCGCCGGGGTTTGCAACTCTGCCTGTGGTCCGCCGGCGCCTTCGGGCCGCTCGGCGGCGGCGTGTATGCGCTGTGGGAGAAAGGCGGGCCGCCGCCGGCCCTCGAGCTGCGAGACGCAGTCTCCGGTGCAGGTTGTAATCTTTTGCAACTGGCCCCTGAAACCCCTCCGCGGGTGTCGATACCGGCGTCGAGCTCCCTCGACTTGCGGGGATTGGCCTCGGGCTTCGCCATCGACCGCGCCGTAGGCGTCTTGGTGGCGGCGGGGATCGATAATGCCCTGGTCGAGATCGGTGAGGTGGCGCGGGCGATCGGCGGCGGCCCGACGGGCGGCGGCTGGCTCGCGACCGTACCGGGGGCGGCGGGTACCCGCGATCCCTTAGACCAGATCCTCTTGCGGGATCAGAGTCTGGCGACCGTGAGGGTCGCCGGTCGCGGTGAGACCGGTCCCCAGCTGGTGGATCTGCGCACCGGCGTGCGCTCGAGCGGCGTGGTGTCTGTGACGGCTGTCTCCGAGCTAGCGGTGGACGCCGAGGCCTTGGGTTCGACGCTCTTTGTCGTCGGCTACAACCAAGGCCAGCTGCTTCTGGGTCAGCTGAGCCCTCGCCCTTCGGTGCTTTGGCTGCTCGGGCACAACTCCGGGACGCCCCTCGAATCCCGGTACCGGTGGTCGTCGCTTTCCCGGCCGCGCTAAGGACAGCGCAAGAGTCTGTTCTGGAATTAAGGATCCTCTTTCTCATCATTTGACGCCTCAAGTCCCAGGGAAGTCACGGCAGTATCTAGGGAGAAAGCATGGGAGTCATGAATAGAGAATGGCCGAAATGGATGGCCATGGCCTGCCTGGCGACGACCTTGGGTTGGGTCGTTGCGCCTTTTGAGGCCCAGGAGCTGGAAGTGCTGCAGACCGTACGCGGCCCGAGCCTCCAGCCGGAAGCCCTCGTCGTCGCCGCGGACGGTCGGCACGCTTATGCGGCGGCTTTTCCGGAGACCCAGCTCTGGGCCCGGTCGCTGGCGGACGGACAGCTGAGCTTCGTCCGGTCCTACCTGGACCCGAGTCCGCCCGAAGGCAATTCGCAAGCCTTTAGTCAGCTCGCGCTATCGGCCGACGGTCGATTTCTCTATGTCCGGCACGCCGCGGATAGTGGCGCTGTGCTTTCCGTGTACTCGCGGTCTTTGGAATCTGGGGAGTTGAGTCTCGGCCAGCGACTCCTCATCGACGACGAGACGCCTCGCACCGGCGCTTTCCTGCTCAGTCCAGACGATCGGCATCTCTATGTCGGCGGCGACGACCTCGTCCACTATCGGCTCGATTCGGCGTCGGGGGAACTGACGGAAATCGGACGGACCGTCGGCGAAGAGACCCGGGCCCTTGTCTTCCTCGCCGACGGCCGGACGCTCGCCCAGGGGACCGCCGTGAACGCGACGATTCGCTTCTTTGAGCGTGACCTGGAAACCGGTGGCCTCGTCGAGAGCAGCAGCGTGGAGCTGGTTCCGACCGGAGGCACTGTCCAAACGCTTCTGCCCGCGGCGACGGGCGTCGAAGGTCTCTATGCGGAGACGACCTCGCCGGGATTCATCAGTCTTTCGCAGAGCCTGAATCTGGTGACCTTCGAAAACGGGACGCCGGTTCTTACTGCGCGGCGTCGGATCGCCACCGGCCTGACGGATTCTACCCACGGCATGGCCATGGATCCGGAAAGCGGCGGCGTCATCGTGGCGAGGTTCGACGAGAACGGCTTCACCTATTCGCTGGTTCTCTACCGACCGGTGAACGGCGGCTCGGACTTCGAGTCGCAGGCGTTTCTCCAGGGGGGCAATCCCCAGTTCCTTAACCCGCCGCGGGCGGTGGCGTTGAGTTCTGACCGCAGACAGGTCTATGCCGCCGGCTTCGCTGGGCAGCTGCTGACGACGGTGCCGATGACCCTCGATCCCCGCGCCTTCGACCCGCCCCTTCCAGCGCCGCGGGTCGAATACCCGCGCCTCATATTTCGCTCGTCCCTAGGCGATGTCTCGGTCGCCACCGAGACCGGGCTGCTCCAGGCGAGAGAGACAGTCAACGGTCTTGAGGTCCTCCAGTGGCAGCGGCACCCCGGCGAAAATCGCTGGGAAGGGCTGGCCGCTTCACCGAGCGGACGCTTCCTCTACGCCGGGTCCCGATCGTCCTTCTCGGGAGGTTATATCTTCGAAAAAGGCGATGACGGGCTCTACGCCATCGTCGACGGTGACGGCGAGTTCTCCGGGCCGCTAGCGATCAGCCCGTCCGGCGAACTGCTGGCATACCACTCCGGCACCCTAAGAATCGCGCGGCTCGATCCGACCACCGGAAACCTCGTCGAACAGCTGGAATCCGGTGTTGAGGTGCGTGACGCAACCGACCTGTACTTTTTGCCGGGGGGCGATCGACTGCTGGCGACGGGCCTCGGTTTCGACGGGCCCGTGGGTCGCTACGTCAGCGTCGATCCGTCGACGCTCGCCGTGTCGGAACTCCCGGTCGGGGACCCGGCGTTGCTCGAGGCGATGGCCCTCGGTGTGTCGCCTGACGGGCGCTTTGTGTACTCCATCTGGGAGGCGGAGCCCGACGATTTCAGGCTCGCCACCCTCGAGCGTACCGGCGACGTGCTGCAAACGATCTTCCTTGACGCGCTCAATATCGCCGGAATGCGGCCGAAGCTCGACATCGACCCGGAGGGCCGTGTTCTCTACGTTTACCACGGCGCAGACGAGCTCAGCCGCTGGCTCCTCGACCAAGGCTCCGGGCGACCGGAGCGGCTCGAGACCCTTCGCCAAGGGGT
>JBCDKB010000472.1:0-6884 GCA_038747035.1 Acidobacteriota bacterium | reverse complement strand
GCTGCCGGCCTGGACGCAGGACGGCGCCGACGACTCCAACTAGGGCCCTGATTTCCAACGACTTCTCTGAGGGAGCTGCGCCATGAGTCACGCCAAACCCAAGACCGCCGTGGTCACCGGCGGCAGCGCCGGTATCGGCGCGGAGACGGTCAAACGCCGCGCGCCTGACGGCGGGCGCGTGATCACGGGCGCCCGCCGGGTGGCGCGCCTCGAAGCGCTCGCCGGCGAGCTGCCGGACCACGAGATCATCGGCCTGCCGCTCGATGTCACCGACGCGGCGAGCGTCGATGCCTTTGTCGTCGCGGCGCGCGACCGCGCCCCCGACGGTGTGCATCTGCTGGTCAATAACGCCGGCGGCGCCCTCGGCACCGAGGCGGTGGAGAGCGCCGTCGTCGATAAATGGCAGGAGATGTACGAGAAGAACGTGCTCGGCACCCTGCGCATGACCAAAGCGCTGCTCGGCGATCTCGAAGCGAGCGGTGACGGCCACGTGGTCAATGTCGGTTCGATCGCCGGCTTCGAGACCTACCCCGGCGGCGCCGGCTATACGGCGGCCAAGCACGCCCTGCGGGCCCTCACCCGCACGCTGCGCAAAGAGCTGCTGGGGCGGCCGGTGCGGGTCACCGAGGTCGCGCCGGGACTGGTCGAGACGGAGTTTTCGCTCGTCCGCTTCGACGGTGACGCGGAGAAGGCCAAAGGCGTCTACACCGGCATGGAGCCGCTGCTCGGCGAGGACATCGCCGACGCCATCGCGTGGGCGGCGAGTCGTCCGAGCCACGTCAATATCGATGAGATCCTCATCCGCCCGCGCGACCAGGCCGCCGCCACGATGGTCCATCGCCGGAGCGTCGACGAGTAAGTAGCCCCCGCATCCCCGCGGAACCGGTAGCGAGGAGGAGAGTATGGACCCCGAACGCATGAAAGAGGCCTACCAACGCTTGGAGGCCCTCGACGATCGCCTGAGCTACAAGATCCGCCCCAAAGGCGGCTACCTGCAGCCGAGCGCCGACCAGATCAACCACCACGTCAACGACGTGGCCAATTACGTGCTCGAGCTCAAAGACATCATGCGCGAGCTGATGCTGGCCTTCGCCAGCCGCCGCCAGCCGCCGCGCCAGCCCGGCCAGCCGGGCGCGCCCCAGCCGCCGGGCGCGCCCCAGCGCTAATTCCAGTCAGGTTGTATTGAGATTGGTGCGCATAATCACGGCGTGCCGGCCGCCGGAGACGCGTTCGAGGGCATAAATATCGCCCGGCGGATTGTCGAGCGTCGCCGCCAGCTCGTCAGCCGCGCCGGGATCGAGCCGCAGGTCGAAGACGCGGAGGTTGTCCTCGAGCCGGGCGGCTCCGGACACGCCGACGATCGTCGCCGCCACGCCGGGTCGATCGAGCACGAAGCGGGTCGCCAGGTTGGGAATCGACCCGTCGGAGCTCGCTGCGTACTTTTCGAGCTGGCGCATCAGGTCCTGGAATCGACCCCAGCCGCCCGCTTCGTCGATGATGAGTCTGTACTTGACCAGCGAGCGATTGGCGAAGGGCTCTTCGGGCTCCGGGGCGCCGAGCCAAGCCGGCGTCAAGAAGCCGCCGGCGAGGGTGCCGTAGGCGAGCAGGTGGACATTCCGCTCGCGGCAAAGCGCCGCCATACCGCGCTCCGGCCGGCGGTCGAGCAGGGAGTATTGGAGCTGGTGGGCGACCACATCAAAGCCGGCGTCCAGCAGGGCGCGCAGGCGCGGAGTGTCGAAGTTGGTGACCGCCAGGTGGCGGATCTTGCCGGCGGCGCGGAAGGCGTCGAGCCAGCCGAAGGCGTCGAGCCAGCCGTCGACGGCGAAATCCCACCAGTGGAATTGCACGAGGTCCAGACGTTCGACGCCGAGCCGCGCCAGGGAACGGTCGATCGTGCTTTCGAGGTCGGTTTTCTTGATCCTGGGCAGCAGGTCTAGGTCCGGCACGCATTTGGTGTGGATTTGCACGGCTCCGCCCCGCCCTCGGCGGCGGAGCCGTGCGATGAGGCGTCCGTAGAGCGTCTCGACGCCGGTGTAGATGTCGGCGCCGTCGAAGGTGGTGAGGCCGGCGTCGACCAGGCGTTCGAGTTCATCGAGCACGCGGTCGGGGTCGGGCGGGTCGGGGCGGTGGCCGGCGGAAAGCTGCCAGCCGCCGCTGATCAGGCGGCTGATCGAGTAGCCGGGGCGAAGATCGATGCGTTCAACCATCGGCGTCGCCCCCGGCGGCCCCGCGAGCTCCGGTCCCGTCGGCGACTGCGGATGATGACGGCATGGGTACCACCGTCACGTCCCCGTGGCGGAAGGTGCGCCGACCGGTGCGGGTGATGCGGAAGAGGGCGCCGCAGTGCGGGTCCGGGCAGGCGATATCCATATCCGTTGACATCCAGTCCGCCGGTGCGGTCTGCCGCTGCTTGGCGGGAAGAATGGGCAGGAGGGCGGCTAGCGGATACATCGGAAAGCTCGTCCCCGGCGGAAAGTGCAGTTCTTCACCGCGCACGTCGAAGTAGGTGCCTTCGGGGTGATTGCAGACCATCGGCTTCCCGGGCACGGCGACGACCTCGACGCGCAGGTCCCACAGGGTGAACGTGTCGTCAGCTCGGGTCTCGGTCGGTGGGTGGGGAGTGGTGTCCATCGCTCAAGTGTGCCATGGCGTCTGCGCTGCCCTCCGGGTGTGGAGTGCAGTTGACGGATCTCAAGTGTATAGGTATATTAATACACATGAGTCGTCTTTCACCCATGAGTTTCCACATCGACCCGGCGCTCGGCCAGCCGATCTATCGGCAGCTGATGGAGCAGGTGCGGGCCCAGATCGCCGGGGGGCGCCTCGTCGCCGGCGATTTCTTGCCGTCGGTCCGGCAGTGCGCCAAGGCTTTCGACGTCAATCCAATGACGATCTCGAGGGCTTTCACGCTACTGGAAAGCGAAGGGGTGCTCGAGCGGGTTCGGGGCAAAGGTATGCGCGTCATCGGGCCGCCCCCGGTGGAAACCCTCGCGGCGCGCGGGGCCCCCCTTGAACCTTTGCTGCGCGCCGCCGCGCAGCGCGCCCATGAACTGAACCTTCCGACCGACGAGGTCTTAAGCGACCTGCGGTCTTTTCTTGAGGAGCATAGTGATGAGCTTTGATGTCTTGGAGGCTTCCCAGGTGACGAAGCGATTTTCGTCGCACCAGGTCTTGCGGGGCGTCGACCTGTCCGTGCCCCAGGGGTCCGTCATGGGCCTCCTGGGGCGCAACGGCGCCGGTAAGTCGACTTTGCTCCAGTGCGCCGTCGGGCTGTTGAAGGTCGACGGCGGCGAGCTCTCGCTGCTCGGCGAGGACAGCTGGCGTTTGAGCGCAAGCGCCAAGTCGAGGCTCGGGTTCGTCGCCCAGACGCCCGAGCTGACGCCGTGGATGCGCGGCCGAAAGCTGCTCGAGTACGCCGCGAGTTTCTACCCGCGCTGGAATTGGGACCTGGTGCGGCGCCTCGTGGCGCTGTGGGAGATCGACCTGCGGGCCCGTGTGCGTGAGTTATCCGAAGGGCACCGGCGACAGCTGGCCATTATCTTGGCGCTGGCCCCGGAACCCGAAGTGCTCATACTCGATGAGCCGGTGGCGGGCCTCGACCCGGTCGCCCGGCGGACCTTCCTCCAAGAGCTGATCGACGTCGCTTTGGAAGGGGAGCGGACGGTTCTTTTTTCGACCCACATCACGGCGGACCTCGAGCGGGTGGCGGATCGGGTCGCGCTGCTCGCGGACGGTCGGATCCGTTTCAATGACCGGCTCGACGTCCTGAAGGAACGGGTCGTGAAGCTCTACGTGCGTTCCCAGGACGCGCTGCCGTCGACCCTCGGGGTCCCCGGGACGCTCCGTGAAGACGTTGGGCGACACGAGGCGATGGTGGTCGTGGAGGGTCTGGAGACGGAGGCCGTCGACGGCCTCCGGGACAGGCTCCGCGCCCACGTGGAGGTGAAGCACCTAGGACTCGACGACATCTTTCTGGAGATGCACCATGCGGGCTGAATCGCTCCTTGCGACCGTGCCCACCTACATCCGGCATGGGGGAGCTTGGCGGGCTTGGCTTGCGTGGTTGGGGGCCTTTTCTTTCCTGGCCGTCGGCCTCCTGCCGACGCCATCGCCGATGGGGTTCGGGCTCTTTCTCTTCCTCATCGCGTTGAGCGCCGCCCAATGGGGGATCCACCTTTTCCGACTTCGCGCCCTCGGGCGGCGCCATCGCTGGCCCCGTTCGGAATCCACCCAGCTGACGGTGGCCTTGGGCTGGGTCATTCTCGTCCTGTGCTTGCTGCCGGGCGCCTTCGCCGGCACCTTCGGGGCCCCCGGGCTCGGGGTGGCGGTCGGCGCGTGGGCGGTGACGGGAATGGCCGTGGCGGCGACCCAGGTGATGCCGAACGGAGGTCTCGCCTACGCCCTGTTGATGTCGGCCTTCACTTTCTACCCGCCGAGCTGGCCGTCGCCGCTCGAGCTGGCGGCGGCGCCGTCGCCCGGGACGCTCGCGCTCTGGTCCGGCGCCGGGGCCGTCGGCTGGCTCGCCGCCGCCGCGGGCTTCCCGCTTCGTTTTCTCGTCAAGAGCATGGGCGCCTCGCGGCCCGCGTCCCGGTCGGCGGCGAAGCCGCCTTTTGGCGCCTTCGAGGTCCCGAGGTCGACCGGCCGCCGCGCGCCCCAGGGATTCGTCCGGCGCATCCTCCTGTGGCAAAGAGGGCTCCCCCCCTGGCGGTGGGTGTCGACGGCGGTTCTCTCGTGCCTCTTTAGCTCTTTCTTCTGGGGCGGTTCCTTCGAGCCCTTCGCCGGCGTGGTCTTTCTCATCCCGCTGCTCTTGCCGTGCCTCGTGGCGTGCGGCGCGTGGGAGCAGAGACTGCGGCACCTCGGCGCCGAGACCCTTCGGCCCCACGGGCGCCGAGCCTTGGCGTGGGAGCTGACCGGCGCGGTGACGGTCGAAGTTCTCCTGCACTGGGGCGCCGCGACGGCGGGCTGTCTCGTGTGGGTCCTCGTCTTCGGGGTTGATGTCCCTGAAGCGCCCTATGCCCTTGGCCCCTACGTGCTCGGCACTTTGCTTTTCCAACCGATAACGCTGTTGGTCACGGTCGGTTTTCTCACCCTCCGGCCGGATCAGCGTCGTCGGCGGGTGGGCTTCGGTCTCGCCACGGCGGTCTTCGGGTATGTGACGCTATCCATCTCCGCCGTGGCCAGCTTCTCGTGGGTGATTTCGATCGCTCCCGGGCATAGCGACTGGACGCCGTGGGCCACCGCGCTGGCGCTCGGCCTGGGTGCGGGGGCCCTGCTGGCGATCGTTCGGCACTTCGAAGGTCTCGAGCTCGGACGATTCTCCGGCTCGGCGACGACTGGCTGAGGCCTGCGGCGATCCTTAGTTTTGCCCGATCACGATCTCTGTCCGACGGTTGAGGGCCTTGTTTTCCGCGGTGTCGTTCGGGGCGAGCGGGTAGTCCGACGCAAAGCCTTGGACTTTGAGGCGCTGGGCGTCGAGTCCGTTTTGGGTCAAGACGTCGGCGACGGCTTGGGCTCGGCGAAGCGAGAGTACGCGGTTGAAGTCGTCGGCGCCTGAGGAGTCGGTGTGGCCGCAGACGAAGAGGTCGAGGTCGGCGAAGCGGGCCTCGAGGACCTCGGCCTGATTGCGCAGGAGCGGCAGCACGGTTTCGGACACCTCGGCGCTATTGACCTCGAAACTGGCGCGGGCGCCGTAGTCGAAGACGAGGATATTTTGCAGACCGAGGGCTTTAGCGAGCGCGGAGGGCTCGTCACGGACCGTGAGCATGACCCGAACGCTTTGCGGGCTGAGGATCTGGATCCGGCGCTCGATCGCTTTCTCCTCGTCCTGACTCTTGATCGTCAACGACGCGGCTTCATCGAGACCCTCGAGTCCGAGCTCCAGGGGCGAGACGCCGACGGGCTTGCCGCGCAGCAGGACCTGCTGGCCTGCGGGCTCGCTGATCACGAGGGCCTGGAGCGCGGGAGCCTCGGGGGTGGAGGCGCAGCCGGTGGAGAAAAGCAGAAGGGCAAATGCCGCGGTGGTCGCCGACCGGCGGGTGACGATAGGGGCGAGGGAGTCGGTCTTCATAGGCTGAATCTTCCAGGGAGAGGTGATCAAGGGGTGAGGCTCGTCAAGCGGTGTGCGACAAGGGTTGGCCGGGGCCGTTCTTGCGGACCTCGCCCCGAACGTCGCAGGCTCAAGGAAATCGAATGCTGAGGGTCAGCTTCGCCGGCACGCCGTCACCGGCGAAGTCGGTGCCGGGTTGGAATCGGTAGCGCTCGAGGTGCCGGCGGGCGGCCTCAGCGCAGCGGGCTTCGGGCGTGCCGCTCATCTTGGCGCCGAGCAGCTCGCCGTCGCCGCCGATGGTCGCGGTCAGGATCACGTCGAGCCCGGAGCACAGCGCGGCGAGCTCCGGCGGGAGCTCGATGGCGGGCGCATCAAGGATCGCCGGCGGATCAACGGCGCGTCGGGGTGGCGGCGGAGCTTGTTGCGTCGGCTCCGGCGTCGGCTTTTTCGCGGTTCTCGCCGCGGCCGGCGGCGACCGACGTCTTCGGGGCGGCTCCGCGGGACTCTCGACCTCGGTGACCTCTGCCGCCGCGTCTGGGGTCGTGCCGGGAGGCGGCGTCAGCTCTTCCGCGGAGCCGGGACTTAGCTGAGTTTCAGCGGGCTGGCCGGCGTCGGCTGAAGCGTCGTCGGCTGCGTCCGAAGTGGACACCGGGTTGCCGTCCAGCGGCGGGCCCGCCGCGTCGCTCGACCGGCCCACTGCGACCGTCGGCTGCTCCTCCAGGGGCGGCGCCCCGGTGGGCGGCGAGTGGGGTCTGAGGAGAAACACCGCCGCCGTCGCGACCAGAAGAATCGCCGCGATCAAGAGCGCGATCGGCAGCTTCCGGCTCTTCGGTTCGGC
>JBCDKB010000471.1:0-6895 GCA_038747035.1 Acidobacteriota bacterium | reverse complement strand
CGATCGTCTTCTTGCCGCGTTTCTTCATGACTTCACGGAGCCGAGCCCGAATGGTTCGGGACCCGGGGCCAGAGAAAGCTCAACCGTAGGGCCCCTGAGCCGGCGGCAGTGTGCGGTCGAGGTCGGCGGCCTCCGAAGTGGAGGCTCCCCCGAGACGAAGCTCCGGCTTCACCAATAGAGGACCCAGCCCACATCTGTATAAACGGCGTGGCCTTGGAGGGTGATGCGCTCGTCGCCATCCTTGGCCTTCTTATTCTTGGCGATCTTGTGCAGGAACTGGCCGGTATGGACGACGGTCTCGCCCTCGCGATAGGGAACGACGTCCGGCTGGCGGTTGGCCTTGATCAGCGCCGCTTTTTCTTCTTGGGGCATCTGATTCAGCAAGACCTTATTGAGGTTCCACACGAGAAGCCCGCCCCCGGACTCCGGTAGCCGGATGGACAGCGTAAAAGACAGCTGACGATGCATATCGTTCCCGGGGAAAATCGACCAGTCCAGACCATTTCCCTGGGTGTCATAGTGCGGCTCCGACGTCTTGCTTCGGGCCGGATCCGGGTCGTGCTGAAAGATGTGAAATCCCGGCAGGGCAAACCCCTCGTGGTAGAGGCAAGGGCGTCCGAGGAATTCACTGAGCACGGCGGCCTGGCGCTCATAGAGCCATCCAAACTCCGCCCGCAGCATCTCGTTGTTGGCGGGAGCGTTCCCGCCATATTCGGCGGCCCGTCCGTTGTTGGCATCCATATACGAAGAGATCCCGAGGGAGTAGAACGGACGACCGTCCGGATCCCGAGGGATCCAATGTTCCCTGAGGCTCTGGACCCCTTCGTAGACTCTCCGGCACTCTTCGGCGGAAAGAGTCTGGAGAGTGTCGAGACGAAAACGGTCGTCCAAGGTGTCTCCGGGGATGACCTCGTTCCGTGTCGGGGTCTGCGTATCTGGCATGCTGGTCACGCTCACAAGCCGCCTCCTTTGTGTGGTTGGGGAGGTCAAATTGTACATGCGAATCCTCGGCTCCGCCCCACGGCGGTCGCGCGCCGGGGCCGGGGCGGCTTCCCCCAGCAGTTTCAGGTCATTTTTCGGGCGCAATGCACCTCCTGAGGGGCCCACCTCGCTTGATTTCACGGACTCTCTCCAGCAACCGAATCCAGAGGGATGGCGCTGGCCAGACCGGGTCCTAGGACAGGACCATCCAGAAGAACAGCACCGCCGCCGCGGCCAGCCCCAGAGCCACCGCACCGAGCTTCCTGGAGCTCAAGGGACGCTCGCCCGCGACCCGGCCCGTCTCCCCATGGACGAGCACTCGATGAACACGCCCCCTCACCGAGAAGCTTCCGATCCAAAACGGCAGCAGACAAAGCCGAAACTCGATGCTGTCGTTGACGATGTCCATCCATTCGATCTTGGCCCGCTCGCCAAAAATGTCGGCGCGGACCGCCAGCCGAATACGCTCGGTTTGCGCGAGTCGCACACTCCGGAAAGCCTTTTCCAGGTGCCGGTCGTAGCGCTCGGCCGAAAACCCCAGGAGGTAGGACGCGTCGAAGGGACGCAGCCGGTGGTACGACCACGGTCCACATTTTGAGACGAGACTCGCCGGCACCGACGACGTGGCGATGATGAGAATGTCCTCAAAGTTGAAATCCACCGATCCCCCCGTCGGAGTCCAGCGAATCTCGCCGTCCCAGGGGCTCTTGTCGCCGGATTGACCGCCGTAGTAGGTCCTCGAGTGCCAGTTGAAACACCAGTAAGGCAAATAAACCCCCTCGAGGTCGCCCTCCCGGATCTTCCGGTGGAAGCTCCGGGGCGCAAACCACAGGCCCCTCGCCCACGACGCGGCCGCTGATTTGGCTTGAGCTCGATCGATCGCGAAGGGGGACATGGAATCCGGCGACAGCAGATCATCCGACTCCGCTTCGAGGAGCACCGGAGCTCCGCAATAGGGGCATGACCCCGACTGGCCGGCGAGTACCGTGCGGGCGCCACAGCGCTCGCACCGGGTTTCTTGCCCGTCCGGGAAGATCTCCCGCGCCGGGCGGAGGCGTTCCGGATCGGCTAGCGCCTTCTCAAAATCGAAGACTCCGACTTCTCCACCCGCGGGATCTTCGATCGCGCGACGGATTCCACATCGGTCACATTCGAGGGCACTGTGCTCGGGTGAATAACGCAGGCGCGCTCCGCAGCCCGTGCACTCGGATTGGACTTCTAAAGCCATAGCTAACGGTCGCCGGAGGTACACCTTCCGCTCGGTTCTACGTTCATGCCGGGGCACAGCCCTGAGGCCGAGCTGACCACTACAGTCGAGGCGGCGGCAACCCCCCTAACTCCGACGGTAC
Organism: Acidobacteriota bacterium; assembly: GCA_038747035.1. Classification (GTDB taxonomy): domain Bacteria; phylum Acidobacteriota; class Thermoanaerobaculia; order Multivoradales; family J023; genus JAUIJL01. The sequence goes on along the minus strand of JBCDKB010000471.1, from coordinate 4,565 downwards.
CACCCGCGCCAGCGGCCGATAGAATCACGCTCCGTAGAATTCCCCTCGACCCACACCTCGACAGCAATAGATGAGAGCGCTTAGCGTCGTCGGACAAAGGCCAAAAGTACCGGGACGAGCTCGCCCCACTCGGTGGAGCCTGCCCCACGCCGGTCGTTCACGCGGACGACGGCACGCGCTTTCCGTAGCTCTTTCCGGCATCGTGCTGTCCGGGCTCTCGGCGACCGGGTTCCCGGCGGCGGCCCTCGACCCCGGGCGGAGCGCGACCCAGCATCTGCGGCAGGTCTTCACAGAATCCGACGGCCTGCCCCGCAACGGCGTCTGGGCCGTCGACCAGGACGCCGAAGGTTTCCTTTGGATAGCCACCGGCGGCGGGTTGGCCCGCTTCGACGGCTCCGACTTCGAGACCTGGAACCGGCTCCGGACGCCGCCCTTCTCCAGCGACGATATCTGGGATCTCGCCATCCATGCCGACGGCTCAATCTGGCTCGCCACCACCGAAGGCTTGGTGCGATTTACCCCAGAGAAGACCCGCCGATGGTCGACCGCCGAAGGCCTGCCGACCGCCCACGTCAATCGGGTGACCATCGACGACGCGGGCACTATTTTCTTCACCCTCTTCCGCGGCGGCTTCGGCAGTCTCAAGGGTGAGGAGCTGCGGGTTTTCGGCGCCGCGGACGGCCTCGACGACCTGGGGGCGTGGGGTCTGCTGCCGGAGCCGGACGGCGGCCTGCTGGTGAGCACGGCCGGCGGCCTCTACCGCCTTGACCGGGGCCGACTCTCCCGACTGCCCGTGAACTCGCAGCTGCCGAGTACTTTTGTCTCGGATCTCAAGCGATCCGCCGACGGCAGCCTGTGGCTGAGCACGATCGGCGGCGGCGTCGTCAAGCTCGTGGACGGGGAGGTTGACCGGGTGATCGACCGCACCGCCGGCCTGCCCCACTCGAATGTCCTGGGCCTCGACTTCGACAGCGACGGCGCGCTCTGGGTCCTCACCATGGGCGGTGGCCTGGCGAAAATCGTCGGCGAGCGGATCAGCGTGCTCGACGACTCCGCGGGCCTGCCGAGCAACTTGACCCGGGGGTTTTTCGAAGACCGGTCGGGGACGCTGTGGATCACCACCTCCGCCGGCTTGGTGAGGCTCCACGACGGACCGGTCACCCCGTGGACCAGCGCGGAAGGCGCGCCGCGGCGCCCCGACTCGATCCACGCCACCGACGGGGAGCTCTACGTCACCAGCCGAGAGGGGCTCTTCAGGCGCGACGGCGACCGCTTCGAGAAGCTGCCGATCGACCTCGGCGACACCGGGATCGAGGCCGTCCTCGCCACCGCCGACGGCAGCTTCTGGGCCGGCGTCAATAAGACGCTGGTGCGACGGTCCGGGGGCGAGGAAAAGAAGTTCACCCTACCGACGCCGTCCGGCCTTCAAGACCGCGCCAATCTCATCTCGGCGATGCTCGAAGACGAGGCCGGGGATGTTTGGGTCGGCGCCGCCAGCGGCCTCTATCGCTACGACGGCGGAGGCCGCGGCGAGCCACTTTTCCTAGACAGTGACGACGGCCTCCTCGGTCCGCAGGTGTGGGCCCTCGCCGACGCGCCGGGGGACGCGGTCTGGGCGTCGACCAGCCGCGGGCTCTTCCGAGCCGGCCCCGGAGGGGTCGAGCGCTTCGGTCCAGCCGAAGGCCTCCCCGACGGCCGGGTCACCGCCTTCGCCCGCGACGCGGACGGCGACCTTTGGCTCGGCACCACCCGGGGCCTCGCCCGACAGCGCGGGCAGAGATTCGAGAGCTGGACCCTCGAGCAAGGCCTGCCTGACGACGAGATCCACGGCCTAACGATCACCGCGGAAGGCGGCCTTTGGGCCTGCGCCAGGCGTGGCGTCTGGCGGCTCGAACTCGAGCAGCTGCGGAGCGGCGCCGAGTCGCCCCTGCGCAGCCGCTTCTACGGCCTCGCCGAAGGCCTTCCCAAACTGGGTATCGGATCCGGTAAATCACCGCCCTGCCTCGCCACGGACTCCGGCACCGTGTGGGTCGCGACTCAGGGTGGCTTAGCCGAAATCGCCGGCGCCACCGAGCCGGCGCCGAGGCCGCCGCCGAGCGTGCGCATCAGCCAACTCACGGTCGACGGTCTGAAACGGACAGCTGAACCCGACGGGCGGCTCGACCTCGACGCCGGCACTCGGCAAGTCACCGTCAGGCTGGCTGCGCTCGAGCTCATGCGCCGGGACGATCTCGATTTCCGATACCGCCTGAGCGGCGATGGCTGGCTGGAAACGGGCGGCGACGCCCTCATCTCACTCGGCGAGCTGTCGCCGGGCCCCCACGTCTTCGAGGCCCAGGCCAGGGTCGGCGGGCAGGACTGGGGCCGGAGCGAATCGATCACTTTGGTCAAGGCGCGAAAACTTCATCAGTCTCCGCTCTTCTACGGCGGGCTCGCCGCGTCGGTCATCGCATTGGCACTGAGCTGGCATCGTCGCCGCCTGGCGACGGAGCGACGGCGTCTCGAGGCCGTGCAGGAGGCCGTCTCGGCAGAGCGGGAGAACGCCGCCCTCGACCGCGCCGCGGCGATCACCGAAGAACGCGCCCGGCTCGCCGGCGAGCTGCACGACAACCTGGCCCAAAGCTTCGCCGGCATCGCCATGCAGCTTGAAGCCGCGGAGGACGCGATCTCGGACCACGACCTCGAATCCTCCCTCATGCCCGTGCACAAAGCGCGGCGCATTGCCCGTTTTGGCCTCGCCGAAGCTCGCCGATCCGTACTCGCCCTGCAGCCGGAGATGACGCTGCGAGGCGGCCTCGACCGCGCCCTCGAGTCGCTCGCCGAGCGTTCCACCGTCGACGGCCTCTTCCACTGCCGCTGCGGGATCGAAGGGGATGCCGGTGAGCTCCCCGACCCCCTCTGCCACGACTTATTTCGCATCGCTCAGGAGGCCGTGGCCAACGCCGCCCGCCACGGGTCAGCCCGCGAAGTGATGATCCACTTGGAGGTCAGCGGACCGAAACGACGGCCCCAGAAATGATCGATATCCTGATCGTGGATGACCACGTCGTCGCCCGCGAGGGTCTGATGGCGATCCTGTCGCGCCAGGCCGACTTCCGCGTCGTCGGGGAAGCGGCCGACGGCCGCCAGGCGGTCGAAAGCTACGATCGCCTCGGGCCCGACATCGTGCTCATGGACTTGCGTATGCCCGGGGCGGACGGCTTCAGCGCCATCGCCGAGCTGGCGACGCGGAATCCCCCCGCCAAGATCATCGTCATGACCACCTTTGACGGCGATCAATTTCTCCGGCGTGCCATGCAGATGGGTGCGCAGGGCTACCTCTTAAAGGACGCTTCGCGTCAGACCCTGTGGGGAGCTGTACGCCAGGTCCACGCCGGGGGAAGCTTCGTCGACCACGCCCTGATGCCGAAGATCGCCGGCGCCATGAGCGGCCCGACCCTTACCCCCCGCGAGCTGGAGGTGCTGGAGCAGCTGGTCCACGGCCTGAGCAACCGCGAGATCGCCGGCGCCCTCCACATCAGCGAGGCGACGGCCAAGTCCCACGTCATCGCGATCCTCGACAAGCTCGACGTGTCAAGCCGCACCGAGGCCGCGGTCGCCGCCACCCGGCGGGGCCTGGTGGGCCCCTTCGAATAGGCGGGCCACCGCCCGAGCTACGTCTCCACCTTTCGGTGCACACGGCCCTGCACCGGCCGGCGGAGCCCCGCCCACCGCTTTGGCGGCGGCCGCCCCCGGTCCTTAGGCGGCGCTGAAATCGATCCCGATGGCCGATGCGGCGGCGGCCCCCCGGGCCCCACAATGGGTTCATCAAACCCGTTCTGGAGGCGCCATGTTTCGACGCGCAGCACTCTTTATCATCGGCTTCGGCCCTGGCATCGGCCTTGGAATCGCCCGCGCCTTCGGCCGGTCCGGCTACTCCCTGGGGCTGATTTCCCGGCGGACGACCGCACACAGGGACCTGGCCCACGGCCTGGTCCAGGCGGGCTCGACGGCCCGCCTCTTCCAGGCTGACGCCGCCCGGCCCGAGAGCCTGAAGCGGGCCCTCGGCGAGGCCAGGGCAATGTTCGGCGGTGAGCCGGAAGTCCTGGTCTATAACGCCGCCGCTGCCGCCCAGGGCCCGGCTTCCGCGCTCAGCCCCGAGGGCCTCGCCGCCAACCTACGGGTCGACGTGGTGGGGGCGCTCACCGCCGCGCAAGAGGTCCTGCCGGGGATGCGCCGGCGGGGCTCAGGCAGCGTGCTCTTCACCGGCGGAGGCCTGGCCCTCAACCCCGCCGTGGCCATGAGCTCGCTGAGCATCGGCAAAGCGGCGCTCCGCAACCTGGCGCTGGTGCTGCACAAGGAGGCCGCGGGGAGCGGCGTCAAGGTCGGGCTGGTGAGCGTGATGTCGCCGGTCGCTCCGGACCGGCCCCTGACCGCGGACCGAGTCGGAGCGACCTTCCTCGAAATGCACCGACGTCCGAGCCCAGACTTTCCCGCCGAGATTCAGCTGAGCTGAGCCGAACGACACTCAGGAGACCCCCGAATGACCACCCATCTTGCACGTCGCCGCTACGCCCCGATCGATG
>JBCDKB010000470.1:0-6901 GCA_038747035.1 Acidobacteriota bacterium | reverse complement strand
GCCGCCGCCTCAAAGAGCGCCTTCCCTTGGTCGAAGGGAACCTTCTGGTCGGCCGCGCCGTGGATGAAGAGCTTCGGCATCTCGAGGGTCGGAACTTTGTCGATCGAGCGGAAGCCGTTGCGGGTGATCCAGTGCACCGGAAGGTCCGGGTAGAAGTGACGGGCCATATCGAGGTTTTGCGTGAAGCTCGACTGCACGACCAGCCCCGCCACCGTCGGCCTATTTAGGGCGGTATCGACGGCGATGGCGCCGCCGAGGGAGTGGCCGAAAAGGATCAGACGGCCGTCCGGCACGTCGAAGGCGGCCTGGACGTGGTCCACCGCCGCTCGCGCGTCGGCGCATACCCCCTCCTCCGACGGATCACCGGCGCTGCGGCCATAGCCCCGGTAGTCAAAAGCGAAAATATTGACGCCGAGGCGGCTGAGGTGCCGGTAGATCTCCACCCGTTCCGCGATGCTGCCGGAGTTGCCGTGGCAGTAGACGACCGTCATCGGCTCAGGGTGATGGGGGACGGCGGCCTCGATCCACCAGCCGTGGAGCCGGGTGCCGTCTGCGCTCTCAAAATCCACGTCGACGACGTCGAGCCCGCTGCGCTCCGGATTCCAGTCGCCGGCGGGAAATTGCGTGGGCTCGAACATATGCCGGCGCTGGAAGCGGTGGCGGAGATATTCGAGCGCGCCTAGGGACCCGAGCGCAGCCATCGACGGCAGCACCAGGCGCAGCAGGGATGAAGCCGCCGCATCTTCGCCGTCTGGAGAGGTCGCATCAGGTGCTGCCAAGTCAGCGACCGGCGCTTCGGGGGCCTTGGAATCCGAGGGGGCCTCGGAATCCGAGGGGGCTTCAGATTCGGACCCCGGGGAACCCGCCGCCCGCGGCGGCTCGGCGGCGACGGTGTCGGTGCCAGGGTCTTCAACGGCTGGAATGTGGTGACTCATCTCTGGCTCCAGGTCGATCGTGCTGCCCATCGGTCACTTCTTCATCCCCCCTCACCTCGTGCCTACGGCCGCAACCCATCGGGGGATTGTCGACGTCGGACCCAGTTTATGCCGCAACGCGGCGCAATACAAAGCCGGAGCGTCCGAAGGCGACGCGATCCCGGAACCGAAGGCCCGGCGCGTCCGATCCACTTCGCCGTTCGAAATCATTGGCGATAGAATCAAAGCCCAACCTCGCCGGCCACCCCGCCGGCTCCCCCCGCACCCACCGGGCACCCCACACATGACGTCCCACAACGCATCGGACCTCCCGCTCGGCGCCGATATGCCCCAAAACGAGCGCGCGGCGAGCCTGAAGAGCGACTTTTCCGCCCTCACCAAGCCGCGCATTACCTTGATGGTGGTGCTCACTACCCTCGTCGGCTATGTGGTCGCGGCGCCCGTCTTCAAGCTCACCGTACTGCTGCATACGCTGCTCGGCACTGCGCTGCTTTCCACCTCGTCCGCGATCTTCAACCAGTGGCTCGAGCGCCGCACCGACGCCGCGATGCGGCGCACCGCCGACCGCCCCCTCGCCTCCGGACGCATGCGGCCGGGCATGGCGGTCGTGCTCGGGACCGCCTTCGGCCTCGCCGGCACCGCGCAATTGTGGTGGATGGTGAACCCGCTGACCGCCGCGGTCGGCCTGGCGACGCTGGTGCTCTACGTGTGGGTCTACACGCCCCTCAAACGACACAGCTCCCTCTCGACCTTGGTCGGCGCCGTGCCGGGCGCCATGCCGCCGATGATGGGCTGCACCGCCGCCACCGGTGAGCTCGGCGCCCTCGCCTGGGCCCTCTTCGGCATTCTTTTCCTCTGGCAGATGCCGCACTTCCTGGCGATCGCCTGGATGTACAAGGCCGACTACGAGCGCGGCGGCTTCCCGATGCTGACCGTCGGCGACTACGGCCAGCGAACCGCCCGCCAGATGGTCCTTTATGCCGGCGCCCTGCTGCCGGTGAGCGTGGTGCCGGCGGTGCTCGGTTTCTCCGGGATCGCCTATTTCATCGGCGCCCTCCTCTTCGGCCTCGGCTTCCTCTGGTACTCCTTCGAATTCGGTCGCAACCGGAGTGCCCAATCCGCCCGCAGGGTGCTGCTCGCCTCCGTCCTCTACCTGCCGGCCGTGCTCTTGCTGATGGTCGTCGATCGCACGGCGCTCTAAGAAAACGGCCCCCTAAGACTACGCCCCACTCCGCGGCCCCACGAGACCCTTCCGCGGATTTCTCCGACCAGCCATGTCAAATCGCCCCCATTCCGGCCTCCGTCGCGCCCTCGTCGGCCTCTTCATCCTGATGTGGGCCATGGTCGCCGTGACCGCCTTCCTCTTCTTCCAATGGCGTAGCGAGCGTGCGACCGCCGCCCTCGAAGCCCACGCCGACGCGCTGCCGGTCTTGATGCCGGCGCCCGACTTCACCCTGACCAACCGCGACGGCCGCACCGTCGAGCGCAGCAGCCTCGAAGGCCAGCCGTGGGTCGCCGACTTCATCTTTACGACCTGCCCCGGCGTCTGCCCGGTGCTCACCCGACGCATGAAGGAGCTCTCGGATGAGCTCCCGCCCGACCGCGTGCGCCTCGTGTCGATCAGCGTCGACCCGGCCAGGGACACGCCGGAGGCGCTGGAGGCTTATGCCCAGAAGAACGGCGCCGGAGACAACTGGCTCTTCTTGACCGGCGACGAGGCCGACATCGAGCGCGTGATCAAGGACGGGTTCAAGCTCGTCTACGACCCGACCCCGCAAGAAATCCGAGCCGAAGCGATCGTCCACAGCAACCGCTTCGTGCTGGTGGACGCCGACGGTCAAATCCGCGGCTACTACGACGCCTTTAACGATGACGACCTGGCAACCCTACGCCGGGATCTCGCGAGCCTGCTCGCCGGTTGAGCGGGCCCGGGCGCCGTGCTAGGTTGCGCCGGATTCGCCCCCCCAGAACGAAGCCCCCTCGACGCATCAGCGGAGATAGACAAACCATGGCAAAGAAAGTTCACGGTCCGGTTCGCGCGCGCTTCGCGCCGTCTCCGACCGGTTTCCTCCACGTCGGCGGCGCCCGCACGGCGATTTATAACGAGCTGCTGCGCCACAGCCTCGGCGGCGCCCACATCCTGCGCATCGAAGACACGGACAAAGAGCGTTCCGACGACGCCATGACGCAGCAGATCATCGACGCGCTGCAGTGGCTCGGCGTCCAGGTCGACGAGGGACCGTTCCTGCAAAGCGAGCGGATCGATCGCCACACCGCGGCCGCCGAGAAGCTGATCGCCGAAGGTTCGGCCTACCGCTGCTTTCGCACCCCGGAAGAGCTCGATACGAAGCGCAAAGAAGTGCTCGGCCGCGGCGACTCCTACCGCTACAAGACCTTCTTTCCGCCGCCGAGCGCCGAAGAAGTCGAGCAGCGCACCGAGGCGGGGGAATCGTCCGTCGTGCGCTTCCGCATGCCCGAAGAGGCGATCGTCGTGGAGGACTTCGTGCGCGGCGACGTCACCTTCCCGGAGGAAGCGCTTGACGACTTCATCATCCTGCGCTCCGACGGAACACCGACTTACCACCTCTCCGTGGTCGTCGACGATATCGACATGGAAGTCACCCACGTCATCCGCGGCGAAGACCACCTGTCGAATACCCCCAAGCACATCGGCCTTTTCCGCGCCCTCGGCGCCGAGCTGCCGTCATTCGGCCACCTGCCGCTCATCCTCGGCACCGACCGCAAGCGCCTTTCCAAGCGGACCGGCGCCACCTCGGTCGAGGAATTCCGCGACAAAGGCATCGTCCCCGAAGCGCTCTACAACTACCTCGCCCTGCTCGGCTGGTCCCCCGGCGACGACCGGGAGGTCATGACCCGCGGCGAGATGATTGAAGCCTTTTCCGCCGAGCGCCTCGGCAAGACCCACGCCGTCTTCGATGTCGAGAAGCTCGAATGGATGAACGCCATGCAGCTCCAGCGCCTGGACCTGGACCGAGTCTTTGAGCACCTCGGCCCGTACCTCGCCGAGGTCGGCCTCGCCGACGCCGAACCGGAGCGCCTACGCACCGCCGTCGACCTGCACCGCATGCGGGTCAAGACACTGCCCGAGCTCGCCCGGGGCGTCGTGCCCTATTTCCAAGACCAGCTCGCCTACGACCTCGACTTGACGAAGAAGTTCCGCAAGAACCCGGACCTGCCGGAGCTGCTCGAAGCGCTCCGCGATCGCTATGCGGCGCTGCCGGAGTACACGATCGAAGCCGCCGAGGCCGGGCTCCGGGAGCTGGCGGAGGAGCGCGGCGTCAAAGCCGGTGTGCTCATCCATCCGACGCGCATCGCGCTCTCCGGCTCGAAGGCCGGGCCGCCGCTCTTCGACCTGGTGGTGGTGATGGGCCAAGACGAAGGCCAGCGCCACTTCAGCCACTTCATCGAATTCCTGCGTCAGCACCCGTTCGAAGCTGAAGGTTGATCGCCGACGGATTCCAGGTCTAGGCGCGCAGCGCCACCACGAGAAAACGCCGCCCGGGTCCGTCCCGAGCGGCGTTTTCCTTTTCCCGCGTTTCTCAACCGCGAGGGGCTGAATCCAGCGATCAGCTGGCCTGGTGCATCACGACCTGGTCGAATGGGATCTCGATACCCGCCGCGTTCAGCTTGTCGTAGATGGCCTGGCGCACCTGGTGCTGCATGTCGACGTTATTCGCCGGCTCGGCCCAGCAGTGCACCTTGAAGTTCAGCGAGCTAGCCGCCATCTCAACGAACGCGACGCCGGGCCCAGGATCATCGAGCACAAGCTCGCAAGAATTCGCGGCCTCAAGCAGGACCTTGCAGACTTCGTCGATATCGGCGCCGTAGGCGACGCCGGCGTCGATGGAGGTGCGGATGCGGCCGGTGGCCGTGTGGTTGACGATGGTGTCGCCGGTCACGGCGGCATTCGGCAAGATGATGCGCTCATTAGCCGGCGTCGACAGGGTGGTGGCGAAGAGTCCGATGTCTTCGACTTTGCCAGTGGACCCCGCGGCGGTGACGCGGTCGCCGATGGTGAAGGGCCGGAAGACGAGCAGCATGACGCCGCTCGCGAAGTGACTGAGGCTGCCCTGCAGGGCCAGGCCGACGGCCAAACCGGCGGCGGCCAGCACGGCGGCGAGGCTGGTGGTCTCAACACCGACCCGCGCCAGCGCGGCGATGACCGTAAAACCCAGCACGCCCCACTGCGCGAGCGAGCCCAGAAAACGCGCCAGGGCTTCGTCGAGCTGCCCCTTGCGGAGCGCTTTCAGCACCAGTGAGTAGACCCATTTCGAAAAAATCCAGCCGACGATGAAGATCGCCAGCGCGGTTCCGATATTGACGGCCCAGTCCATGACCTGGGGGAAATCCTCCACCAACTTGTTCCAATCCATGTGCTACTTCCTCTTCGGCCTAAAGGCCTTGATGTAATTTTCGTCCGTCACAAGAAACGGTCCGCCGATCAAGTCCACGCAATAGGGAATCGCGGGCATGACGGCGTCGAGACACTCATCGATCGCTTTGGGTTGTCCTGGGAGATTCACGATAAGTGTACCGCGTCGAATCCCGGCCGTCTGCCGCGAGAGGATGGCGGTGGGAACGGCGAGCAGAGACACTTGCCGCATGAGCTCTCCGAATCCGGGCATCATCTTGTCGCACACCGCCTCGGTCGCCTCCGGCGTCACGTCCCGCGGCGCCGGACCGGTCCCGCCGGTGGTCACCACCAGGGCGCACCCCCCCTCGTCGGCGAGCTCGATCAGCGCCGATTCGATGAGTTCGCGCTCGTCCGGGACGACGCGGGCCACCGGATGCCACGGCGACGTCAGCACGCGATCGAAATAGCTCCGGATCGCGGGACCACCCCGGTCCTCATACTCGCCGCGGCTCGCGCGGTCCGACACGGTGACGATGCCGATGGCGGCACTATTTTCAGGCGGCGATTCCGTCGAATCCGTTTCTGACGCTTCCATTTCCAGCTCCTCCGGGCGCCCTGGGCCCGATCTGATGGATTGATCCCAACTGGCGGGTAGATGCCAACCCACGGGTGATTCCCCAAACGCAGAGAGCCAGGGACGCCGCCGTCCCTGTGCCGTGATGGGGCACACCGACGCGCGGATGGCGAGCCTCAGTTGTCAGAGGCAGAGCAGACGCAGCGAGAGCACTTACCGTAAAGGATGAGCTCGTGGTCTTCGAGCTCAAATCCCGGCGGCGTGACCTCGGCGAAGCCCCCCGGACACGAGTTGACCTCGAAAACCCGGTCACAGGACCGGCAGTGGAAGTGGTGGTGATGATGCTTTCCGGCCGTCTCGTACCGATCCGGCTCACCGGGCAGCTCCACGACCCGCAAGAAGCCCTCTTCCACCAGCCGCTTGATATTGCGATAGACCGTCGCTTGGCCCAGCTGCGGCACGCTCGCACCGGCGAGCTCCAAGCACTCGGCGGGACTGATCGGACGTCCCACTTCTTCGAAAGCGTTCTTGATCGCTTCCCGCTGGCGTGTATTGCGCATGGAGTCTGAAGGTTAACGCTGGACCGGGGCCGCGGCAAGCGACGCGCCCATCGAGCCTACTGAAATTGCGGCGCCCGCTTCTCCAAGAAAGCCGCCACGCCCTCGCGGAACTCACCGCCGGAGACCGCCCGGGTCACCCCCCGGCGCTCCTCCTCGAGCTGGGCTTCGTAGCCGCGGAGCAGGCTCGTGCGCAGCAGAGCTTTCGAGGTGGCGTAGGCGTGGCGCGGCCCCGTCGCGAGGCGACGGGCGACGGCGACGGTCTCCGGCATCAGCTCTTCATCACCGAGGACGCGGCTCACCAGACCGACGCCGAGGGCCTCCCCGGCGTCCAAACGGCGGTTGGTGAGAAAGAGCTCTGACGCGAGCTTCGGCCCGACGACCCGCGGCAGCAGGAAGGTGGTGCCGCCGTCCGGCGACGCGCCGATGCCGGTAAACGCCAAAGTGATATGGGCCGAGG
>JBCDKB010000469.1:0-6903 GCA_038747035.1 Acidobacteriota bacterium | reverse complement strand
CTGAGGGCTTTGAAGCAAACATGCGCTCGTTCCTTGAAGCCAAACTACTCAAACGTTTCCGGGGTCAAGTCGCATTTGAACGATCAGAGGTAAAGGCCGTTCTCCGCTGGGCCTTTCTGAATGACCGGTCTCTACTAAAGATATCGACCTAAACTGATCGGAGTAGCTCCCAGAGCTATCTTGGAACATAAAAGCAAGAGCACAATCGCGAAGTGTCCTGGCAAGAGACAGTAGCAAGCTCCGAAATGACGGAAAGATAGCCCGGCGCGACGCGATCCTTTCGCATAGCTTATCGGCGACTTCTGGCTTCAACAGATACCGGAGGACCAGCGAGTGATCCTGTCTACTCAAGACGATCCTTCGACCAGGGCCACGCGATAATGATCACACCCATCACGACGGCGGTGGTGATCATGTAGGGCCTGATCGGGGAGTCTTCGATAGCAAAGCCCACGACTATTACGCCCAACAAGAGAAGCTAGAAGGCGAGCCAGATGAATCTGGCCTTGGCGAACCCGGAGCGGCCTTTCTCTTCGAGGACTGCTCCGGCGTCAAACTCTTCGCTGCTCTTCACGATGACTCCCTCTGGCGGTGATGGGTGCGGACGCATGGAGCCGAGTCGGAGGAGTCCGTCTGCCCAGGGCCCTACGGTAGGCTCGGCCGAGAGCCCGAACGGCTATTCTCTCCCCGATTCGCCGATATGCCCAAGAAGCTCCTAGCCGTACTTTTGAGCCTTCCTCCCCTGCACTGGGCGCTCGCTCACTTCGGCTTCCTCCGCCCTGAGCCTGGGGGCACGCTTATGGTCTCGGGCGCCGTGGCGGTCGCTGTCTTTCTTGCCTATCTCGGCTATCGAGAGCGTCAGTTGCGGCTCTGCCACCCGGAGCTTGGGGAGATGGAGACGGTGCCCGACTCGACGAATTTCTGGAGTCAACGTCGACAGTGGAGCTTGGGGCAGCGTCGGGACCTTGTGCACGGCCAGGCTACGGTCGTTTTCTTGGAAGGGTCGACGGATGGCCCCAGTCCAGGAGCTCTCGAGGGCCTCGCTGCATTCGGCCGGGAGCACCGGGAAGCTAGGTCTCACTTCGAAGCCGAGCTTCTACCGTGGGCGGAGGACTATGGCCGGCGGTCCGTGATGCAGCCAGTCCCCATGACAGCATCAGGGTTATGGGGAACAGAGGAGCTCGTTTCAGTGACGCTTCGAGGTCTCGAAGACTGGTCCGCCGCTTTCAGATTCTCCTGGCAGGATCCCGACGACGGAGAGCTCGCGTGGGTGGACGCTCCAAACGCCGGGCGAGAGGCTTAGGGCGCTCGTCGACTGTCTCCTCAAACGAGGACGCCCCCCGCCGGCGGTCGTGCCGGCGAAGGGCCTCTGGCTATCTCTCTAGAACGACCGGGCCGCTCAGGGAGCGGGGACGATCACTGGAGGATCGGACAGATCTGGTTCGGCGGGCACGTGTCATCGCAGAGCAGCAGCCTGGTGGCGCTCTTCGTCGTGCCGTTGCCGTCGGTGACGGTCACGGTGGCGGCGCCGCCGCCGAGGTTGCAGGATCCCATGAAGACCGTCGCGAAGGCGCCGTTGCCCGAGATCGAACCGTTGCCGGAGTACGACCACGAGTACGAGTAGGGCGCGCTGCCACCGCTCACCGACGCGGAGCAGCTGTGGATCCCGGACCCGAATGAGCTGCACGTCAAAGCGACCGACAGCGCCGGCGTGAGCTTGCACTTGCCCGCGGTGCCGGCGTTCGCGATCGACTGAATCTGGGAAGCGGATAGCGCCCGGTTGTAGAGCGTAATCTCGTCGAGGGTGCCGTCGAGGTAGCTGCTGCTGCCGACGCGACCGAGCTCCAGGTTCACCGAGTTCGAGAGGCTGCCCTGGCGGTTGGTCGGGTTGAAGCTGTAAACCTGCGCACCGTCGATATACATCCGGCCGCCCGAGCTCTGGTTCCTGTCGACGCGCACGGCCACGTGGTGCCAGGCGCCGTCGTCGAGGCGTGGAATCGAGCTCGAGTAGTAGTTGGCCCAGCTGCTGGTCGAGTCGCCGAGCTGGAGCAGCAGGCGGCCGTTGTAGACCATGAAGATATAGCCGACGTATTTGCCGCCGGTGAGGGCACGCTTGGAGACGATCACGCCGTTGCTGTCGGTGGTGCGCACCCAGCCTTCGATGGTCAAGTCGCCCGTTCCGAAGTCGAGGCGCCAGTTGTCGGAGGCCCGCACGTAGTCGTTGAAACCGTCGAAGTCGAGCGCGCCGTCGACCTGCCCGTTGGAGAGCTTGGACGGGCTATTGACGTGCGTGCCGTTGTTGTTGGCCACGCGCTCGTTGGCGATATTGCCCGAGGTCTCGTCGAGGGGATACCAGGCGCGCATATTCGACGGCGGCGCCACGCATTGGGCCATCGTCGACAGGCTGCTGCGGTACCACACGACGTCGTCGGCATCGATGCCCGAGCTCAAGATATCGAGGGAGCCATTGCCGTCGATGTCGGCCAGGCGCAGGCCGGCGGCACCCTGGAGAGTCGCCACCGACCGCTCGATGAAGGCCGTGCCGGTGTTTTCGAACCACACGACCTCATGAGACAAGCGGGCCGCACCCGCCAGATCAAGATCGCCGTCGTCGTCGAGGTCGCCGATATCAAGGCCGATCGGGAAGTCGAAGGCGCTGGGGTAGACGTTGTTGAAGGTCCACGAGGTGCCGGAGCCATTGTTTTCCCACCAGCCGATGCCGGAGAACTCGAAGACCGCCGCGAGGTCCTCATCGCCGTCGCCGTCGAGGTCGCCGGCGGCCAGCTCGTACCACTGCAGGTAGTCGTCATCCTCCACCTGCACCCGGTTCCACGACGTCCCGGCGCCGTTGGTATTCAAATAGAGCGACACGCCGCCCTTGGCGAAGTCATTGCCGGCGACCGCCACGTCGAGGTCGCCGTCACCGTCGGCGTCGAAGACGTCCGCCTCGTGGGCGAAGTCATAGTCCGTGACGATATTGCGCTGGGTCCAGGACGTGCCGGTGCCGTTGTTCTGCCACCAGGTTACGCGGTCCTGGAAACCGGCGACCACCACCACGTCGAGGTGACCGTCGCCGTTGATGTCGGCGACCTCGAGACCTTTGGAGCCGTCGGCGTTGGTCTCGATCGTGCGCTTGGTCCACGACGTGCCGGAGCCGTTGTTATTGCTCCACCACGCGACGTCATCGGCGTTCAGCGCCCTGGCCACGACGTCCATGTCTCCGTCGCCGTCGATATCGGCGCCGATGACCTCACTGGCGCCGTCGAAGTTGCCGTCGATCGTCCGCTCGGTCCAGGACGTGCCGGAGCCGTTGTTATTGCTCCACCACACGACATCGTCCGCGAAGTAGTTGGTGCCGAGGACGTCGAGATCGCCGTCACCGTCGATGTCGACCGGGAACGGATTTTCCGTCTCAAAATTGGTATCGATATTCTGTTTGGTGAAGGTCACGGCCGTGACCGCGGGGGTCCAGATCAGAACAAGAGCGAGCAGAGCAGGTGGAACTATTCCGTGAAAGCGCAACATCGCCATCCTTTACAAGAGTCCGTTGTGGAGGGGGGAGTGGGTCTTGGACGGCGTCAAGCGGCCGTCAAGGGCGTCGCGAAACGCAACGCCTATATAGAGAGTTTTCTATGCAACATGTGAAAATGTCAAGCTTTTTAGATCACTCTTTGGCCCGTTCCCGCGGACCCAGCAAGCCTGCTGCGATCGAGGCGCCCGCCCTCAGACTTTGGGGCGGGCGTTCATGGCGAGCACGCCGGTGAAGGCGTCGCGGTAGGCCCAGGCCAGGAAGACCTGGAGCCCGGTGAGCAGTAGCGCCAGAACGAGGCCGGTCGTGTCCAGGAAGAGGTGGAAGCCCAAGATATTCAGCATGACCGGCGCCAGGATGATGAGGGCGAGCGGAACGAAGCGCCCGGCGAGGAGCAACAGTCCGCCGACAACTTCGGTGATCTTGACGAAGGTCAGCAGGTAGGACGAGGCCATGGCCGCGAAGAAGGCGCCGGCGGCTTCGTTGAGGTCGGGCAGCGGTAGGAACTGAAGCCACGGGTTGACGCCGAAGACGACGAGGGTCAAGCCGAGGAAGAGGCGGGCGGTGCGGACGGCGAGGTTCATGACGGGACTCTCCTGCGTGGTGGGTGTGGGTGGGTGCGGCGACAGGTCGGCCCTTGGAGATGGCCGACCTCGATCGCGGAATCGTAGTTTACAAAAATTACTAATATTGTAAACTATGTGCAGTCAGACAGCGCGAGCTACCGACTGCGACAAAGCCCAAAACGACATCTCCGAGGACACCCCACATGCTTGAATCGCCCACCACCTACGCCTTGAAGGCGTTGTCGACACTGAGACCGCCCCAAAAGCCGCTCGCCTTCATCGGTCCCGGCTCGAGTGAGGAGCTCGCCGACCTGCTCATCGCCAGCGGCCACCGGCGACCGCTACTGGTCACCGGCACCTTCTTGCTCAGTCGGGGCCGACTCGACGGCCTGCTTGAGCGCTTCAGATCCCAAGGCTGCGACGTCACGATCTTCGACGGCGTCGTGCCCAATCCGACCTTCGCCGTCGTGGAAGACGCCTTGGGGCTGAGTCGCGCCAACGGCTGCGACAGTGTTTTCGCGGTGGGCGGCGGGTCGGCCATCGACGTCGGCAAGGTCGTGGCCGCGGCGAGCGTCGACGGACGCGATCTCCATCGGCTGGCGGGGCTTTTCAAAATCAAGAAAACGCCGCTGCCACTCTACGCCGTGCCCACGACGTCCGGCAGCGGCTCGGAGGCGACCGCCGCCGCCGTCATCTCCGACACCCAAAGCCACCGCAAGACGTTCTTTGTCGACCCCACGCTGGTCCCGATCGCCGCCGCACTCGACCCGGAGCTGCTCAAGACCTTGCCCGCCGGCATGACCGCCGCCGTCGGCATGGACGCGCTCACCCATGCCATCGAGGCGTTCACCTCGCGCAACCGCTTCCCCGACTCGGACCGCGACGCGGCCCTCGCGATCCAGCTGCTCTTCGAATTTCTGCCGACGGCTTACCGCTCTGGCGATGACTTGAAGGCCCGGGAGCGGGTCGCGCTCGCGTCCTTTCTGGCCGGATACGCGTTCGCAAAATCCAGCCTCGGCTATGTCCATGCCATCTCGCATCAAATAAGCGCCCACTACGACACCCCGCACGGCCTGGCGAACGCGGTGATCTTGCCGCGTATCCTGCGCTTCAATCGGTCCGCCAGCGCCGAACGATTCGCCGCCCTCGAAACGCGGCTCGCCAACGGAAGTGCGGACAGAGCCGCGTCCACGGCCTCCGACCTCGCCAACCGCTTCATCGCGCGGGTCGACGCCTTGGGCGAAGAGATAGGTATTCCAGGACGCCTCGAAGAGCTCGAAGCCAAAGACTTTCCGTCGATCATCCGACGCGCGCGGAGCGAAGCCCGCAGGTCCTACGCCGCCCCGCGCGCCATGCGCCCCGTCCACGTAGAAGCCGTGCTGCGCTCGATCGCCACCGGCCAACTCGAGCCGAGCTTCGGCTAGTGGCCATTTGACGATCGACCTGAGGAATTCCAATGACCCACTTTATGTGCATCGTGCAAGAGAACCAGGCCGCACACCGGGCGACGGATCGCTTGGAAGCGGGTTTGCGCGAGATCTCCGCGCGCTACCTGGGCGACGGACCGACCGAGATCAGCTGGCACGTCGCGACCCCAGGCGACATGTTCACCGGCGGACGCCCGAGCACCTCGTCGATCGTGTCCGCAGCCGTCACTCGGCTTGCCGGAACCGCCGATCGAAAGCAGATCCTGGGGGCGCTTTGCGAGCTGTGGATGGACGAAACCGGCTGTTCATCCCACGACGTGCTCGTCGCCATCGCCGACGCCACACCCGCGTCCGCCTAAGGAGCCGCCATGCCGCTTTATCGAGTGCACTCTCACAGCGAAAAGCTCACGCCGGAGCAGCGCCGAACCTTCAGCCAAGACGTCGTCGACGTCCACTGCCACTTCACCCAGGCTCCGCCGTCCTTCGTGCACGTGCTTTATATGGACGGGCCGATTCCCGACGGTTTCCTGGTCCACGTCCTCGGCACGATCCGCAGCGGCCGCACGGCCAGCCAAAAGCAGTCGATCATCGATGGACTCGCGGCCCGCTATGCCGCCCACGCCGGTATCGACTCCGGGCAGGTCACCGTCACCCTCATCGATATCGAAGCCAGCTCCGTCATGGAAGGCGGAAAGCTCCTGCCGGAACCCGGCTCGGAGGAAGAGCGACGCTGGACGGCTTGAGCGGGAAGGGCGGCGGACCGGCTCAATCCAGCTCGCCCACCAGGATCGTCAGGATCCGGCCCATCTCTTCGCGGAAACGCTCCTGCGACGGCACCTCCAGCAGCAGCCCCTTGGCGGAGGTGATCATCACGAAGGCCTTCGACTTCCCCCGCTCCGGCGACGACGCGAGGCCGTGGCGGTGGAGGAAGTCGCCCAGTCTCTTTCGGAAGCTGGAGGGCCACTGCTCCTCGGAGGCGTGCGTTGCTTCGAGGGTGTCATCGAGCACCTCGGTACCGTGGGGACGCCGGACCAGCTCCACCGCTTCGCCGATGAAGATGTCGAAGACGCGCTGCAGCGTCACCTGGGGAGCAGCAGCGGCCGCCTCGTCTGTCTCCAAGACGTCGAAAATCCGGCCATACATGTCGGCCAGGTAGGCCTTGATCGTCCACCGGTAGCAGGCTTCCTTCGAGCCGAATTTCTTATAAATCGACTGGCGCGAAAGCCCGACGGCGTCGGCGATATCTTGCATCGACGTCTTGCGAAATCCGTACTGGCCGAAAGTGGCCAGCAGGTCTCGGACATCGATCTTTCCGGGTTGGACGTGGGCGAGCATCGTGGGGCTGAATCGGTCCGGGCCTCCGCCGCAAACGGCGGCGGAG
>JBCDKB010000468.1:0-6916 GCA_038747035.1 Acidobacteriota bacterium | reverse complement strand
CGCAGCCAGCGCCGCGAGAGACCGAAGAGGGTGGAAGGGAATTGTCAAATGGGGCACTAGGATCGATTCGGAATTATTTCCGTAGGGTACTACTTTCTATCCAGCTGCGGGAGCTTCGGAGGATCCGGTCTGGCGTTTCACCACGGCGGCCATATTCGCTGCGAGGAATTTCTCGAGGTCGACCCCGAAGTGCTCTTCCACGGACCGCTGCACATGGTGGCAAAGGACCATCTTGTCCAGGGGTTTCAGGCCGACCCGGGCGATCATTCCGTAGAACAGATTGACCAGCAAGCGGGGCACCTGAAAGTGGACATCCTTGTTGATCGAGAGCAGGAAGCGATCGTCAGACCAGAACGTCCGCACGAAGGAGCTTTCCCTCTCCAGCGACTCCGCAGCCCGGGCTCGCGCCTCGGCGGCCTGCTCCGGACTCTGGAGTTGAGAGGTGAAGCTATGGCCTTTGCGGACTTCACGGGAGGCCCGTGCGCTGTAGACGTCGATCAACTGCTTCCACTCTTCGAGAATCGGATCTCGCCGCCAGTCGCCGGTCTCGCAGATCGTCTCGATTTCGGTGAGGTGGGCGAAGATACCTTCCCGATCGGCATCATAGGCCTCTTTGATCCTGTCGATTAAGACCGGCGACGAAATCGAGGACCTAAAACCTTCCCAATGGGATTTCCAGGTCACCGATCCGCCCGGAATATTGCCGACGGCCAGCGCGGCGTGGGCGAAGTAGAGGCGCAGGACGATTTCCCGGTTCGGCCGCGGATCGCTAAGCACCGCGCCGACGAAGTGGGTGGCGTCATGGTGGAAGTCGTACATGTAGTTCGCGGCTTCATCGGATTCGAAACCGTGGGGATTCGGCGGGAAGGCACGCTCGACGATGACGTTGTTGCGATAAACCAGATCGTCCTCGGTATAGACCGCTCCCTCTTTCTCCAGGAAAGCCGCGGCGTTGGCCGGGCTGTAGCTCTCGAGATCGGGGCTCGGGTGCGCTTCGAAATAGTCCTTCGCTTCGGCGCGCAACGCGGCGGCAACGGATTCGAGGGCATCCGGATCCCCTTTGAATCGGATGCGGAGGTGGGGGCCGCCCGCGGAATGACGCTCCCAGAAGCAGCGATCAAGCCGATCCCGGTGGGCGTCCATGAAGGGCTGCACGAACTCGAGGATCATGGAGTCTAGGTTCGACGAAAACATGAAGTAGGAACGCCATTGAGTCATTTGCTCATCTCCTTAATTTGCGGTTGGGCTACCTGTAAAAGGGCGAAGATTTCGTATTCTTCTTGGATCAAGAAACCTGTTTTGTTGCACAAGAGGTGGAGGGCATGGATCGCGACATGGCGCCCCGTCTCTCCGCGATTCTGCACTCGGCGCAGCAGCGCGGCCACCGGCTCCAAGAGACTCCTCGGCACGCCGGCCGCGACCTGCGGCCAGGCGGTGAGGACCGCGCTGATTCGACGTTGCCCAAGATCGGGCGCTGGTTCCGCGGGGTCGAAACCGTGTTCTAGGGCGACCCGTCGGGCGAAGTCGCGGCATTGCTCGATCGCTTCTTCGGGAGACCCGTCACAGCTTGAGTCGAGCAGTTGACCGCACAAGCAGGTCACCGCTAGCCACCGATGCACTCGACGGTCGGCGTCGTAGAAGCGGAGTAGTGCCAAAGCCAGGCGGCTCGTGGCGACGTTGAGAGCTTCGGCGTAGACGCTCTCGAAACTCTCTCCGAAATACTGCCGACCCCTGTCATAGGGCTGCTCTTCGAGCCGGCCTCCGAGACTTTGGGCGTGGGAATCGAGCACCGTGCGGAGGCTGGGCGACCGTGGATCCTGACCGTCTGTCGGCTGAAAACGCAGCCGGAGGTGGGGACCGCCGTGGCTATACCGCAGGAAGAAGAAGCGCCTGAGTCGGCCCGCCTCTTGCTCCTCATGGACGAGGTTCGAGAGCTCGTTCGCCAGGAATTCGTCGGCGACGGCGCCGAACTTATCCGGGAAGTGGAGATGATAGCTATGCCACATCTTAGACCTCGATCATCAGTTCGCGCACGTGGTGACCGGCGAGATCTTCGACGGGGGAGTCGAGTGCGGTGAATCGGAGGCCGCCGCGCTTGGGTACGGACTTCAGAGTCCTCCGGAAGGCGTGGACGGAGAGGGGATTGCCAAGGTCGAGGAAGTGGGGCTTCTGGGAGCCGGCACGCCCCCTCAGCACGCTATAGAACCAATGGTCACGGCTCGTCTGCAGTTTCTCGTGCAGCCAGTCCCGAAGCTCGACGGCGAAGACCAGCGGATCCTTGGCCCGCGGCACTGCTTTCAGCGCCGGACGGCCGAGGACCCAGGCCTCGCGGCGAAGCCCGATCAGGCCACAACGCAGTCCCGGTTCATGGATCATCTGATCGGAAGCCTCAGGCGCAGGCCGCAGGAAGGGATTGCGATAGGAGTCCCCGTGGCCGAGGAGCATCAGCTGGTAGTGGGTCGGCAACAGGCCCGCCAGCAAGAATCCACGGTAGTGAAGCCGCAGGTGTTGGCCGGTGCTGCGCTGGCGATAGACGACCTGAGACTGACCCGGCGCCAGGTACGAGAGGGTCAACTCGAGATCGCTCGCATCGATCCAGTGGCGGTAGCGATGGCGGTATCGTGACTCTAAACCGATGCCGTAAGCGTGGCCCGGCACCACGTAATTCATCGCCGGTACCGGGGGCACCGCCACCTCGACGTCCAGGACCTCACTGAAGCTCTCCGGTTTGCGGGTGGGGCGATCGAGGTGGTATCGAGAGATAAAGCGCCCGTTGCCGCTGAAGATATTGCTCAGCGTATAAAGACCGGTCCCGACGTGACAGATTCCGTTGAAGCACAGCGAACCTGAGGGGCTGTGATCCTCTCCGGCGGCGGGCCGAGAAGCCACCAAAGCGTCAAGCTCGGCGGGGAGCAGCTCGCCCTCGAGGGAGGAGAGCTCGGACAGCCAATCCGCCCGGCGGCGCGCCGGCAGAGACCACCGACGCTCCGGGGACGCGGCGTGCTCGCCTTTCGAGCTGTCGTCGGCACCGTTCTGTCGATGGACCAGCGCCTGCGTCAGTATCTCGAGGTACGGTGCGGTTCCGCCTTTTTGCATCAAGTAATCGACGACAAAAGTCTGCAGCCGATCGCTTTCTGCCGTGAAGGTGTGACCCGCCGATTCAAAGATCGGCTTGAGGTCGAGCAGATCCCAGGACAACTCGGCCGCGGCGTCGTGCCACTCCATCCCAGGAGCCCGACCGTAGGAGTTGACGTGGTGGCGCAGCTCCAGATCCTCGGCCAGTTCCTTGAGGATGGGCTCGCGCACCGTCAATGTGCTGGCGGAGCTGAGCCGCTCGAGGTGCAGCTTGGAGGCGGCCCGGACCTGTTCCTCACCGTGCTCGCCGAGCGCGGCGGAGGCTTTGACCAACGGCTCGAGATCCCCGAGATCGGTCAGCAGGTACCGCACTAAGGCGCCCTCGCGAAGGAGAGCCCCTTGCGCCAGCTCCGCAGCCGTCCTGATCGCCGCCGGCTGTGAGGCCAGAAAGTCCTGCCATCGGGAGTCGGTGACGGATACGCCCTCTTCTTCCGCTTCGGAGAAGAGCTCGAAGATGGCCTCGAGACCGCGATCGATCGGCAAAACCCTCATTCGGAAACCCCGCTGATCGGTGATCCAAAAGAGACAGCGCTCGCCATGTCCAGCACTCGGGGCCAAGGCCCAGTGCACTGAGTCCGCGTCCGTGGAGTGGGGGAGCAGCTCGCTTTCGAGGGCTAGGAGTCCCGAAGGCTCGAAGCTGATTTGGAGGCCCTCTTCAGACTCACCGGGAATCTGCACCGAGGCGAAGAGGTGGAAAGGATTGGCTTTGCTGAAGAATCGCGCCGCGTAGCTGTACAGGGAGCGCTCGATGGTCGTGAAATCGTCGCCACCGGCGGAGTTCCCTCGAGCCAAATCCGCCGCCAGGTGGGGGCTGGCGGCCCGAACCGCCGCAGCGAAGTCGGCTTCCTCGAGCAGCGCATGGAGGCCATCTCGGGTCGTGGTCATCACGTCCGGACGGGAGCGGTCGATCAGGCCTTCGAGCTCCAGCGCCAAGTCTGAATACGTGTCGACCTCGCGCCGCAGAGAGGGCGGCAGCAGATCCTCAGGGGCATTGGGAATGGCTCGGCCGTTGAAGATCGCGCGCTTGAGCTTCAAGACCCGGCGGCGCTCGCTGGGCTCGGAAAAGGTCGGCACCAGCGCGAAGAGCTCATCAACCAGCGGCTGCCGACGGGTTTCAAGGGCGGTCATCAGCGCTCTGCGCCGGCTTAGTAGACCTTCAAAAGGTCTGTTGCGGAGGGTGTGCGCGTCATCCCAGCGAGCGCCGGCGACGCGGACGCTCAAGAGTCTGTGGGGAGGAACGGCGGGAACCGGTTGACTGAGTGCCATATTCAATCTTTCCAAGTCGGTGGAGGCTGGGTGGAGTGCGTTTGCCCCGCTCTCCGATTAACCACAGACAGTCTAGGCACTCAGAAGACAGCACACTATCCGTAGAATCCCGGTTCTCTCCACCCCGCAAGCAGGGTGTTTACGGAGGCGCTGGCCGTATCCCTTCGTCGACTCGAGCGGGTCCTATCCATCGTCCCTCCGCCCGCCGTGCCGAACCCTCGACGCTCGACATAAAAAACCGGGGGGCTCCTCGAAGCCCCCCGGCGCAGTATCAGCCGGGGTTATCCAACTCGCGGACCGAGCAGGAGCACCAGGGGCAGCCGCTGGGCGGCCCGCTCGAAGCGGCGAACTCAGGCAGGCCTTTGCCCTCCTGGCTCAACACTTCCACTTCGGCGATCTCGAGGTTGCTAAGGTCGATGGAAAGATCATCAAGCATTGCTTTTCCTTTCTCTGGAAAGTAATTTCTCTATCTTCCATACACACTCCGATGCCAGCGGGAGCCCAAGGTGGGAGCTCTGTGGATCGAATCCTCAAGACTGTCTAAAGCATATGTAAAGGGACCCGACGCACCGCGCCAGGCCCTTAATCAGGGGGGTGATCTGGGCCGAGTCAACCGCACTTAGCCTGACGGCCGTCGAGGCGCGGAGCAGCCTGCCCAGTTCAAAAATCAGTCAAAGATCAGTTGTCCCGGATTTCTTCAACCGAGCAGGAGCAGGGGCAGGTGTTGAAGGGATTGCACGAAGCTGCGAATTCAGGCAGACCCTTGCCGTCCTGGCCGAGGATTTCTACTTCGGCGATTTCGAGGTTGCTCAAGTCGATGGAAAGATCGTCACGCATGGTGTTTTCCTTTCTAGGGAAATGGGTTTCTCTATCTATTCGATGCACTTCGAACTCAATCGGGATCCCAGGGGATGCCGATCACGGAGGCCGAAACCGCAGGACGGCTGGCCCTAAACATGGATGCTTGGTATCGCTGGGAACAAGGCGGGCCCACCGCGACAGCTGTATCAGTCTCGGGGCTGAGACCGGCCCCATTTCAGAGGCGCTATCTCGGCTGACTCAAATGCTCCTCAAACTCTTTCCGGGTCGCTGTTGATCGAGCGCGCGCTGTTGAGGGCGAAGTCTAGGGAGGCTATGGCCCGGGAGACCGCAGACTCAGGCCGGTTCTGGCCCTCCTAACTCGGCGGATTCGCCTTTGCCATCTCGACGTGGCGTAAGTCGATGGTCAGATCGTCCCGTAGGGTTTGACGCTGCGAGGGAAGAGTGTCTGTTAGTCGCCCCACAGACTCAGATCCCGAACGAGACCCCGGAGGACGGCCCCGACGCGGGGCCAACACGCTCTGTGCTGTTGGAGACCGGCTAAAGAGGTCGCCCTTGGCGCGCCTAGTCTTTAGCCATCGACTCTCAAGCCCGTTCCCGGGCGGGTTCACCTAACCTTGACGGCTCCCGTCAAGATGGGGCGCAACCCGCCCGGATCAGGATTGAAGCTACCGGATCACTCGAATTCGCGGATTTCCTGGGTCGCGCAGGAGCAGCAGTTCGCCGCACAGGCGTTGGTGGCACTGGAGGCCGCGAACTCAGGCAGACCCTTGCCGTCCTGGCTCAGGACGTCGACTTCGGTGATCTCGAGGCTGTTCAGGTCGATGGTCAGGTCGTTACGCATGGTGTTTTCCTTTCTGGGGAAAATGGTTTGTTCTAGCTACTCAACAACTCGATCACAACAGGATCCCGGGATGCGGACCCCGAAGGTCGAACTCTCAATGCGGTCTGAGGCCGGCGAATGAGCGCGCTCGCAGAGCGCCTGGTCTCTAGCCGTCAGCTCTCAAATCTGGCCCGGGCGAGCTCCACCAAGCTCTGACGCTTCTCGCCAAGATGGGGCGTCACCGGCCCGGATCAGGATCAAAGCTGGCGGATCACTCGACTTCGCGGATCTCTTGGGTCGCGCAGGAGCAGCAGTTCGCGACGCAGGCGTTGGTGGCACAAGAGGCGGCGAACTCAGGCAGGCCCTTGCCGTCCTGGCTGAGGACGTTGACTTCGGTGATCTCGAGGCTGTTCAGGTCGATGGTCAGGTCGTTACGCATGGTGTTTTCCTTTCTGGGGAAAATGGTTTGTTCTAGCTACTCAACAACTCGATCACA
Organism: Acidobacteriota bacterium; assembly: GCA_038747035.1. GTDB lineage: Bacteria > Acidobacteriota > Thermoanaerobaculia > Multivoradales > J023 > JAUIJL01. The sequence continues at coordinate 377 of JBCDKB010000468.1, read as the reverse complement.
ACAGGATCCCAGGATGCGGACCCCGAAGGTCGAACTCTCAATGCAGTCTGAGGCCGGCGAATGAGAGCGCTCGCAGAGCGCCTGGTCTCTAACCGTCAGCTCTCAAATCTGGCCCGGGCGAGCTTCACCACGCTTTGGCGCTTGTCGCCAAGATAGGTCCAACCAACCCGGATCAGGATCAGAGCTGCCGGATCACTCGACGTCGCGGATCTCTTGCGAGCCGCAGGAGCAGCAGTTCGCGACGCAAGCGTTGGTGGCGGAAGAAGCGGCGAACTCAGGCAGACCCTTGCCGTCCTGGCTCAGGACGTCGACTTCGGCGATTTCGAGGTTGCTCAGGTCGATGGTCAGATCGTTACGCATGGTTTTTCCTTTCTAGG
>JBCDKB010000467.1:0-6981 GCA_038747035.1 Acidobacteriota bacterium | reverse complement strand
GGAAGGCCAGCAGGTCGGCGGCGCCGGCGCGCGCGCGCTCCAGCGCCTGGCTCGGCGGCAGCACCTCGGCCTCGACGCTGAGGCCCGCCGCCGACGCGAGGGCCTGCAGGCGGCTCCAGACCGCGGCGTAGGGGCCGGCGAAGACCGGGTGGAGGATCGCCGACAGGGTCAGGCGCTCCGAGGTCGACGAGCTCGGCAGGCCCTCCGTCGGCGGCGCCGGCGTATCGACGGCGCCGAGCAGCCCCGGCGGGATTAGCCCCATCGCCGGAATGGCCAGGCGTCCGGCGGCCGAGGATAGGCCCGTATCGGCGCTAAAGAGCCGCGCCAGTCGCCGCCGGCGGTCGCTCGACGCCAGGACACCGTGGTGGACGTTGCACACCAAGAAATAGGTCGCCAGACGCGGCTGCTCCCGGTAGCCCGAGGCCAATGTCGGATCCCGCCGCAACGCTTCGATCTCCGCCGGGCGGAGATCCGAGGCCAGGCTCAATTGGCCTCTGCGATAGCGGCGACTCATCTCGTCCGACGACACGGAAAATTGGAAGGTCAAGCGCTCGGAGCGCGGAAAACCCGGCCGCCAGTAGTCGGGGTTGCGCTCGAGCTCCAGGCGATCGTCGGGGCTGAAGCGCAGGACGCGGAACGGACCGGTGCCGGCGCTGCCTTCGCGCCAGGTGCCGCCGATCTCCGAGACGCCCTCGGGCACGATGCCGGTGAGCGGGTGCGAAAGCAAGGTCGGGAAGAAGGGCAGGGGCCGTTCGAGCTCGATTTCCAAGCGACGGTCCGAAAGCACCCGCAGGCCTGCGAGCTCTTCGACCCCACCTTCCCGCAGCTCGCGGGCCCCCCGGATCGGCAGCAGGAGGTGGTGGATCGACGGCAGCGGCGTGCGCAAGACGCGTTCGAAGGACCAGCGCACGTCCCGCGAGGTCAAGCGGCGGCCGCCGTGGAAGCGGGCGTCCCGCAGCTCGATCTCGAAACGGCGGCCGCCGGCCCGCGACTCGACGGACGCCGCCAGCCACGGCGCCGTGTGGGCACCCTCTTCGACCCGGGTGAGGGTCTCGAAAATCAGCGGCAGCGTCTCCACCGCCTCGAAGACGTCGCCGCCGGTGGGATCGAGGGAGTTCAAACGCCCCGGCAGCGCCACCGTCAGCTCGCCGCCGGGCAGCGGCGACTCCGAGACCGAGGGCGCGCTTCGGGCGAGGCCTTCAAGGTGAAGGTAGGGCGGCCGCAGGGCCTGCGATAGGCCGACCACGTGGGGCGCGGCGAGCAGCACCTGGAGGTCGTGGAAAAGCGGCACCATCGCCGCCTGCTCGCCGAGGCGCGATTCGAAACGCCGGTAGAGCGAGATGCGCTGCGCCGGGTCACGCTCGCGGCGCGCCTGTACCAGCAGGCCGTCGACCTCGGGATCGCAGAACCAGCGCGAAAACTTGCCGGCTTCGCTGTGGAAGAAGCCGTAGGTGAAGTCGTCGGGGTCTTCGACGTCGGCGATCCAGCGGGAGATCAGGACGTCGAGGTGTTCGTTCTTGCGGTAGGCGGCGCGCAGCTCGTCGAGCGTCGGCTCTTCCAGCTCGACCTCGACGCCGAGGCCCCGCCACTCGTCGAGCAGCCGCAAGGTCAAAAGGCCGTAGCGCTCGCGCAGCAGCGGGTGAATGGCGCCGCGGAGCTTGAGCCCGTGACCGTGACCGGCTTCAGCCAGCAGACTCTTGGCCTCCCGTGAGCTCATATAGCTCGTCCGGCGGCCGGCGTCGTGCCCGAGGAGGCCGGGCGGGATCACGCTCACCGCCGGCTGGGCGAAGCGGCCCAGGGATCGCCACACGAGATCTTCGGGGAGCACCGTCGACGCCAGGGCCCGGCGCACCCGCGGGTCGCGGGTCGCGGGCCCGTTCTGGTTGAGCAGCACGAAGTAGAGATTATTCTGCGGCATCTCCACCAAGCCCGAGCGGAATCGAGCCTCGCGCAGCAGATCTTCCAGGTCTTCCGGGAAGAGATCGCGCACGATATCCAGCTCGCCCGAGCGCAGGCCGCTCGCCAGCGCCGAGGCGTTGAGGCCGGACCGCACCTCCACCTGGTCCAGCGGCGGCCGCGGCTTGCGCCAGCGGGGATTCGGCTCCAGGTGGGTGATGAATCGGTCGCCGTCTTGGCGCTGCGCGCGCACCACGAAGGGCCCCGTACCGACCAGGCCATCTTCGGTTTCCCGCACCACGGCCGCCGACGGATGGGAGAGCAGCGTCGGGAAGATCGGCAGCGCCTCCCGCGGGTAGAAGCGGAGTCGATGCTCGCCGAGCACCTCGACGCCGTCGAGACCCTCGACCTCCCCGCGCAGAAAGGCGTCGGCGCCGCGCAGCACCGTCACCGCCGGCGGCGCTTCCCGCCTTTCGTCGCGGGCGGCCCGCTCCAGCGATCGACGCACCGCCTCGGCGGTTAGAGGCTCACCGTCCGAGAAGTGAACGTCGCGCCGTAGGGTCACCTCGACGGCGCCGTCGACCTCTTCCCAATCCGACGCCAGCACCGGCGCCGGGTGGGCGTCTTCGGTGACCAGCAGCGTCTCGAAGACGTTGGCCATGACTTCGTCTTCTTCCAGTGAGTGGGGGACCACGGGGTCGAGGTCCTGGACCTCGGCCGTCATGCCCACCGTCAGTCGGCCGCCCCGGGCGACCTGCGCCAGCGCCGTCGGCGCCGAGCGCTTCTCCAGCGCCGACGCTTCTTCCAGATAGCGCAGCGCCACGCGGTGTTCGCCCCGCAGGTTGGCGACCGTCGCCCCCAGCGTCAGCAGGGCGAGGTGGGATTCCGCGACCGCCACCGGATCCGCCCCGCGGGCGAGCTCGAGCCCCTGCTCGAGGTAGCGGCGGACGTCGTCGACGCGGCCCGCCTGCCAGGCGGACTCCGCCAGCAATCGGGCCGCCACCGTCGCCATCGCGGGGTCGAGCCCCCGCAGCTGGCGAAGGGCTTTTTCGCCGTGGCTGAGCGCCCGGTCCAACAAACCGCGGCCGCGCTCGGCCTTGGCCAAGAGCACCAGCAGCTCACCGCGGGCCCGGGGGCTATCGTCGACCTCCTCCTCGTCCACAAAATCGAGCGCCGTCGACGCCGCCCGGATCGCCGCCGAGTAGGCCGACGCTTCCACCGCGCGGCGCGTCAGCTCGAGGCCGTAGCTTACGGTCTCGGCGGCGAGGTCGCCTTCGGCACAGTGGTGGAGCAGCGCCGGTACCGCGCTCTTTCCGGCGCGGCGCGCTTCGAGGCGGCGGGCGAGCTGGCGGTGCAGGCGTCGACGTTTGCGCCGCGGCACCTGACGCTCGAGCACCTCCCGCACCAAGCCGCTCTGGAAGAAGAGACGATCACTACGCGCCCGCCGGTCCTCCATCAGGAGGCCTTCGGCGATCAGATCGTCGGCCACCGTATCGACATCGGCGTCAACCTCGAGCTCCTCGAGGTCCTCGACTTCGAAGCTGCGGCCGACCACCGCCGCCAGCTGCAAAAAGCGCTGGTGCTCCTCCGGCAGCCGCTCGACATGGCGTTCGATGGCCTGCTGGATGGTCCGGGGCATGCGGTCGCCGCCGAGGGATGCGCGCTCGTCGAGCGTCCAGGTGCCGCTGCGGTCCCGCTGGATCTCGCGGCTGGTGCGCAACGACTTGATCAGCTCGATGGCGAAAAGGGGATTGCCTTCGCTCACGCGCTGCAGCTGGGCCACCAGGTCATCGCTCACGTGCCCCGACGCCAGCTGCTGGTGCACCAGCTCGCGCACGCTGTCGCCGTCGAGCGGCCCCAGTCGCAGGCGCAGCGTGCGCGAGTCTTCTCCGAGGTCGCGCAGCAGGCGCGACAGCGGCAAGTCGCCGTCGACCTCCGAGCTGCGGAACGTCGCCGCGAAAAGCGTTGAGCTGGCGCCGAGGCGCCGCACGATATAAGCCAGGGCGTCAACCGAGGCGTCGCCGAGGTGGAGATTCTCAAACAGCACCACCAGCGGCCTGCCGCCGGCGAGGCGCAGCAGAGTGCGTGCGAAGAGCTCGTAGACGCGGGTGGCATCATCGTCGGACGCCTTGGGCAGCGCGTCCCCCGCCTGGACGCGCAGGCCTTCGATCTCCGAAAAAATCGGAAATCGCGCCACCAGCTCCCCCGCCAGGTCCGAGAGATCGGCGATCACCGACGACGCCCTCGGCGTCGATTCGTGGCTGCGGAAATAGTCCTGCACCACTTCGCAAAACGCCTGGAAAGGCGGCGCGTTCTGGCGATCCGCGACGCGCCCCCGCACCACCCGCAGGCCCCGCGCTTCCGCCAGTCGCCCGACCTCTTCGAGCAGCCGCGTCTTGCCGACGCCGGCTTCGCCTTCGATCAAGACCAGCTGACATTCACCGTCGACGGCGTCCTGAAGGCGCGACCCGATCTCCTCGATCTCCTCGTCACGTCCGATGATCGGCGTCACCGACAGTCGACTCGGCCGCGACGACGCCGGCGCGTGTGCCACCGCCTGACCCAGGGCATCGCCGTCGAGGCGCAGCAGCGCTTCCCGCAGCACCGCCGAGATCTCCCGGCCGTTCTCCGGTCGACGGTCGGGACTCTTCTCCAGGCATGACGCGATCAAACGTTCGAGCTCGGCGTCGACCTCGACGTGTTCGCCCACCGGCCTCGCCGCGTCTTGGGCGATCTCGACGATCAGTCGGTGCATCGGCCCGGTGAACGGCGCCCGCCCCGCCAGGCATTCGTAGAGCAAAGCGCCGAGGGAGTAGAGATCCGCCCGGTGATCGATCGGCATCGCCTGGACCTGCTCCGGGCTCATATAGGCGAGGGTCCCGATCACGCCGCCCGACATCGTGAGGCTGGCGCGGGTCGACGGGTCGCGGGCGAGGCCGAAGTCCATTACCCGCGCCCGCAGCTCGCCGCGCTCGGGGCTGACCATCACGTTCTCGGGCTTGACGTCGCGGTGGATGACGCCCCGGGCGTGGCTGTAGTCGAGGGCCTCGGCGACCTGCACGATGACCCCGAGGGCGTCCCCCAAGCTCAGGCCACCTTCGTCGAGCAGGGTTCGGAGCGTCTTGCCGGAAAGCACCGGCATCACCAGGAAGAGCGCGCCCTGGTGGGTCCCGAGGTCAAAGACCGGGGTGATCGCGGGGTGGTCCATCTTCGCCACCACTTGCGCTTCCCGCCGCAGGCGCTCGATGCTCTCCTTGCTCATATAGCCGGGGTGGAGGGTCTTGACCGCCACCTCTCGGTCGAGCACGGGGTCGCGGGCCAGGTAGACGACGCCCATGCCGCCTTTACCCAGCTCGCTCAACAGCTCGTATCGGCCATCCAGGCGTTGACCGATCACGGCCGAGCTCGCCTCGCCCCAAGGACTCCTTGCATCACGATGCTCCGATTCTACGCGCTCCGCCCGCGCTTTGCTGCGGCGAACGGTCCCGGAAAAAGGTGCTTTACAATCTGCGCATGATGCCTTTGACCCGCTCCGTGCTCCACGCGTTCCCGACCGTCGCGACCGCCATCTCCCAAACACCCTCGGCCCGCCGTGCCGGCCGACGCCTGCTACTCGTGGCCGCCCTGCCGCTGCTCGCGGCGCTCATCGCGGGCTGCGGCAAGCCCCTCGAAGCCGTCGACGTTGTGGGCGACTGGCGCGCCGTGCTCGCGTCCCCCGGCGGCGAGCTGCCGTTCACCATCCGCATCGAAGACGGCGGCGACTGGCTCCGGGCCGTCGTCATCAACGGCGACGAGCGGGCGCCGGTGACCCGCGTCGACCTCGACGGTGGACGGGTCACCTTCCACTTCGAAGGCTACGACGCCACCATCGAAAGCACCTTCACGGAGGACGGTCGCCTGGAAGGGCGCTGGCGAAAGACCACGCCGGAGGGCGAATCGGCCCTCGACTTCGTCGCCGAAAAGGACGACACCCGCCGATTCCTCGAGGCCGAGGGGCCGGGCTCCGGGCCGAAGGAGATCGACGGCAATTGGGCCGTAACCTTCACCGATGAAGACGGCAGCGAAGCCGCCCGCGGCGAGTTCACGCAGACGGGCCAGCGCGTCACCGGCACCTTCCTGACGCCGACCGGCGACTACCGTTTCCTCGAAGGGCGCTATGCAAACGGCCTGCTGCGCCTCTCCACCTTCGACGGCGCCCACGCGTTCCTCTTCACCGCCGAAGCCGACGCCACCACCGGCGAGCTCAAGAACGGCCACTTCTACTCCCGCGACGTTTACCACGCCACCTGGACGGCGCGGCGCCTCGAGGGCGACGAGCAGGTGCTTCCGGACGCCTGGGAGCAGGTGGGCTTGACCAACGATGAAGGTCGCTTCGCCTGGAGCTTCGACGACGTCGACGGCAAGACCTTCAGCTCTGACGACCCCCGCTTCCGGGGCAAGGTCACCCTGGTCAACCTCTTCGGCACCTGGTGCCCGAACTGCAATGACGAGGCGCCCCTGCTCGCCGCCTGGTATAAGCGCTACCAGGAAGACGGGCTCGAGATCGTCGGCCTCGCCTATGAGTTCACCGGCGACGTTGACCGCGACCGGGCTCAGCTTCGGCGCTTCGCCGAGCGCTACGCCATCGCCTACCCGCTGCTGCTCGCCGGCGTCAGCGATAAGCAGGCCGCCGCCGAAACCGTGCCGGACCTCACCGGCGTCATCGCCTATCCGACGACCGTGTTCATCGGCCGCGACGGCAAGGTCCGAAAGATCCACAGCGGCTTCGCCGGCCCCGGCACCGGCCGCCACCACAGTGAGCTGGTGAGCGAGCTCGAGGGCCTGATCCGCGACCTGCTCGCCGAGTCGGCGTCGCGCCGGGCTTAAAACACACCGGGGGCCGCGGCGACGTCGCCGCGACCCGTGGGTAGAGGCCCCGAGCGGGGTCTCCAGCTACCGACCGGACTAGCCCGGTTGTCCCACGAGAAAACTGTTGCGAAACCGTAACTACCCAGTATTGCAGCGTTTTGTGTCTTCCGCGCTCCTCGACGTACAGCAAGTACGCCTGCGTCGCGCGTAAGACCCAAGCCTTGCACTACCAGGCAT
>JBCDKB010000466.1:0-6986 GCA_038747035.1 Acidobacteriota bacterium | reverse complement strand
CCCATGCGCATATTCAGATGGCGCGGGAACTCGGCATGAACCCAAGGAAGTTCGGGAGCCTCGATAACCAGAGGCAAGAGAGATGGAAGGCGCCGCTCCCGGACTTCATCGAGAGTCTATACTTCGATCGGTTTAACAAGGATAATCCCGACTCAGTTGTTTCAATTGAAGAGATTGCAAAGACTCGGCTAGGCAAGAAGGAACAGAAACGACATGCACGCATCGAAGTTGCGGATGCCGGCAAACCCACAACCGGAGCGAACGCGCAGCGCGTTGCTCAAGTTCAGCCCGTTGGTGCTGCTATAAACCTTCCATCCGCATTCCTGGAAGCACTCCGTCGGTGGGGAGCAGACGACGGTCACATTGACGCCATCGGCATCGTGGGTTCATACGCAACTGGTACGGCCACTGAAGGCTCAGATGTCGATGTTGTCGCGTTGACATCCAAGCCAAAGGCACTCCTGAGTCGGAAAGGGTGGTCGGCGCGCTTCGGAGAGGTTCTCGCGATCGAAACGGAAGAGTGGGGCGCGATCACCTCACTTAGGGTTTGGTATCAAAATGGCCTCGAAGTTGAGTTCGGAATCGGAAGGCCGTCCTGGGCCAGCGTCCCTCCAGATGAAGGCACTGCACAAGTGGTGAGAGATGGCTTGAAGATCATCTACGATCCAGGCCATCTCCTTTCACGGCTATCGAAGCATGTCACCGGCGCAGCCTGAAACGCCGTGTTTCCTGCGGTGTTGTCGAGTGGCCAGCCAGACAAACCGGGAAGAACGGCTCGTTTCGGGTGAAGATGAGTAAAGCTCTCCTTTAGCAGCGTCAGTTCTCCTAGGCTCCTTGGTGTGGAGCTTTCCAGCGTCGCGTTTCAACTGAATCGGAATTCGGAGTCCCTGTCTCCAAAAATTTTGCCGCCGCGGGAAACTTTTCCGCGGCTTTTCTCGTCCTCGAGTGTATGGTTCGTGTTAGTACACTTGAGACACTGCAGACGGAGCGTCGATTCCGGGCCTCGGTGGCCCGTGGCCAGACGCTCCCCAGGACTCGACAGTTCAGGTGTGCTGAACGACCCGTGACTCCGTCCCCCGACCTCCGCACCCCGCGGGAGCAGCCATGATCCAGATCGCCACCGGAGACGCTCGACCGATTTTTCAGCAGATCGTCGACGGACTGCGCCTCAAGATCGCCACCGGCGAGCTCGGGGCGGGCACGCGTCTGCCGAGCGTGCGCGGGCTGGCCATGCAGCTGACGATCAATCCCAATACCGTCGCCCGGGCCTACACCCAGCTGGCGGAAGAGGGGCTGATCGTGTCGCAGAAGGGGGTCGGGGTGTTCGTCGCCGAACGCCGTCAGCGACTGAGCGACGCCGAGCGTCGCCGCCGGCTGCGGGACGCGACGGAGCGATTCGTCCACGCCGTGGTCTCCCTGGGATTTAGCCCCGAGGAGATCCTTGACCATTTGAGCGAGGAGCTCGAGCTCCTCGAGACCGCCCACGATGGGGAATCCCATGTCCGACCGAGATGACACCGCTTACGCCCTGGAAACGCGGGCGCTCACCAAGCGCTTCGGCCCGAAGCTGGCCCTCCGACACCTAAACCTCCGCATCGAGCGCGGCGGCGTGCATGCCCTCGTGGGCAGCAACGGCGCCGGCAAGTCGACGCTCTTTCGCATCGTGCTCGGCCTGCTCGAGCCGAGCGTCGGCGAGTCGTGGGTGCTCGGCCACCCGAGTCGCGAGCTCGATCCGCAGACCCGCGGCCGCATCGGCTTGGTCACGGAAGAGCACACCCTCCCCGGCTGGATGCGGGTCGGCGCCCTCACCACCATGCAGCGCTCGATCTATCCGCGCTGGTGCCAGGCGACCTTCGACGAGGTGCTCGGCCATTTCCGGGTCGGAGCCGACCAGCGGGTCAAACAGCTCTCCCGCGGCGAGCGGGCTGGATTGAGCCTCGCGCTCGCCCTCGCCCAGCGGCCGGATGTGCTGATCCTCGACGAGCCGACCCTCGGCCTCGACGTGGTGGCCAAGCAAGCGGTCTTGGAGTGTCTGCTCTTCGCCGGCGAGCGGGACGATTGCACGCTGGTCTACTGCTCGCACCAGATGGATGAGATCGAGCGCATCGCCGACCACCTGACGATCCTCGAATCGGGGGAGCTGGTGAGCACGGGGTCGCCCCAAGACTTCTGGGATCGGATCGGCTGCTGGACCCTCGAAGGGTTCCCCGTGCCGCCGGTGGCGACGGCGGTGCCGGGCCTCTTGCAGTGGCGGACGGTCGATGATGTCGAGCAGATCGTGGTCTTTGACCAGGGCGCGGGCTTCGGCCAGTGGCTCGAGTCCCAAGGCGCCATCGGAGCCCGGTCAACGCCGATCGGCTTCGACCGCGCGGTCAACGCGTTCCTCAGCCGTCACCACGTCACGCCCGAGATGCGGAGGGTCGCCTGATGGAACACCTGATCCGGGGGGAGCTGGACCGCTTCCGCTTTCTGACCCTCGGCGCCGCGGTGGTCCACCTGCTGGTGCTGCGCGTTTCGATGACGCTCACGCCGCTCTTCGTCAATGACGCGGCGAAGACGTCGGTCGCCCTCATGGCCTACGGGCTCTTCGGCGCGGGCCTCGGCCTCTACCAAATGTCGACCTATCGCCGAGGCCACCTGTGGGCGTGGTTGGTGCATCGACCCGTGGGCGCCGGACGCCTCTTCGTGGCGCTGTCGGCGGCCGCGGCGACGGTGATGGCGCTGGCGGTGGTCGCCCCGGCCTTGGCGATGACCGTCTATCTCGACTGGCTGACGCCGACCTACGTCGACGCCCGCCATTACGCCATGCTGCCCTTCCTCTTCGGTCTCTCGATGTGCTTCTACTGGCTGGGGGCCTTCGTCGCCGTCTACCCGCGCCGCGGCGGCGCGCTAGCCGGCGTGGTGGTAATTTTCTTCTTGAGCCGTGAAGCGGCCGGGCTGTGGATTTTCGCTAGCCTCGCGGCCGTCGCGGCGTGGCTCGCCGCTTTGGCCTGGGCCGCGTTCCGGCCGTCGCCGACGTCGGACGAGCGCCGGCCGGCGGCGCTTCTCGGGACGGTGCTGCCGGTGGCCTATGCCATCTTCTGGATCCTGATGGGCTCCATCGCCTTGGTGCGTTCGGTGGCGGTCGGCCTCGCCGATAGCGGCGTGGCCGGCTTCCGGGATTTCGCCTGGGACGACTACTGGGACGAAGGGGAACTCATGCACCTTGAGTACCTCGACCCCCAGGGCGCCTTGGCCCACGGCCTTCGCCTCGCGTCGACCCAGGACCAAGGCGGCGCGGGCGAGGGGCAGACGGCGCCGGCGGCGCGGGCGGCGGCGCTGCTGGCGCAGATCGACCTCGCCGACGTCTACGAACCGTGGGGGCCGCGTTTTTCAGGGTTCGCGGACCGTCACCAGCTTTTCTTCGACGACCGTCGGCACGAGCTCCTAGACGCCGAGGGTGAGGTGCGCTGGACCTTCAGCCACGACCTGATGCTCTTTGTCGGCGAGCACCGAAGAACCGGTGAAGCCATGGGCTTCCTCGGCCTCGGCGGCTCGCCGACGCCGTCGGCCGGGGGCTCGGAGCGATTCGCGTCGGTGCCTTTTGTTGTCGATTCCAAGTGGCTGGTCTTTCCGCGGCGACTCGTGGAGGTCGATTTCGCCCTCGATCAATTCGACCTACGTTTCGAGCTGCCGCCGGGCGAGACGGTCGCTATGCCATTCAACGCCCACCGGTCGTTCGTCGCCCTCCTGTCCACGGAACGTCTCTACCTCTTCGATCCGCGGTCGCTCGAGCTAGATGACGGGCCGCTGTCGCCCCTGGCGAGCGTGGCGATTCCGGGGTCGGAGCGCAACCTGTCCCGCTTCCAGATCGCGGAAATGATCGACTCCTACCTCGTGTCCTTTGTCTTCGGCGCGCGCAACTTCCGAGACTTCGGCGAGGCCCGACAGGTGGTGGTGGAGCTGCCGATCGGCGGAGGCGCCGACGCCCATGGGGTGGTCTCGGACCTGGCCCTCGGCGCCGGATTCCCGAATTGGTATCGCCGCCGCGGGTTCGTGCTCTCGCCCCTGCTCCAGCACGGCCACGACCTGCTCTGGAACCTCATCGGTCCGGACCGGGAAGAGCGGGTGAGCTGGGCGGATATCCGCGCCCGGGCGATCCCGGGCGACGTGCTGATGCCCACGGCCATGCTGACGCTCGGGTCCCTGCTCGCGACCTTCGGCATCCTGGCGTGGCGTCGGCGGCCGACGTCGGACCGCGGCTTCTGGCTGGCGGTGGCCGCGCTGTGCGGACTTCCCGGGGCGCTCGCCTGCCTGGCACTCACGACCCGCAACGAGGCGGCCGGCCTCGAGTCGATGGCGTCGTCGGAACGGGCGGTGGACGTCTCGGGCCTCAGCGCCGGAAGGAGTCCGGCGTGACGCGGGCCCGGTCCGGGGGGCGTTTCGGATGCACGGCCCTGGCGGCGCTGCTGTTGAGCGGCGCTGCGGGGGCCAGACCGTCGCTTCCCGCCACGTCAGCTCCGTCGGTGACCGAGTCTCGGCTGGAGGTCGAGGACGTGGCCGGAGTAGCCGCCGCCCGGCCCCTCGAAGACTTCCTCGTGCGACCCAGGATCCGGGAGGTGAGCCTGTCGCCGGACGGCCGGCGCGTCGCGTTCTTGCTGCGGGGCGACGACAGCTCGGAGCTCGGCTGGCTCGACCCGGAAACGGGCGAGCCTCGGACGCTCCTGCACTCCCGTTTGATCGATTCCGTCCACTGGTCGGGCGACGGCGGTGGCCTCTTCATGGAAACCGACGACCGGCTGGGCTTCGTGGACGCGGAGACGGCTGAGGCCCGATGGCTCTATCGGCTGGCGCCGACGGTGGGGGAGGCTGAATTCTTAGACGTTGATCGGGATCGGCCGCGAAGCGCCTGGGTCCTAAGCCGCAGCGCCGAGGACCGGTACCGGCTCCTGCGAATCGACGCGTTGGGGGGCCTGGAGACCGTCCGGGAAAGCGACCAGCCGATGCGCCACTTCCTCACCTACGGCGGCACGCTCCGGTACCTCAAGCGGACGGACGGCGCGGAGCAGGTCATCCTGAGGCTCGCAGACGCTCGGAACGGAGCGACCGAGTCGACGGAAGTGCTGCGCTGCGACGGCCTCGATCGCTGCTTGCCGGTGGCGACGGAGACGTCCGAAGACGGCGTCGAGCGGCTGTGGCTGCTCGGCTCGGGCGGCGGCGACTTGACCCGCCTCTACGGTGTGGCGCTCCCCGGCGGCGGGGACGTCGGGGGCGGGCACGTCGATCCGAAGGGCCTGGCCGATCTCCAGACCCTGGTTTTCGACCCGGCGAGCGGGCGCCCCCGACTGGCGGTCCATGACTCGGACCGTCGCCGTCACTACGGCCTCGACCCCGGCGCCGCCCGGTCGGTGGAGCTCTTGGAACGCCGTTTCCCCGGCGCTCGATTGCGCATCGAGATCGGGGGTCGCCACTGGCTGGTGGAGGAGGGCGGTCCGCGCGTCCAGCACCCGCGGTACCACCTCTTCGACCCGATCGACGGCGACTCGGTCGAGATCTTGGCGGACGAGCGCGGGCGCCGTCCGTCGATTCCGCCGTCGGACCTCGGTCCCACGGACTTCGTGCTCGCCACCGCCGGCGACGGTCACGCGGTACCGGGGCTGGTGACGGTGCCCCCGGGGCTTTCCGAGGAGCAACTCGCCTCCGCGCCGGTGGTCCTGCGCGTCCACGGCGGACCGTGGAGCCATACGCGGGCGAGGTGGAGCGCGCTGACGCAATTCCTCGCCAGCCGCGGCTATATCGTCTACGAACCCAACTTCCGCGCATCGACGGGTTTCGGGCGTCAGCACGTGATGGCGGGGGCCGGCGAGTTCGGCGACGGCCGCGTCCAGCTCGACATGCTCGAAGGGCTGGAGCACGTGCACCGGCTCGGCCTCGGCGACCGGGATCGCGTCGCGATCCTCGGCCATTCCTTCGGCGGTTTCTCGACCCTCGGCGGCCTCGCCTTCACGCCGGAGCGTTTCGTCGCCGGCGTGGCGTCGGCGGCGCCCATCGACCTCGTCCGGGCGATCCGCGACCTGCCCGAGGACGAGCTGCAAAGCAACGGCATTCCCCGCCGTCGGGTGCTGACCGAGCTGGCGGGGGACCTCGACGACCCGGAGACCGCCCGGGACCTGCGCCGCCGATCGCCGGAGGCCCATCTCGCGTCGACCCGTCGCCCGCTGGTGCTCTTCGCCGGCGGCGCCGATCCCAAGGTCGATATCGTGGACGTCCGGCACTACGCCGGCGCGCTGCGGGCCCTCGATCTCGACGTGAGTCTGCTGGTGGACCCGGCCCAAGGGCATAGCTTCGAGCATGAGGTGTCACTGGGCGCCTATTTCCTGCTGGTCGAATCCTTCCTGGCGCGACATCTCGGCGGGGCCGTCGTCGGATCGCGGGATAGCCGACTGGCTGGCTATGTCGAGCGTCATTTAGTTCTCGAAGGGGCGAGTCTCGGGGGCGCTGGTATCATCGGCGGTGAAAGTCCCCCTCGAAATCCCTAGCGCCCGAACTCCCTGCGGTTCAGGCCGTTCCGGGAAACAGGCTCGCAAGGCCTGCTTCGAAGGCCCACGTCCGAAAGCTCGGGCTTCCGGTCCCCGTCGCGTCTTTGGGGGAACTCCGTTTAAGAATTTTCTTGGAGGAAGCCCATGATCAAGATTCGCCGCGGTGACGCCCCTGCGAGGCTCCTTGAGATTCGACTCGAGTGGCTTTCTGACATCTGGGGAGCCTTCGGCACCGGCGACGGCCGGAGCGAGTACGGCTACGGCGGCCGGGGGATGGTCGAGGCCATGCTCGAAGAGCTTGACCTGGGTGAGGAACTGGCGACCTTAACGCACGGGAAGTGCGCCTACTGCGAGAAGCCGCTCGAAGGAAACCGCGCTGAAATCGGTCATATCCGACCCCGGAACAATACGATCAACTTCGGCGGCGAGCACTTCCCGCTGCACTACTTCTGGCTCGTTTTCGAGTGG
>JBCDKB010000465.1:0-7073 GCA_038747035.1 Acidobacteriota bacterium | reverse complement strand
TCCATAAGCAATGGGAAAAAGGGCATCAAGAATACGAATTCCGGTAGGAAGAGATATTTCGGGGACCGAGCGCTCGGGGTCGGGCCAGCGGTAGATCGGCAGGGCGAAGGTGGCCTCGGTGATGAAGACATTGCACGGGACCACCTCGAATGGGGCGCAGGTCGGATCATTCCGACGCTTGTAGTCGCCGGAAACGACCCACGTCTCGCGGCGTCGACGGTCGTGCAGGCGAACTTGGGCGGATCCGAGCACGTGGCCGGCGGGGTGGAGGGACACGTCGACGTCGCCGAGTCGCCGGACTTCGCCGTATTCGAGGGTCTCGATCACCGCATCGGCCCCCAGGCGATGTTGAAGAATCGGCTTCGACGCCGAGCTGGCGAGGTATCGACCGCTGCCGGGGCGCGCGTGGTCGGCGTGGGCGTGGGTGACCACCGCGAGCGGCACCGGACGCCAGGGGTCGACATGGAAACCGCCGCGGGTGACCCGAAGGCCGTCGTCATCGACCGTCACGACGTCGCCGGCGGCGAAGCTTTCGGCCACCGTCGTCACCGCTCCGCCGAGCCCCGAATCAGCCCGGGCGCTGCTAAGCTAAAGATCCGCCGGGGGATAGCTCCCCGCGTGAACCCGCCCACTTCCAATCGACCTCGAGACTCCATGGCACGTTCCATTGTCGTTGATTTCCAAGGCGAGCCGTCCAGCTTCGCCTTTCGAAAAGTCGACCGCAGCAGACTCTACGGCACCCGCAAACGGGTCGCGCTCGATCCGAGCGGCGCCACCTGCGAGCGCGCCGCCTTGACCGAAGACGGCTCACTCATTTTGCGCCAAGGCATGACGGCCCAAGGCTACTTCGACGGCGGAGGGCGTTGGATTCCGCAAAAGGAGCTGGTCGGGATCGACGCCGACGGTGCGGTTCTCGAGCAGCGCCCCTCGACCCTCGGCCAGGCGGTGCCGCTCGAAGGTCCGGTGCCGGTGTCCGAGCTGCTCGACGTGCGCACCCAGTCGATCTATGCCCTGGAGGCTGAAGACGTCTCCGAGTTGCTGCGCGGACGCCTCCTCGCCGGCGATGTCTTCCGCCTACCTTTCGTCTACCGCACGTCTTGGGAGCCCGGCTGGGCCTGGCTGGTGGCGAATATGGACGGTGAGATCTACGCCGTGCTCGGCGCCCAAACCTCGCCCATGTGGTGCGAGCCCCACCGCTTGCCCGACGTCGTCGACGATGACGACCTCGAGGATGAACTTGACTTCGAGATGTTCTGATGCCGTTGCGTAAAGCCCACCTCACCAACGCCGCAGGCCGCGACGCGACGGTCGATATCGCCGGCCTCAAAGGCCCGACCCGCTACCGCTTGGGCCTCCCCGGCCGGGACGTCAGCTTCCGGCGATTCCTCGCCGCCGCCGACGGCGGCCTCCACCGTGACCTCGTCGAGCGATTCGGCCGTGAGGATTACGGCGACGAGCTGGTCGCCGCCGACCCGGAAGTCGACCTCGAGCAGGTGGGCCGAAGCGTCGCCGAGACGACCAAGGTCTATCTCTCCGCCGATGGCGAGGTGCTGCATGCGCCGCCCGACGTCGTGGAGCTCATCGTCGGCCCGGACGGCGAGGAAAAAGAGCGCCGCGCGCCGGAAGACGTGATGGCCAACGTCAATGAAGACCTGCCCATCCGCTGGACGGGCCGCCGCTTCCCGAGGGCCGAGCTTCCGCGACGCTTCGTCATCTCCCGGACCCAGCAGGTCCGCCACTATGACGGCCTCACCTACGACTATCTTTACGGCATGGCCAAAGAGCTCCACGACGCCGACGAAGTGGTCATGCTCGGCGCCGGCGCCAAGGGTCGCAAGCCGCTGATCTTCCAGACCAACGGCACGCCGTTCAGGGCCTTCCTCGAAGGCCGCGTGGACGGCGAGCGCTACATGCTGCTGCTGCACCTTTCGAATATGGAGTTGAAGCGCCCGGCGCCGAAGTCCGATGCCGACGGGGTCGGAACATGAGCTTCTTCAGCACCGCCGAAGCGACGCCCGTCGGCAAGGGGACGATGTCTCCCGCGGGCAGCGTCACTGATCCGGAGCTCGCCGCGAGGGTCAGCGGCTACAAGCGGCAGATCGCCGGGCGCTACCGCTCGGTGGCGCCGCACGAAGTGGCGACCCACTTGCCCACCTCACCGACCCTCGTCTCACCGAAGGTCGACGGCCAGTTTTGGTGCCTCGTCGTGCGCGACCGACAGGCGGCGCTGGTCTCACCGCGGGGCAAAGTGCTGTCGGGCCAGCTGCCGGTCTTGATCGAGATCCAGGCCAAGGTCGTGCCGCGTCTCGCCCCCGACGCG
The DNA here is from genome assembly GCA_038747035.1 of Acidobacteriota bacterium. Lineage (GTDB taxonomy): Bacteria > Acidobacteriota > Thermoanaerobaculia > Multivoradales > J023 > JAUIJL01. Next base: position 4,753 of record JBCDKB010000465.1, on the reverse strand, counting down.
ACGCTCATCGCCGCCGGGGAGCTCTTTGCGCTACGCAAGGGCGGGCGACCGCGCGTCGCCGACGTGTCGTCGGCACTGGCCGGCGGCGCCGAAGCTGAGGTCGGCCGAATCGGCTTCTTCGCTTTCGACCTGCTCGAAGGCGGCGATGCGGAGTCCCCCGAGCCGCTCAGCGACTACCCCGGACGCCTCGACACGCTGCGCCGACTTTTCGCCGGCGGCCAGCGCGCGCAGGCGATCAAGACCGAGCTCGTACACACCCCCGCCGAAGTCTCGGAGCGATTCGCGGAGTGGGCGGAAGGCGGCAAAGGCGAAGGGCTCGTGGTCCGGCCCGAAGATGGGCGGATCTTCAAGCTGAAGCCGATCTTCACTTTCGACGCGGCGGTGATCGGCTTCACCGAAAAGAATGACGAACCGGAGCACGTGCGTTCTTTGCTGCTCGCCATGCTCCGCGAAGACGGGCAATTCCAGCTCGTCGGCTCCGTCGGCAACCTCGGCACCGACGAGCTCCGCGCCGAGCTTTACCGAGCCCTAAAACCGAAGGTCGTGCCGTCGAGCTACCGATTCGCCAGCTCGACCGGCGCGCTCTACCGATTCGTGGATCCCGAACTGGTGGTCGAGGTCAAAGTGACCGACATCCAGGTGGAAGACGGCTCCGGCCGCCCCGTGCGCCGGATGGTGCTCGAGCTCGACGGCGAGGACGGCTGGTCGCCGCTCCAGTTGCGATCTGGCGTCAGCCTGATCCATCCGATCATGGGTCGAGTCCGGGAAGATAAGACCGTCAACGCCACCGATGTCCGGGCGTCCCAGATCCTCGAACGGGTGGAAGTACCCGAGCTCGAGGAGAAGGTCGTCAAGATCGTTCGGCCGGAAAGCACCGTGGTGCGCCGCGAAGTCTTCAGCAAGACCACCAAAGGCAAAACGGCGGTCCGCAAGCTGTTGGTCTGGGAAACGGGGAAGACCGAGATCGACCCAACCTTTCCGGCCTTCGTCGTGCACTGGACCGACTTCTCGCCCGGACGCAAGCAGCCGCTGCAGCGTGAGGTGCGCTTGGCGCCCGACCGCGAGACCGCGGACGAGCTGGCCCAGGCCATGCTGACGGCGGGCGTGAAGAAGGGATGGAAGCCCGCGGAGACTGAAGGGGAAACTCCGTGAGTGAGGCCCGGACGGTCGGCGCCGTCGGCTACGAAGGCTGGCGCCAAAAAGTGGAGGCCGACCTGCGCGGCGCCGATGTGGACAAAGCTCTGGCCTACCGCGGGCTCGATGATCTCGGACTGCGCGCCCTCGAGCACGAATCGACGGCGCCGACGGCCGGTGATCCCTCCGGCCTGCCGGGGGTCGCGCCGTTTACCCGCGGTACCCGGCTGCCGTCGAAGACCGCGGGCCACGACGCGTGGAAAGTGGCCTTGGCCCTCGACTGCCGAGACGCTCGCCAGGCGCGGCGTCACCTCCGCCACGACCTCGGCCTCGGCGTCGGCTCGCTGTGGTTGCGCCTTCAAGCGGGACGATCCGGCGGAATCGGTATTCCGGATCTCGATGGCTTCCGCGCCCTACTCGACGGTGTCGACCTATCGATCCTCGACGTCACCCTGGATACGGGGGATCCGCGCCTCGGCGCCGCCCTGCTCGCGGAGCTCGTGGCTGATCCTGCGACGCTCAGCGGCAGCCTGGCCGCCGACCCGATCGGCGCCTGGGTCGAGGGCGAGTCCCCGGCCCTCGACGGCGCTTTTGATCGGCTCGCGTCGGCCGTTCGATGGTGCTCGGAACATGCGCCGGACCTGCGGGCCGGCCACCACAACGCCGTGCTCTGGCACGATAAAGGGGCCTCCCCGACGCAGGAACTGGCGCTGACGCTCGCCGGCGCGGTGGAGACCCTCCGCCGACTCGAAGCGCGCGGCGTGGCCCCCGGTCAGGCGGCGACGCAGATGCTTTCGGTCTTCGCCGTCGGTCGCCGAACCTTCCTCGAGATCGCCAAGCTGCGGGCCTGGCGGTGGCTGTTGTCCAAGGTGCTCAAGGCCGCGGGCGCGTGTGACGTCGCCGGCCGGCAGCGGCTGGCGGTGGCGCCGGGGCGGATCCACCTGACGCGCGTGGATCCTTGGGTGAACCTCCTCCGGGCCACGGCCCAGACCTTCACCGCGGCGTGCGCCGGAGCCGACCTCATCGTCACCCCGCGGTACGACCAACTGTGGCGTCACGACGACATCCGCAGCCGCCGGTACTCGATCAATCTCCAGCACGTCCTGGCGCAGGAGGCGCACCTCGGCCGCGTGGTGGATCCCGCCGGCGGCTCCTGGGCCCTCGAACGCATGACCACGTCGCTGGCGCGCTCGGCCTGGGATCTCTTCCGCGACTACGAACGATCCGGTGGCCTCGTCGCATGCCTGGGCTCCGGCCGAGTGCACGGGGACCTGAGGGCGACGGTTGCGGAGCGACATCGTCGCCTTCGCAAGCGTCTCGATCCGATGATCGGCGTCAGTTTCTTCCCATTGATCGACGAGAAGCGACCGTCGCGGTCGGATCGTCTTGTCGAAGGGGCCAGTGACGACCCGATGACCGACTCGGAGCCCGGGGATAATCGCGCGGGGGGCTTCGGCGTCGCCGACGTGACCGACATCAGAAGCGCCCTCGGCGACGGCGCCCCGCTCGCGGCGGTCGCCGCAGCGGCGTGCGCCCCAGATCCTTCTTGCCGGCCGATTCCCGACTTCAGATCGGCGGAGGGCTTCGAAGCCCTCCGGCTCGCCGTCGACGCGGCGGTCGAGGCCGGGGCCGAGCGCCCGCGGGTCCTGCTCGCCGGCCTGGGAAGTGCCCAGGACTCCCGGGCACGGCGCGAGTTCGCAGCGGGCTTCTTTTCTGTCGGTGGACTCGACGCCCGGGTCGAGGACGGTTTCGGCGAGGCCCGGGACCTGGACGGGCTGTCTGCGGCCGCGGAGGGCACGCTCGCCGTCGTGCTGTGCTCGACCGACGAACGCTACGGCGAGCTGGTGCCGGCGGCGGCGAAGGCCCTTGGGGGCGGACCGCCGGTCTACGTCGCCGGGCGCCCCGGCCCCCACGCCGAGGCCTGGGCCGACGCTGGGGTCGACGGCTACATTTACCTGGGCTGCGACGTGCTCGCCGTGCTCGAGGCCGTGGTTTCAGCGACGGGTTGGCTCAAAGGCGACGGGCGGGAGGGATCGACGTCATGAGCGGCGCGGAGAAGAAATTGAACCTCTCGGACATCGCCTTCCAGGACCTCGATTTCGACGCGGAGCCGGTGAGCTTCGAGCCACCTTCCGAAGATCGGTGGCGCTCGGATGTCGCACCGGACGGTGACCTACTCAGTCAGGCCACCCGCTGGCGGACTCCGGAACGGATCGACGTCGCGCCGGCCTATGCGGCTTCGGACCGCGGCGGCCTCGACCACCTCGGAAGCTTCCCGGGACTCGCCCCGTACCTCCGAGGCCCGTATTCGACGATGTACGTGCGACGTCCCTGGACGGTGAGGCAATACGCCGGTTTCTCGACCGCCGAAGCGTCGAACGCCTTCTACCGCCGCAATCTGGCGGCCGGCCAGCGGGGTCTATCGATCGCCTTCGACCTGGCGACCCACCGCGGCTATGACTCCGACCACGGGCGGGTGTCCGGCGACGTCGGCATGGCGGGGGTGGCCATCGACTCGATCCTCGACATGCGGATCCTCTTCGATCGCATTCCGCTCGATCGGATGTCGGTGTCGATGACGATGAACGGCGCGGTGCTGTCGATCATGGCGCTCTACATCGTCGCCGCGGAAGAGCAGGGGGTGTCGCCCCGGCAGCTCGCCGGCACGATCCAGAACGACATCCTCAAGGAGTTCTTAGTCAGGAACACCTATATCTATCCGCCGTCACCGTCGATGCGCATCATCGCCGACATCTTCCGCTACACCTCGTCGGAGATGCCGCGCTTCAACTCGATTTCGATCTCGGGCTACCACATGCAGGAGGCCGGAGCCACGGCCGACCTGGAGCTGGCCTACACCCTGGCCGACGGTCTCCAATACCTGCGCACGGGCCTCGAGTCGGGACTGGGGATTGACGACTTCGCCCCGCGTCTGTCGTTCTTTTTCGCCATGGGCATGAATTACTTTATGGAGGTGGCGAAACTCCGGGCCGCCCGCCTGCTGTGGGCCGAGATCGTCGGGCAATTCGAGCCCAAGAACCCCAAGTCGCTGGCCCTACGCACGCACTGCCAAACGTCAGGCTGGTCGCTGACGGCCCAGGACGTCTTCAACAACGTGCCGCGGACGGCCATCGAAGCGATGGCGGCGGTGCATGGCCACACCCAGTCTCTGCACACGAATTCCCTCGACGAAGCCCTCGCCCTGCCGACGGATTTCTCCGCCAGAATCGCGCGCAATACGCAGCTCTTTCTCCAGCACGAAACCGATAGCTGCGCCTTGATCGATCCGTGGGGCGGCAGCTACTACGTGGAGCGCCTAACCCACGAGCTCGTCGAGCGGGCCAGGGTCCATCTCGCGGAAGTGGAATCCATGGGCGGTATGGCGGCGGCGGTCGCGACCGGGACGCCGAAGCTCCGAATCGAAGAGGCCGCCGCACGCACGCAGGCGCTGATCGACTCCGGGCGCCAGCCCGTGATCGGCGTCAACGTTTACCGGCCGGAACACGATGAGGACATCGAAGTGCTCAAGGTCGATAATACGGCGGTGCGAGAGGCCCAGGTCGCGCGGCTAGAGACGCTGCGCCGCGACCGGGATCAGGCCGCGGTCACAAGCGCCCTG
>JBCDKB010000464.1:0-7080 GCA_038747035.1 Acidobacteriota bacterium | reverse complement strand
CTCCGGGGTAGGGTCGGGGCTTACCCCCGACCGCGCAAGAGCAGCGACCGCCAGATGCAAAGGACACCGAATCCAAAGTAGATTCCCTCCGGGGTAGGGTCGGGGCTTGCCCCCGACCGCGCGATAGTAGCGACCGCCGAATAGAGGGCAAACGAGACGGGCTTTGGGTTATCAGGCGCAAACACGCACCGGCCTGCGATCAGCTGAAGTACTTACTCAGCGAGCGCAGCGCTTCGCCGAGGCGGGAGACTTCGGCGACCGTGTTGTAAGCATGCAGGGAAACGCGGACCAGGGCCGTGTAGCCCCAGTACCGGGCGAGCGGCTCGGCGCAATGCACGCCGGAGGCGACGAGGATGCCGAATCGGTGGCTCAAAATCTCGGCGACCTGGTCCGCCGGCATCTCGCCGAGGGTAAAGCCCCGGATCGGCAGGCGGTCTTCCGCACCCCCGAGGGCCGGCACGGCGCGCAGTCCGTCGACGGTCGAGAGCTCCGCGTCGAGCGCCCGCGACAGCTCGCGCGCGTGCGACCGCAGCCGTAACGGATCGAGGTCGAGCAAAAGCTCACAGCCGGCGCCGAGCCCGAGGGCGCCCTCGATATTGGGCGTGCCGGCCTCGAACCGGTGGGGCGGCGCCGACGCGGCGGGCGACGCGTCGATATCGACCCGGTCCACCATGCCGCCGCCCTGGAGCCACGGCGGGGCGCCGTCGAGCAGCGCCGGGCGGGCGTAGAGCACGCCGACGCCCGACGGCGCCATCATTTTGTGGCCCGAAAAGGCCAAAAAATCGCAGTCGAGCGCTCCGACCTCCACCGGTCCGTGGGCGATGGTTTGGGCCGCGTCGACCGCCACCAGCACCTCGGGCCGGACCGAGCGGACGGCGTCGACGATGGCGCGGACCGGCGCGATCCAGCCCGTGACGTTAGATCCATGACCGACGGCCACCAGGCGGGTGCGCGGTGTTACAGCGCGCCCGAAAGCTTCCGGGTCGAGGCGGCCGTCGGCGCCCGGCTCCACCAAACGCAGTCGGGCCCGTGCCCCCCACGGCAGGAGATTCGAGTGGTGGTCGACCTGAGCGGCGACCACTTCATCCTCCGGCCCCAGGGCAGCGATGTGGGCGACGAGGGCCATCGCCTCCGTGGTGTTGCGGACGAAGAGGCACGACTCCCGGCGAGAGGCGCCGATCAACTCGGCGACGCTCTCCCGCGCCGCCTCATAGCGACGCCCGGCTTCCTCCGCCAGCAGGTGGACGCCGCGGTGCACGTTGGCGCACGGCCCCGTGTAGTAGCCCAGGACGGCGTCGATCACCGGCTGGGGCTTGAGCGACGTCGCCGCATTATCGGCGAAGAGCAGCGTCTGGTCGCCCCGGGCCTGACCGAGCGCGGGGATCGAGCGCCGCAGCGCAGCGACGTCGAAAGCCGTGGCCGCAGGCGCGCCGGTCACGCGACCCGCACCGATTCGGCGTCGGGGCGGGCGTGGACGAAGCGAAATTTATTCGACGGCCGCGGACGGATCTCGTCCGCCGCGGAGATTCGCAGGCGCACGTCCCCCATCAGCTCGGAGGCCCGACGTTCGAGGTCCGCCCCTAGGCTCTCGACGTCGACCGTCTCCCCACGGAGCGGCATCAGCGACACCCGGCAGCGGCGAGCGCCAGTTTGCTTCCATTCATAGGCGGCGAGCTCCGGGAGGCCCAGAAATAACGAATCGATCTGCCGCGGCGTGATGATCTGCCCACCGATCTCGAGCATGTCGCTGGCCCGACCCTCGACCTGGCCGAGCAGCGGACTATTCCGATCGCAGCGACACGGTCCCCCGGGGACCCGCACGACGTCGCCGATGTCATACCGGATCAGCGGCATGTTGAAGTTGCGCAGGTCGGTGACCACCACCCTCCCGAGCTCGCCGGGAGACGCCGGCCTGCCGTCGCGTAGGACCTCGACAAAGACCTCGTCGGTCCGCACGTGCAGCTCCCCTTCCTCGCACATATCGGCGATATCGTTGATCTCCGACGATCCGTATTGCTCGACGATCGGCGCCTGGAACACGGCTTCGAGCAATCGGCGAACGGTGGGCGTCAGCAGCTCATAGGTGCTGATGATCGCGTCGAGGCGTGGCGCCGGCAGACCGCGGGCGCGGAGGAAGCGGGCGAACGCTCCGAGGTAGACCGGATCCGCCACCACAATCGACGGCGCCCCGTCTTCGAGCTGGCGTCGGATCTCCTCGAAGAGCGCGTCGGGCGCCGTCAGGATATTGGCGGCGCTTGACGGCAGGCCGATCATGCCGCCGTAGTGCCGAATCGAAGGCACCCGGTGGAGGCGACGGGCGAGCTGCCGGTGCCCGTCATCCTGCGGCGTCAAAGAGCAGGTATTCGGCGTACAGATCGGCGTCGACAGCACAAAGACTTGGGCGTCCGTCCGACCGCCGGTGCGCAGCAAGACGCTGTAGTAAAGGGAGCGACGAAATCGGTCGTCCGGACGCACGAAAGACAGGCTCTCGCTCGTTGAGCCAGAGGTCCGGCCGAGCATCCAGGAGCGGAATCGACGCCCGGGGTGGACGAGCTGGTCCGGAAAATTCTGCCGGATCAAGTCGCGGGTCAAGGGCGGGATCGCCGTCAGGTCGTCGGCGCGGAACCGAACGGGGTCAACGCCCGCTTCTTTGAAGAGCTTCCGATAGTAGGGAATCGTCTCGCCGGCGAAGCGCACCATGCGGCGGAGTCGGGTCCCCTGCTCCGCCCGAATCTGGTCGGCGGATTGGGTCCGGATGCGCTCTTGGTCCCGCAGCCAAAAGTGGCGGAAGCGCCGCAGCTGGACCGCCCGCTTGCCCATGCGCCAGGCTTGCTTGGCCAGCGCGTGGGTCTCCGCACGGCCGCGCTCGAACGACACAGAGGACGACGCACGCCGGTCCGTCGGCGCGGATTCTGTGGATGTATTGGCGTGGGGCACGGCGGCAGGTCTCCGCCGCCTATCTTAACCGCCCCGGTCCGCCCTCACTCTGAACGGAGCGCCGCGGTCGGCTCGATTCGGCTCGCCCGAAGCGCCGGCGCCAAGCACGCCAACGCGCTCACCGCGAGGAGGACCGGCGCCAAGAGCACCAGGACCGCGCCGCCGGTGCCGGACGCGCCTTCGAAGGTACTGCGGACCAAGCCCGAGGCGAGCACGGCGCCGACCCCGCCCGCCGCGATGCCCCACCCCGCCACCGACGCCCCTTGACGCACGACCAAGGCCACGACATCGCGGCGGGCTGCGCCGAGCGCCATGCGCACGCCGATCTCACGGGTTCTCTCGCTGACCCAAAAGGAGAAGACGCCATAAATGCCGCCGACCGTCAAAGCGAGGGCGACGGCCGCAAAGGCGCCGAGCAGGACCGCAAAGAAGCGTTCGAGACCATAGGAGCGCTCGAGCTGCCGCTCGAGCGAAAACACATTCGCCGGCGGAACGGACGAGTCGAGGCCGGCGGCGACGCGGCGGAGCTCGAGGGCGAAAACCTGCTGATCGAGGCCGGTTCGCGCGGCGACCGCCATGCCGCGGAACGGTAGCTGTCCGTGGGGCAGGAAGAGGGCCGGGCGCGGCGCCCGGTGGAGGCCGGCGAAGCGGGTATCGCCGACCACGCCGACGATCTCGAGCCTGCGCAACTCGCCGCCGAACTCGATCTCCATCCGCCGCCCGACGGCGGTGCGGGCGTCGGCGCCGAGCCGTGACGCCAGGCTTTCGTTGACCACCACCACGTAGGGCGTTCCGTGCCGATCGAAGGGCGTAAAGTCCCGGCCCGACCGGAGCGCCATCCCCAGCGTGTCGAAATAACCCGGCGTCACGATGCGGAAGGCCGCGCGCCGCGAGGCGTCCTCTGGCCCCGTCGCCTCGCCTTCAGCCCGATAGGGCACGTCGATGATGATGCCCGTGTTGGGGACCGGCGGAGAGGTCGAGAGGGCCGCCGACTCCACCCCCGGAATCGTCGAGACGGCCTCTTGCAGCCGCTCGTAGAACTCGACCCGGACCGCCGCCTCGTCATAGTCCTCGCCGTCGATCAGGAAATAGGCCATGAACGTGCGCTCCGGCTCGAATCCCGGATTCACATGGTGCAGTTCGTAGAGCGCTCGACCCAGCAGGCCGGCGGTCACCAGCAGCACCATGGAAAGGGCGACTTCGAAGGCGAGCAGACCCCGCCGCCACCAGCCGCCGGCACCTTCGGCTTGGGCCTTGGACGCGAGCGAGGTGGCGGCGAAGCCAGAAGCACCCGCCGACGAAACGAGGGTCCCATAAAGCGCCGGCAGCACGGCGCAGGCGCCTCCCGCCAGCACGCTGATCGCGGCGGCGAAGAGAAGAATCGGGGCGTCGATCGCGAAGACGCCGTGGCCGGGAAGCACCCCGGGGTCTAGGGCCAAAAGCAGATCCTTGAGCCAAACCGCCGCCAACGCGCCGCCGACGCCGCCCGCGACCGAGAGGAGCAAGCTCTCCGCCATCACCAGTCGAACCAGATCGCCCCGACCCGCACCGAGGGCGGCGCGCACCGCCATCTCCCGTCGACGGCCCGCCGTGCGCACCAGCAGGAAGTGGGTGATGTTGGCGCAGGTCAGAAGCAGCACCAAGCCGACGGCGGCGAAGGCGATCCACACCGGCCCCTGGGCCCGGCCGAGCAGGTGGTCCCGCATCGGCTGGACCGTCCAGCCCCAGCCGGCGTTGGATTCCGGGAAATCCTCGGCCAGCTGGGCCGCCAGCGAGGACACCTCACGGCGGGCCCCGTCGAGGGAGGATTCCGCTTTCAAAGTACCGACGATGACGAAATCTCGCTCGTCCCGCCCGAATCGCTGGGAGGCCTCGACGCTCGGCCCCACCGGCACCCAGATCTCCGCGAACGGGCTCGGCAGCTCGACGCCGGCCGGCAGGACTCCCGCCAATTCGACCGTACGACCGTCGATGCGCAGCAAGGTACCGACGGCGTCCGGGTCGCCGCCCCACAGCCGATGGAACGCCGCTTCGCTCACCACCGCGGCGGAGCCCAGCCCGCCTTCGGCGTCCGCCGGTCCGTAGAAGCGCCCCAGCGTGGGCTGGACGCCGAGGGTCTCGAAGAGCCGCGGGTCCGTGAACACCCCCGTCAGCTGCCGCGCCCCTTCCGGCGACTCGAGGGTCATTGAGCTCCAGCCGTAGAAACCCAGGCTTCCGAAGGATTCCTGGTGATCGCGCAAGAAGCGGTAATCCGCTAAAGAGCTACCGATCCGCTCCTCCCCTTCGGTTTGATTGGTGGCGATCACGCTCACCAAAGCGTCGCCGTGGCCGAAGCCCAATGGCCGGAAGAGCACGCCGTAGACGACCGTGAAAATCGCGACGTTCGCCCCCACGCCGAGGGCGAGGGTCAAAACGGCGATCAGGCTCAGTCCCGGCCGGTGGGCGAGGCTGCGGGCGGCGAAACGAAAGTCTCTCAGGAAAGTATCCATGCGGACCCTTAGAGCAAATCGGATACCAAGCCGCCCAGTGGAAGCTCCGCCTCGCCGAGACAAGCCCCGAGACCGCAAAAATCCAGCTCATCCCTGCGGTTTCGACCGCCCTCAGCTCGGGCGCCAAAATTGACGGCCGGGCCCCGACCCCGGCGACCGCGTCCGATCCTGGGATTCGGGCGTCCGCCCATCGTTCGACGGCGCGAAAGCCGGGTTCGGATGGCGATATGCTCCGGACATGTCCATTGACACGTCCGCGGCCGGCGCCGGTGCCGCGCGGCCAGTCCAGGCGCGTCGACGCCAGGAGAAGGGGAATCACCATGAAGTCTGCCTATGAGCTCGCCCTTGAACGGATGGAGCAGCAGGGCATCGAGCGCCCCGACCAGGGTTCGCTCACCGATGAGGATCGGGCCGAAATGGCCGACATCCGGCAGCGGGCCGAAGCGAAGCTCGCCCAGCTCCACATCATGCATACGGAGAGACTCGCCAAGCTCTCGAGTTTCGGCGAGCGTGAGCACGAGGAAAAGGAATACCGCATCGAGCGGCGCCGCATCGAAGACGGTAGAGAGTCGAAGCTCGAGGCCATTCGCCAACGGAAAAAGACGCCGTAAGAGAGATGGATCTTTTCCACCTCGGCCCCTTTTCTCCCTGAAGGGATCCCTCAGCGCCCACCGGGTCACGGCGCAGGCCTGAGAATGACGCCGTCTCACGCCTGAAAATACCGACCCTTCAGAAGGTTCCCCATGGGCCCCCGAGCCACAGTTTTTCGCGTTCTTGGACGTGAAGAACGGCTGACGGCACCGATTCTGGAAGAGCCGCCGAATAATCGAGCGATGGCATCGTAATTGCTTAAGTCGACTATTGGACCGAAACTCTTAAACAGGCGTTTCGGTCCGGGAGGCGGAAGTCAGCCCACGGCAAGCCAGCCACAAGAATCACTTCGAGTGCCCGGAGGCGTTATGACTACATTTTTTCAAATGGCGCAGGCCATGGACCCGAAGGTCCAGCTAGACCTGAAACAGATGGTCGAATTGAATGCGCGAATCCGCAGGACGCCGCAAAGCGCCCTGCTCTTAAACCCCGTGCCCTACGGGCTGGAGTGGAACGCTCCGCGCGTCACGCCGAAGGCTAGCAACGACAATCGCGAGCCCCTCGCCGAGCTCGGCTGAGCTCGTCTCTCCGTCTGGCCGAGCGCCGCGGGCTGTCCGCCTTCGGTCATCGCGGTCCGTGCACACCCCGGCGGCGGTGTCCGGTTTCAGACACCGCCTTCAGACAAGGCCTTCAGGACAAGGCTAAGCGACCGCGGGCCCGATCAGATCTCGGGTGAGGTCTTCGAATCCATCGTCCGTGCAAAGCACATCGTCCTCGATGCGGATACCGCCGCACGGAATCAGCGTGTCCACCAAGGACCAGTTGACGTGCCCCGACTGCTCGCCGGAGCGCACGGCGTCAAGCAGCATGGGGATGAAATAGAGCCCCGGTTCAGCGGTGAGCAGGTGCCCCGGGCCCATCTCCCGCGTATTGCGCAGAACGTGGTCATCCGGCGGCGAGGTCTGACCACCGTCGGGGGCGCTCTGGTGACCGCCCACGTCGTGGACCTGGAGACCCAGCTGGTGTCCGACACCGTGGGGCATGAAGGTTCGGGTTAGCCGCG
>JBCDKB010000463.1:0-7112 GCA_038747035.1 Acidobacteriota bacterium | reverse complement strand
CGCGCCGGTGCTCTAACCCCGGCGCGAGCACGTTGGTGAAGCATTGGATTTCACCCCGATCGATGCCGTTCTCTTCAGCAAATTTGGCGACGTCCGAAGGGAAGCTGCGCGCGGCCTGCGCCTCGACGATGGCTTGGCCGCCGGCCACCGGCAGGGAGGTGTTGAGCTGGCTGACGTTGGACAAGCTCAGCGGATCGGTGCCGGACGTCAAGCTCGCCGGGAGGAAAGTGCCGCGCTGCTCGGGCGTCACCAGGATCGGGGTCTTGGCGTTGATCGAGCTGATCGTATTGCCGTAGCGGCCGATGGCGACCCAGCCGCGGATTTCGAGGCGATCGTCGGCGATCAACGGCGGCCCGAAAGGCGACAAGTTCGGCAGAATCGCGAATTGCGCCGTGCCGCCGCGGCACAGCTCATAGCGGTCGGTCCAATAGAACTTCGCGCAGTCGCTCTCGCCCAAGTAGGTGAGCTCACCCACCGCCGTCTGGCCGGCGGCGGGGCCGCCGGTGACGTCGTAGATGATGGTGTGGTTCCCCTGGGGGGCGTTGGGATCATTCTGAGGCCCACCTTGGGCGTCGCTAACCGTCAGCTCGCGGTCGAAGAACGATTCCCCCGGCGCCGACGGCGGGGCGAAGGAAGGAATCACCACCAGCAGCCGGAACTCGGCGTCGGCCTGGAGATTCGAAAAGGTGAGGAAGTATCCGGAAATTGCCGTCCTCACAAAGGGGGCCGACGGATCTGCAATCGGTTTGACCAGGTTTTCAAAGGTGGAAACTCGTGCGCTACTCATACCTGCTCCTCGGGTTGTGCCCACAGGGGGCATCGTGGTTTATAGATCAAACCCCGTTCACCTCGAGGCGAGCGTGACCGCGGCGGCCTCACTCGCTTCACCCAAAACGTCAATGGAAGATGATGAGGGGGCCAAGACGTCCACATGGACTCACTCTTTGACCCGCCATAAACATGCTATCTCATAAATAAGTCAGTTTTTTCTGATGTTGACGGCCATCCTTTTCGACGGTCTAGGGGGGCTAAGGGGTGGGATAGTCGGTCGTATCTGAGGTTGGAGTGAAGCTAAACCTCGCTGCCCAGCTCTTGACCTTCTCAATGAATAAGGCGATTTCCCTCGACGAAGTGGATCATTTGCGTGCGGGGTTTCCCAGATCCAGGGGGGCGCGACCCGCCGAGGTGGCAGGGAGGGGCCGCTTCGAGGAGTTATTCATCGCGTTGTTCCGCGGCAGAAGCGTTTCCGTCAAGGCGGCGAGGCCTTGCTCCATCAAGGCCACGGCGTTGAGCACCGCGCGCCGATCCTTGGGGGCCATCGGGCCTAGGAGCGCCGCCAACCGCGCAGCGACCCGGGGAACCGACGTCCCTTCTTTTTCTCGGAGCCGTTCGGCGAGGGCGGAAAAGCCGAGGTTGAGGATGCGCTCGCCGAGGCCGGGGAGCCAGTCCTCAAAAATTCCGAGTTCGGCGAGCAGGGTCAGCTCGCGGGCCGCGGCGTCATCGCCGAGGACTTTGAGCAGGTTGCGGCTATCGAGGTGGGCCGTGTCGAGGGAGCTGCCGCGCTGAATCGCGCCGCGGAGATCACTGGCGAGGGCCGGGTCGAGGGTCGTCTGCCCGAGTTTCTGAACGCATTCTCGGACGATGCGGATCGCCCCTTGGATCGGCTCGAGCTCGATCGGGGGCCAGCACACGACCTTCGCTGACCGCCGTCGCCACGCGGCGTACCCGCGCCACGGGTCCTTGACCAGTCCCGCGGCGACGGCTCCCTCGAAAGATCCGGTGCGAAGGGCCTCGACGACTCTCCGCAGCGGTCGCGTGCGGTTGATTGGGATGCGGACCCGGTGGATGTCGAGCAGGCCGTTGGTGTCGTGGGCGGCGGCGTCGTGGTAAATCGACAGGTCAACCTCGAGGCCCCGGGCGTCGAAGATCACGCCCCAACCCGCGACCCAGGGCTCGGAAGGGCGCTCGGGGTGGAAGCGTTGCCGGGTCCACAAATAGCGCGGGATGTAGCGCAGTCCGACCCGGTCTAGGCCCTCCCCGAGGTCGCCGGCCCATTCCCGGGTCACCTCGCGCTCGGCGAGCAAGACGAGGTCGAAATCACGCATGCGCAGCGGCTCGCCGTGGAGGCAAGCGTCGAGTACGGCGACGGCGCTGCCGGCGGTGATCCAAAGGGTGTCGTAGCCGTACCGCTCTTCGAGGCCTGCGAGGAGAAGATCGCTGACTGCGCTGAGGGTCTCGAGATTCAGGTTGGCGGCGCCGCCGCGGTGGGAGAAGGACATGGGAACTCCTTCCGAGCTCAGGGCTCGGCGTCGGGCAGCTCGTCGTCGAGTCGCCACAGTCGGGGGTAGAGCCTGGTGGCGGCGGCGAGCGCGACGAGCGCGGCGCCTAAGGCGGCGATCAGTAAGGCGATATGGCGGCCTGGCTCGACGCCGAAGAGCGCCTCCGTGCAGCTGGTGAGGGCCGCATCCGGCGCCGTCCAAGCCGTGGCGAGTGCGGTGAGCGGTCCAGCCGCGAGGTAGGCCAACGGCACGGCGCCTTGTACGACCATCGAGCGCACGGCGAAGACCCGTCCTTGGAGGGCCGGGTGCACTTTTTTCTGCCAAAGGGCGGCGGAGCAGGCCGACAGCAGGGGTCTGAGGGAGAAAACGAAGAACAGGCCGACGGCGACGCCGAGGGGCGTCCGGGCGACGGCGGTCGCCGTGAGCAGGAGGCCTTGGGCGCCGCAGAGCCAGGCGATACCGCCGATGAGCGACCGCGGGCCCCCCCAAACGAGCATGGCGGCGCTGCCGGCGAGTAGACCGAGCCCGGATGCGGAGAGCACCTGGCCCAAGGCCACCTCGTCAGCGATGGCGAGGATCAGCGGCGTGACCAGAAGCTGGGTCAGTCCGAGGCAGAAGGCGAGGGTCGCGAAGAGGCCCAAGAGTGCCATCATCGGCGGGCGGTGTCGGAGGTAGAGAAATCCGAGGGCGAGCTGGCCAGCCTCTGAACCCTCCGGGGTTCCGCCGGAGGCCCGGGGAATCTTGACGTCCCGCAGGATCCACCACGCCGAAACGAATGTCAGAACGTCGAGCAGGAGCACGCCGGCCACGCCGACCTCGCCGAGCAGCACCCCCGCCGTCGCCGGCGCGACGATGGCGGCGGCCGAGAAGCCGAAATGGACAAGGCCGCTAGCCCGGGCGAGCTCGGATTTTGGAACCAGCAGAGTGGTTGCGGCTTGAAAGGCGGGGTATTGGGCCGCGCTGACGAGGGCCGAGAGGCCGACCAGCGGCAGGACGAACGCAGGGTCAGGCGTGCCGGTGGCGAAAAGGGCCGCGGTCAGCAGCGTGCAGACGCCGGACGCCGCGTGGCCGAAGCGCAGGACCCGACGACGATCGAAGCGATCGGCCAAAACCCCTGCGGCGGGGGCGATGAGGACCTTCGGCGCCGTCGCCGCGAGCGCAAAGAGGGAGAGCCATGCCACCGAGCCCGTTTCCCGGTAGGCCCAGACGCCGAGCGCGAAGCCGGTGAGCTGGGTGCCGAGATTCGAGAGGGACTCGGCGCCCCACAGCGGCATGAAGTGGCCGAGGCCGCGCATCAGGGGCCTCCGCCGGACGCCGCTCGCCAGTCGCGGAGGGGCTCGCTGCGCCTGTCGACCGAGACCACGCCGCCGAGGGAGCGATACGACACCACCTGGACGGAGTCGAGCGCCAGGGCCCGGGCGAGCTCGGTTCGAACCGCCACGAAGGTATAGGAAGGGCGTCGCAGGAAGGTCCCGTCTTGTACGTAAACGAGAGTGAGGCTGAAACGGTCGAGCAGCTCAAGGTCCGGAATACCCAGTTCATAGAGCACGTCGAAGGGTGACGGGGCCGGGCGGTGGCGGGGCAGCTCGGCGGCGCAGTCGTGGACGTTTTCCAGCAGGAACCGGACTTTGAGGTGGGGGCTGTAGGCATGGCCTTTCCGCCACAAGCCGCCGGCGTTGTGGGCAACGCGGTCGCGGATGGCGGCGCAGTCGCCGAGGGACGGTTCCACCAGACCGGCGGCGTCGATCACCCGCAGTTCGGGGTGGCGCTGGCTGAGTCGGTAGGCGACGTAGCCCATCTGGTGGGAGGTCAAGACCAGCGGCGCCCGGGTCTCCCGAGCGATGCGATTCACCAGCGCGTCGAGGAATGGCAGCACCGTTACGTCCCTGAGCTGGGCTTTGTTGCTCCGCTCACTCCACGGCACCTCCGCGTGCGGGCCGTCGGCGAGTTGGCCGGCCCGCCACAGCGGCAGCGCGCGGGTCTTGGGATGGGCCGCCAGGGCGAGAATCGACGCGGTCGACAGCATGATGAGCGCCGGTCCGAGGGCTGCGCTGAGGTGTCGCCCGAGGCCTCCCCGTCGCCGCCCGGCGTCGTTGAGGCTGACCACGGCGTGGGCCGCGGCCGACGCCAGGAAGGGGGCCGCCGGTGCGATGAATCGGCCGCCCTCCATCCAATCGCCGCCGCCCGTGACCGCAAATCCGACATAGGCCATCGCCACCAGGCCGCCGGCGAGGGGGCCGACGTCCCGCGTCGGGTCGGTCTCCGGGTAGAGGCCCGACGAGTGGCCGGATAGGCGACGGCCGACCCGGAGCGCCAGGCCAAATAGCGCCGCCGCCAGCAGGGGTAGACCGGCCGTCCCGAAGCCGTTCCACGCCGAGAGGTACGCCAAGCCCGAAGCGATCCGCTGCAGGGGCGAGTCGCCGCCCACCTTGGCGCTGACCGGTAGGGGCCAGGCGAGGCCGAAAGTGTGCAGGCGCCAGGCGACGACGGTGGCCAAGACCAGGCCGACCCCGAGGGCCATCGTCAGCCAGCGTCGCCGGAGCGGGGACCTGGCGTCGAGCCCGACGAGGGCGCCGAGCACCGCCAGGAGCACGAAGGCGCCTTCGGGCCGGGCGGTCACGACCGCGGTCGAGGCGAGGAGGAATGCCGGCGCCAGGCGCGACGGTGGCCACCGGCGGTGAAGCAGAGAAACCCAAAGGAGCAGGGCGAGGGCCACCATGGGCATCTCGGTGCCCGAGCTCGCCCAGTAGAGGAACGGAGCGAACAGAGCGAGCAGCCACCGGCTCCAGCGCGATTCGGCGGAATTGAGGCCGAGGGCCGTCGGCGTGGCGGCCAGCGCGAGCAGGGCGCAGGCCGCTGAGAGAAGGCGAGCCAGGGTCGAGGGTTCGAGGCCGGTGGCGGCCACGAGCGCAGCAAGCACCAGGGTCAGCAACAGCGTCGAGGACTGCTCGACGGCCTCACCGTTGTAGTTCAGGATCTGGCCTTGATCCGCGAGCGTCTCGGCGGGCCAGAGCGTGATGAAGAAGTCATCCTGGCCGGAGACCGGAAAAAGGCACAGACCGATCAGAAAGAAGGCCCCGATCGGGCACAGGGTGCTCCACAGTCGTCGCCGTTCGGCGCGTTGCGCGTCGGCGCTCCTGGGACGATGCCGATTTGTGGTGGCCATGGAGCCCTCGCTTCCTCGACGGGATCGGGGAATCGGCGCGCGCCAGGGTCGTCGGCCGGCGCCGATTCTGAAGGACGCGCGGTTCGCCGGCCCGTCTCGAGGACCTGCGCCGCACGGCGTCGGGCGGCCTCAGCGGACGCCTAGTGAAAGAGGCGCCGTTGACCGGCGTAGGGGCTCACTATGATCTTGGCCTCGACCGCGAAGCGCGGTCGCTCCGCGGTCCGTGCGTACGGCCCGCGGCAAGAAGTCGATCGAGCTGCGCGCCTACGGGCCGGGCGACTGGACGTCGCCGATCCACAGGAAGGTGACGACGAAAAGCAGGGCCCGGTAGGCGGTGATCGACGCCAAGAAACCGAGGATTCCCAGGATCGAGAGCAGGAGCGCTTTGACGCCGCGGGTCCGGAAGAAAAAATTCTCGGCGCGAATCAGGGCGTAGAGCACGATGGCCAGGGCGATGACGGTGACCGTCCATTCCGAGGTGCCGTCGATGAGTCCGAGGGTTTTGGCGCCCAGGAAGGCGAGGCCCTGGGCCTGGATGCCGAAGAGCGTCACAAAAGCCGTGATCTCCATCGAGAGCACTACGCTATCGACGTAGAAGTGCTCTTTCTTGCTGTGGATGAGCCAGATCGGCACCGAAAAGAGCAGGGCGACTGCGATCAGAAGCAGCTTCGAGAGCTCTTTCGTCTTCGCATCGTAGGCGGCGGCGTAGGTCTCACGGGAGAGATCCGCGGCTTCGATCCGGTTTTCCACCAGCCGCGTGACGAGGGGGCCGTGGATCGAGCCGGCGCCGGACTGGATCGCCAAGCTCGTGTGGAAGGTATTGAAAATCGGAAAGAGAAAGTAGAGCAGGTTGGCGAAGAGGAAGAGGCTCAGGGGCCGCATATAGGGTGTGCGGCGTCCGTCGACGACGTGGCGCGAGAAGAGCCCCGGTCGTAAAACCACCGTTTTGAGTGTCCGCCAGAAGGTGCTGTCGGTAAACGTGACGGTGCTCAGGAATTCACGGATCAGGTGGCTGAACCGCCGGTCGGCGTCGGTGATGACTTTTTCACCGCACTGGCTACAGAAGAGGCCGACGAATCGATGGCCGCAGGACTTGCAGATCACCTCGCCGGCCCGGAGCTGGGTGTCAGACGCCATTGTCGAAGTGTAGCAACGGGCTGGGGACTGGCCTCAACGTCCGATGCGGAACGGCGACCGGACCGTCTGCTCGAATCCGTT
This sequence comes from Acidobacteriota bacterium, assembly GCA_038747035.1. Taxonomy (GTDB): domain Bacteria; phylum Acidobacteriota; class Thermoanaerobaculia; order Multivoradales; family J023; genus JAUIJL01. The sequence goes on along the minus strand of JBCDKB010000463.1, from coordinate 449 downwards.
CTCGGGGTCCCGGATGGAGGCCCGAAGCTCGTACTCTCCTTCGGCGAGGCCGTGGGTCTCGAGACTCAGGTACAGCCGGTCGAGGCCCAGGGCGTCGGCTTCGCTGCGGCCGACGAGGCCCACCCGATCCTGACCGAGGGCCTCCTCGCCGCCGCCGGTGACGTCAAAAACCGTGGCGTCCAGCAGCAGCCCGGCCCGGGTGAGGTGGTAGCCCATCAAGCAGACTCGGGTCGGATCGCCGCCGAGGGTCGGGGCGTGGTTGGGCACGTATTCTTCGGCGTCACCGATCCGGAAGGGATAGTCGTTTTCGACGCCGTCGGCGGTCCGGTCGCGGATGACCAGGGCGGCGCCGTCGTCGATCAGGATCGGCGCCAACAGGGCCGGGGCGTCGACCGCGCCGGCGGGTACGTCGAAGAGGTGGCGGCGCAGGGCGTGGCGGCCGCTATGGG
>JBCDKB010000462.1:0-7113 GCA_038747035.1 Acidobacteriota bacterium | reverse complement strand
TGTCTCAATCCTGAACGAGCGAACTGTATTGCTGTTTCCGCGCAGGCGAGTAGATAGACCCACTCGCTGCATACTTATCGAGAGTCCTGAGGTTGCTAAGGCGGTGTTACTCCACTACGAAGCCATCTGGGAAAAGGCTGTGCCTTTGAAGGAGGGGGAGGAGATTTTCGAAGAGGCTTTCGAGGTTGTTGAATCGAGGCTTGAGAGTTCAGATCAACCATGAAGGCGTTGAACCCAGAAATTCCAGACGCACGTGCTACGCACGGCGCTGAATTTCGAGCCGATATGCGACACTACGTCGGCGGATTGACTCTCCCGCAGCCGAGGCTTGGCGATGGCCAGATCGAATCAACCAGTTCAGAAGGAAGCGTGCTCGTTCGGGCAGTGGGTATTGCATGCCAAAAGACCGGGTGCTAGAAATGCGCCAAGCACAACCCTGGCCGTTTAGGGATTGGTGGAGATCCGAAAGTTGCCAAATGAAAGCCGTTCTTCAAGGGCGTCACGCGCGATCACTGGTCGGAGACTTTGTGATTGACGGCCGCAGACTGGCGGAACATCCCGATTTCATCACCACTATTAATATTATTGACGCAGTAAGCACAACTTGGACTTCACCCGGCCTGGGACACCAAGCAACGAAGACTCGCCCCCAAGGGGAAGATGGAGGATTGGCCAGTGCCTTGGGGCATGGGAACTTCATTGGAGCCCCGAGAGTTAGCGTCATGATTCTTCCGATCTCCGGATCTCCTACAATAAAGGAAATTGGGTATCTTTCGATCGAGAGCACTGGCGAGTTCCCCCGGGCTACTTTTGACCAAGCATGTGTACTGGTGTCCCTCCTCGACTATCTTGTGGTGCTCGGTAGGATGGAGATACGCACCAAACACGCCCTCGGGCGAAGAGCAAGGGACCTATCTATTGGATTGCATAGGATGCAAGACATGGGCAGACTGGCATCTACGCTAGGAGAATCGGTACCTGTGCCCGCCGTGTCGACGGCTGCTGCGCAAGCCCTGGGGGGCACCCTACGGCACTCACGAGAAAATAGAGCTCGGTCAGTAAGAAGCCTAGCAGAGGAGCTTCTGACTTCTCCGGACACGCTTATTGAATGGGAAACGGGGAACGAACCGCCGACCTGGACTGAACTGCGGCGCTGGTGTGAGGCACTTGGTATCCTAGATCGATCTACCATTGGCACTAGCGCAGGTAGGAGAGGAGGGTTAGATGACTGAAGTCGAGCCACCAGAAGAGATCACGCATATAACGGACTCCCTTCCGGCTGCAATCGAGGTGTCAAGAGTTTACGAGATCTTCTGCGACAGAATCCAGCACCTGGAGAAACTTTCAATAGGAACAATCGTTGTTCTGGTAACCTTAACCGGGGCAGTCCTCAACCCGGGATTGGTGGAAGCCCGAGATGATGCTGAATATCTTATTCTATTCCTTCCCTTCGCGATCTTAGTCACGTCCTACTATGGTCTTTTTCTACGAATATCCATCATCGAAACAAGCCTTGGCAACATTGAGAAATCGGAGAGGCTCGACGAACTCGCATTCAACTACTTCAGCGGACGCTCGCAGGCTCGGAAGCTGACTTTCCTTTTCGTTAATGCTCAATGTGCTACTCCGTTTCTTTTTGTGCCTCTGGAACGTGCCTCTGGCGCTAGTTGGAGCAGTTGGGTAGCTGTCTCGATCTCCGTCGCCATTGTTGCATTGTTCACAGTTGCTCTGGCAAGAGCCGTGTACCGCGTCAACTAGGAGGACCAACGGGTGTACAAATGCCAACTGTCCCTATTGGGCTTTATCAAGCAATCAGACCTCGCATATCCCTGCGCCCAAGCGGACGGCTCCTCCGCCGCTTGGCTAGCTACGTTCGCCGAACGCCTGGAAACAGCTTCTCGTCCTAGGGCCTAGTCGAAATAGGTGTCTTGTATGGATCCGAAGAAACTGGTCGACTTCGCTTCAGAAATACTGACGGAATACATCAAAGTTGCAGCGTCCACCCTCGTTCACCCTGTTTCGTACTACCAACCGGTCATCGATGGCAATGCAGCCAGTTCTCCGTTGATCGAATCACCTGGTAGAGCCAGACCTCGCAACGCCTGGCTTCACCCCAAGCTATTAGCGTTCTCGGCTTTGAGTGTTCTCCTTGGCACTTGGATCAACAGCTTACTGCCCGGACGACGGGAGAGTCCAGAAAACCTCGTCGTGGTCATCTTCGTACTCTTCTATTGGTTCTTCTATACCTCGGCTTTGCATCTTGTATGCCGTTTACTCAAGGGGCGAGGGCGCTACATTGAGACCGTAGCGGTCAGTATTCAGGTTCTGGCGACTCTTTACCTCGTAACCAGTTGCTTGGCTCTTATCGGAGCTGCTCTACCTGGTTGGGAAATGGTGCGAAACGCGACGCTGTTTGAGGGAGTCTTCGGCGGGGAGATCTTTTCAGACCCTGGGTCCATCTTTTTTCTGATTCACGCGCCACTGCTTGCTGTATATCTCTCGTTGGCTTTGAAGCGAGTGCACTCATTCGGCTGGCTCAGGCAAGGCGCGATCGCGATCATCCCATTCTTGACGGTTTGGATACCGTTTCTACTATACATTCGGTACGGACTGTTCGTAACAGGGGCGACGATCTGATGAGAAACGTAACTAGAGGCGCAAGTGCGGCGAACACAGCAGTTCCAGACGCAAACGCTATGCGTTGCGCTGAACTGCAAGCCGTTGTGCGAACATCTTGTCGTGCGAGGCGAGGAGTGAATCTCTTCGGCCGAAGCGCTCCAGATGCCAGGGACCCCGGTCTTTTCCACAGAAGTGATGAGACGGGCATAGTCCTTCCCCGGACGCGACTTCCGGTCTGATCAGTCCCGACGGTACGTAGCCAGCCCGACGGCGCAGGTGACGGACTCAACCCAGAAGGGATCTGCGGGATCCACCCGGCAGACCTCAAATCCGAAGCGCTTCCCTTCTTGTTCGACACCCAGGCTGTCGTCCACCAACAAGTCGATTCCGAACGCGGGCGGGAACTTGGAAGCTGCCGGCGGATGGAGAAGAGAGGCCAGCGTTCTCTCGTGGCGAGTTTGGTTCACCACGCTCCCTAGGCGGATCCCAGCCGCGCGAAACGCTGTGGCGATCCTCCAGGGCGACCGGTAGGACGTCGTGTAAATCCAGAGATCGTGCCCGGCGCTTCCGAGTCGGCGGAGCAACTGGACGGTCCCGGGCCTGAGGGACTGTCCAAACAGGAGCCGGGTCAGCCAGGGGCAATCCTGAGACTCACTGCCAGCGAGACCGGGCAGGATCAGTGTGTCGTCGAGGTCGAAGGCCAACCGTAGCCGGCGACGTGGAGGGGCGGGGAAGAGCTCAACGGACTTGCGAGACCCGATGGCAGTTTCAAGCACGCTCCTTGGCGGGCGTTCAAAGAACGACAGCGCGACGAGGCTCGATCCGTCGCTGCGGTCGAGTGCATCGATTCCCCAGAGGGTGAGATGGGGGCCGTCAGCCTCGGCCGCTTGGGCCCGCAGAGTCAAGCCCTCGCGAAGCTGGCCTTCCAAGATTCGACACCCGACCACGCCACCACGACCGGGGATCTCTACGATCGACTCGATTTCGGCAGCGGCGACACGGGAAGACAAGTTCGTTGGGGCATCCGCAGGCACCTTCCGAGACTAGCAGCGCGGCAACCCTATTGAGGTCGGCGTCAATCTCTCTGAAGCCCCAGCCCCTAGCGATCTTCCGCCGCTTCACCCCATCGAAGAGTCATCCGACGATCCGCTGAGGGAGAGATCTCTGTTTCCTGTAGCTCGGGTTCTTCATTGAAAGATTGCCCAAGGGTCGAGGCAATGAGGCCAGCGGGATCGCTTTGAAATTCCTCCTGCCGTCATGTCGGCCGTAGGGCTAGAAGCTTCAGATACTTCAGCTTTGAAGCGGCTCGGACTCTCGCCGTAGACTTTGTCAGTGCAAGCCTTATTTGAGGTTTGCATATTCCCATTGGCGAAATGCTTTGCCTTGTTTTTGGCGAGGTGAACCTGGCCCGCTTCGGAACAAAGGCCCGCGTTCCAGGGTCCAAGGCCATAGCGCTACGGTTCGATTCTGTTTGGAGGATTCTCGATGTCATTGGCCCGTTCGATCCTGTTCACCGTTGCCCTGGTTTCGCTTCCCGTCGGTTCCTTCGAAGCGAACACACCCCCAGAACGGACGTCCAGCTTCTTCGGCCGCGTCACCGTCGACGGAGGTCCGGTCCCAGCGGGAACCGAGGTGACCGCCTGGGTCGACGGCCAAGCTCTGGCGACCTCGACGGCGGTAGACCTCGGCGACGGACCGGCCTATCGACTCGACGTGCCGGGGGATCTTCCGGAGACCCCTGAGGACGAGGGGGCGACGGAGGGGCAGACCGTGACCTTCCGGGTTGACGGGGCGGACACGGGGCTGACGGCGACCTGGCACGGCGGCACGTACGCCCGGCTCGATCTGGAGGCTCCGGCCGGGGCGGATCTGGGGATCGCGGTGGATGACGGCCGGGATGCTTGGTCCGCTGGGGAGACGACGACCTACACGATCACCGTCACGAATCGCGACGTCGTGGCGGCGACGGGAATCGCGGTGACGGCGACGCTGCCCGCCGATGGGACCGGCGGCGTGACGGTGGTGGACGCTGGAGCCGCGTTAATCACGGACGGCGTAGCGACGTGGCCGGCCTTCGACCTCGGAGCGGGCGAATCGGCGACGCGGACGCTGAGCTTGGCCCTGGCGTCGACGGTGCCGGCGGACCTCTTGACGGCTCGGCTGGAGGCGTCGGTCTCGGCGACGGGGGGCCTTGATCCTGAGCCCTCGAACAACTCCGCCGTCGATGTCGACACCGTCGTGGCGTCCCCCGACCTGGTGGTGACGTTGACCGACGGCGTCGACTCGGTGGCGCCTGGGGACTTCCTCGACTACACGATCACTGTTGAGAACCGAGGCACCCGCGACGCGGTGGGCGTGTCCTTGGTGGACGACCTGCCGCCGGGGGTGACCTTCTTCGTCGCCGGCGGTGGCGGCGGCGAGACGACCCAGGGTTTGGTGACCTGGCCGCCCTTCGACCTGCCGGTGGGGGCGACGGAGCAGCGGACCCTGCGGCTGCGCTACGACGGAGCGGCGTCCCCCGAGCTGGTGAACCGGGCGACGGCGACGGCCGCCAACGGTCCGGACCTCGACCCCTCGAACGACACCGCGGTGGACGTCGACACCGTCGATCAGCAGGCGGATCTCCAGGCCGACGGCATCGACGTGGGCCCGGCGACGGTGGATCCCCAGACGTTGACGCTGGCGGGTTCGGTGGCGGTGTCTTTCATCAACACCGGCAACGCCGACCTCGCGATTCCCTTCGAGGTCACGGTCTTCGACGATGTCGACAGCGACGGCGCCTTCGGCCTGACGGACACTGTGCTCGGCGTCGCCACCTACTCGGGCACTCTGCCGGGCGGTGGGAACGACGTCCTCGACGTGCCGGTGTCGGGCACTGTGCAGTTCCGCGATGTGCCGCTCTATGCGTTCGTCGACAGCGGCGACCTGGTGGCGGAGGATCGGGAGGACGACAATGTCGCTCGTTCGTCCCGGGGCTGTTCCGAGCCGGCGCCGATCGAGGCGTTCGATCCGGTGGTGGAGTGGCAGTGGCCGGAGAGCGATCCAGAGGCGCCGTTGCCCGATTCCGACGAGTCCCTGTCGACCCCCATCGTCGTCCAGCTGACGGACGACGACGGCGACGGCGCGGTGACCGACCGGGACGTCCCGGACGTGGTGTTCGTCACCTGGGACATCGACGACAAGGTGGCGCCCCAGGTGCTGCGGGCGGTGTCGGGGGACACGGGCGAGACGATCTTCGCCACCGAACCCTACGAGACCGACGAGCGGCGCTTCATCTTCTCCCTCGGCGGCCTGGCGGCGGCGGACCTCGACGGCGACGGCGAGGTGGAGATCGTCGTGCCGGCCCTGGCGGAGCCGAAGGTCTTCTACCTTGATCCCGAGAACCGCCTTTTGGCCTTCGACTCGCGGGGCCGGCGGATCTGGACCAGTCAGACGTACCGCAGCCACCCGGCGGCGGACGGCGTGACCTTCCGCGACAACCCCTCCATCGCCGACCTGGACGGCGACGGCCAGGCCGAGATCGTCGTCGGCGCGACGGTCTTCGACGCCCAGGGCCAGCGGCGTTGGGCGGGCAGCGGCGGCCAGGGCTACCAGTCGGTGTCGAACGCCGACGATCCTCGCTCCGGCGCCATCTCCATCGTGGCGGACCTCGACCTCGACGGCAGTCCCGAGGTGGTGGCGGGCAACACCGCCTACCGGGCCGACGGCACGGTCTACTGGACGTCGCCGCTGGACGATGGTTTCACCGCCGTCGCCAACTTCGACGCCGATCCGTTCCCTGAGATCGTCGTGGTCGCCCACGGCGCCGTGCGCCTGCACGAGCACAACGGCCTCCTCGCTTGGGGCCCGGTGGCGCTGCCGGGCGGCGACCCTGAGGCCGGCGGCGCGCCCACGGTGGCGGACTTCGACGGCGACGGCGCGCCGGAGATCGGCGTGGCTGGCTCGGACTTCTACACCGTCTTCGAGACCGACGGCACGCCCCGCTGGCAGCGCTCGACGTCGGACCGCTCGTCCAACACCACGGGCTCGACGGTCTTCGACTTCGACGGCGACGGCCGCTTCGAGGTGGTCTACCGCGACGAGACCCACCTGCGGGTCTACCGCGGGTCCGACGGCGTGGTGCTCTACGAGACGCCGGTGAGCTCGTCCACCGAGACCGAGGGTCCGGTGGTGGTGGACCTCGACCGCGACGGCAGCGCCGAGATCTTGATCACCAGCGATCTCGGCACGGCGGCGGGCGCGTCGCCGGTGGAGGCGACCCGGGGCCTGCGGGTCTACGGCGACGCCCAGGGCCGTTGGATCGGCGCGCGGTCGATCTGGAATCAGCATGCCTTCCACCTCGACAACATCGCGGACGACGGCACGGTGCCGACGAGCGAGGCGCGGGGCTGGCAGACCCACAACACCTACCGGGCCAACGCCTCGCCGCTGGACGATCCCTTCGCTGCGGCGGACGCCACTGCGTCGTGGCTGCGGCTCGACGTGGCCAGCTAC
>JBCDKB010000461.1:0-7119 GCA_038747035.1 Acidobacteriota bacterium | reverse complement strand
GGGAGACCACCGCGTCCTCAAGCTCAAGGTCGGTGGCGGCGAGCACCCGCACGTCCACGCGCTCCGCGCGCTCTTGGCCGAGCGGAACCACCTCCCCACTTTCAAGCGCCCTGAGTAGCATCGGCTGCACCTCCGGCACCGTGTCGCCGATCTCATCGAGGAAGAGGGTGCCGCCGTCGGCCTCTCGAAAGGCCCCCCGACGCTCGCCTTTTTGCCCGGAGTAGGCGCCGGCCGCCGCGCCAAAAAGCTCGGCGGCGGCCAAATCCCGCGGAATAGTCGCCATATTGCGCACCACCAGGGGCACGCCCCGACGCGGATTCTCGGCGTGTCGCGCGATGGCCTGGGCCACCAGCTCTTTTCCGGTCCCCGTCTCCCCGCGAATCAGCACCGGGAATGAAGCCTTGGCAACCGCAGGAATCTCATTACGCAGCCGCACGAGGCCAGCGCTCTCCCCCACCAGTCCGAGGCCGTCGGTGAGATCGGTTTCGACCTGGGAGCGTTGGAGCCACAAGACCACCCGACGCGAAAGCATCAAGCTGACGCCTTTTTCCAGACTGGCGGCCGAGAGCACCAGCGATTCGTCAACAGCCTGGTGGCCCACCTGGAGCGAGTTGGACCAGTCCGTGGCGTCGATGTCGAGACCGCCATCGGACCGTCCTCGCAGCTCGATCCCGCGCCGGCTCAGCCTGCGATCCTCAAGCGGACGCAGTCGTCCACGCCGCGGCGGCGCGAATCCCGGTTCCTTTCGGCCGAGGCGAATCGAATCCTGTGGACGGAGGAGGCCCAGGAATGAGCGGTCGCCGACCCGTTCGAGATCGGGATGAAAAACGACAGTCACAGCCAGCGGATGCGCTCCCTGCCCCCGAGTCGCCTCCAGCGTTTCAGGTTCCGTCTCCGTAGACGAGGAACCCGAATTAAATGCATTCATATGCCTTAAGGCTAACGCCTTGACCGCCCGCGCGCCAGTGAAATCAGACGGCCCGAGAGTTTAACCAAGGACTGAACACAAGTGAACAAGACCACACAAGTCGCTGAGCCAGTGATATCGCCTCAGATCGCCCGTCATCTTGCCCACTATGAGGCTAAACCTCTCGTCATATCTATTTCTAGCCACTCTGGCCCTCAAAAACCTTTTTTGTGCGGATAAATCTATCTGGCACGGACTGTGCTCATAGCGACTCCTGTTCCCAAATCTCGCCCAATCAGAAAGGAGTCGACCTGATGCTAGGCCCTATTTGGCCAGGACTCGTCTTGGCCCTAGTTCTACAGACCTCCGCCCCTGCGCCCCAAGACTCGGACGTCGGGACCGTGCAGGCCTCAGCTATCGCCGCCAAGGTCGGCGATGCGCTGACCCTCGCAGCCGGCGCCGCCCTGCCCCACAGCAGGAGCACCTCTGCAGGAAACCTTTTCGAAGTGGAAGGCGGCATTCAAACCTCGCCGGCGCCACAGCGAGCGAGCTTCGGCTTGGGCTACGCCGTCACCGGCGGGCTGCGCGCCGTCGTCCAACCCGACGCACCGATGCTTTTCGGCGACGATTTCGAGACCGGCGATACGTCCGCCTGGTCCGAGACCGTCATCTTCCCCTGAGCTCTGATCTGGAGACGATTGATGTTCTCAATATACTCAAGTTTCCGAGACTTTGCTGTAGCCACAGTGCTTATCTTGAGCACCCTGCCCGCGGCCGCACAGACGCCGCTCTCGTCCGTTTTTGACTACCAGGGCGTCTTGCGCGACGCCGGCGTCCAGACCAGCGGCGTCTTTGATTTCGAGGTCCACCTCTACAACGGCCCCGATCCTTCCACCGCCGATTTCCTGGGCACCGTCAGCGCCGACGGCGTGGTGGTCGAGGGCGGCCTGTTCTCCATACCGCTCGACTACGGCCTCTTGACCTTCGAGGGCGGCGAGGAGCGATGGCTCGAGATCCACGTCCGCCCCGAGTCGACCGACGGCGGCGGAAGTTTCACCGTGCTCTCCCCGCTCCAACGGCTGGCCCCCGCCCCGTACGCTCTGCACGCGCTCTCTGGAACTCCTGGCCCCCAAGGCACTCCCGGCGAGCCCGGCGAAGACGGAGTCCCCGGCCAAGACGGAGCTCCGGGCGAACAGGGTCCGCCGGGAATCCAAGGAGAGCGCGGTGAGCCGGGCGAGCGAGGTCCCCAAGGAGAGCCAGGCCCCCAGGGCGAACAAGGTGAGCCTGGCCCACCGGGCCCCGACGGCGTCGACCTGACGACCAACCAAACCGTCGACGGCGCTAAGACCTTCGTCCAAAACCTCACCACCTTGAGAGATGCGGTCGTCGGCGATGACCTTCGGGTCGCCAACGAAATCCAAGCGGGAACGCCCAGTACGAGCGGATCTTTGAGGATCTACTCAAATTTCGAAGGCATCGACCTGCGCCGCGTGGCTGGAGGAAATTACGCAAGCTTCAGTACCAACTCCAACGACGATCTCATCCTCCAGTCGCCGGATGGTCTTCTGCGAACCCAGGAGGATCTCTATCTTCAGTTCAGTGACAATTCGAGCTGGAGAGACCTTCATGCTGACGGCGCTGACTTCCGCGATCTCGTTTCGTTCTTTAACGACACGGACGACCGGGTCGGTTGGATAGGCCCGACAGGTTCTAACCTGGGGCTAAAAACAGATGATGGCGAAATTGAGCTGCGTGATCGTGTGCTGATTACCGGAGACGACGATCAATACATGATCTTCGGTCCAACCGGAGGCGAATTCATTCAACTCGTAGAAGGGCCGAATTCCCTAAAAGACCTCAATCTGAAACTCGGCACCGCCGAGGACGGCTGGTTACGGATCCTCGGCAACCTGCGCGTCCGCAGATCGGTGGCCATCGAGGGCAATCTTTCCAAATTCAGCGGCAGCTTCCGCATCGACCATCCGCTGGAGCCGAAAGACCGCTACTTGGTGCACTCCTTCGTCGAGTCGCCGGACATGATGAATATCTACAACGGCAACGTCGAGACCGACGGCGACGGGGAAGCTTGGGTCGAGCTTCCGAGCTACTTCGAAGCGCTCAATATTGACTTTCGCTACCAGCTAACGGTCCTCGGCACCTTCGCCCAGGCGATCGTCGGCGAAGAAATCGCCGACAATCGATTCTTGATCCGGACCGACAGGCCCTACGTCGAAGTGAGCTGGCAGGTCACCGGCGTGCGCAACGACGATTGGGCGCGCGAAAACCGCCTCGTCCCGGAGCCGCTGAAGCCGGAGGAAGAGCGCGGTCGTCGCCTCTATGAGCCTCGTAACCCCGGAGGCTCCGGTGCTCGCTAAAAAGCAACGACTGGGGTGCGGTTGTACGCTCCTTCGAGCCCTGCACTTCGCTATCGCGGGCTTGCTGGCGGCAGCTACAGGGGCCATCGCCCAGCCCCATCTCATCGACGGCGGCGACAGCCATGCGGTCGCCGTCCGCGCCGACGGCACCGTGTGGGCCTGGGGAGAAAACACCTACGGCCAGCTCGGCGCGGGTCTCCCCATCCCCGGGGACTCATGTGACGGCGCCGCGTCACTTGTACCCGTACAGGTCCTGACGGCCACGATGGCACCGCTCTCGGGCGCCGTCTCGGTGGCAGCCGGCGACGACCAGACCGCAGCTGTGGATGAGAGCGGCGCGGTGTGGATGTGGGGCCGCAGCGACTCGGGGCAGCTCGGGGATGGCGTGCCGTTCGGCGACGCCCCGCCGTGCCGCCCGTGGGCTGCCCCCGTGGTCGACGCCGTGGGCCAGCCCCTGACCGGCATCACGGCAGTCGACACAGGCCTCGCGCATACGGTGGCCCTCCGGAATGACGGCACGGCTTGGGCCTGGGGTCGCGGCGACAACGGCCAGCTCGGCGACGGATTCGGCCGCGATCGACCGTATGCCGTGCAGGTCATCGACGGTAACTTCCAACCGCTTTCGAATCTCATCGACATCGCCGTTGGGCGTCGGTTCAGCCTGGCACTGGATGACGGCGGTAGCGTCTGGGCCTGGGGTTCGGATTCCGACGGGCAGCTCGGCGATGACGGCTCGGTTTTCGGCGGCGTCAGCGACTGGGCCATCCCGGTTCGACGGGCCGGGAATCAGGCCCTCGAAGATATCCGACGCATCGCCGCCGGACGCGACTTCGCTCTCGCCGTGGACCGCGACGGCATCCTTTGGGCATGGGGCGACAATCGGGACGGCCAGCTCGGCGACGGCACCCAGAACGACCGCATCCAGGCGGTGGCCGTTCCCCTGCCGTTTAGCGAAAGTTTCGCCCACCTCGACGCCGGCAACGACCACACCTACGCCCTCACCGCCGCCGGCACGGCGTGGGCCTGGGGCAGCAACGACTCCGCGCAGCTGGGCGGCTACCCGGAAACCTCCCCCTTCCAGAGCCTCGTCCCCGTGCCCGTGCTCGATTCCGATGGCGATGCGCTGATCGGCCTGCGCACGATCACGGCCACAAACGGCGCCGGGTTCGCGCAAGCGGACGACACCTCCGTGCTTTCCTGGGGACGGGACCAAAATGAGCAGCTCGGTCGGCCGACCCCCGCCGGCGCCGGCTCCGATCCGAATCCGCTGCCCGTGCTCACCGGCGATGGCGAGGCGTTCCTGCTAGGGACGCCGGAGCCCGATCCGGTGCTGACGGTCGTCAAGCAAGGTGACGGCGACGGCAGCGTCACGAGCCTACCCGGGGGTCTTGATTGTCCATCGGGCTGCGCAGAGAGCATGGCCGTCTTTCCGCAGGGCACTGTTCTGAGTCTAGAGGTCGCTGAAGATCTCGGATCCGACTTCTTAGGATTTGGCGGCGCCGACTGCCAAGGGCAGACCTGTTCCTTGACGCTCAACCGGGACGCCCTCGTTTTCGCGCGCTTCGACTTAGAGCCGCCGCTCGGCGTGCTCTCCACCCAACCTGAAGAGGACCGAGTCGGCGTCGATCCGGCGACCGACATCAGCCTCCGTTTCACTCGGGCGGTGACGGTCGGACCCGGAGTGGCAGCGGTGCAGCTCGGCCCCGCGGAGACGGATGGGTCCTTCCCCGTTGAAATCACCGCGGACCCCAGTGACGCGACGAGACTCATCGTCAGCCCTGGGGCAGACCTGGACTCTGGCGTCGAATATCGACTCCAGTGGCCGGTCGACGCCGCCATCGACGACGAGGGGGTCGGTCTTCTGGAGCCGTTCGAGCTGCGCTTCTCAACCCGCCCGAACGGCACGGAATTCCTCAACATCGCCATGCCCAAACCTTCGATGGTCGAAGGCGATAGTCAAACCGCCTGGGTATGGCTCGACCGCGAAAACGCCGTCGATCGCACCGTTCAACTCTGGAGCGATCCCCCCGGGGCCTTCGAAACGTCTGCGGCGGTGACGATCGCCGGCGGCGCCATCGGAACGGCTTTCCTTTTGACCGCGGGATCGGTCGACGGCGATCGCCCGGGGCGCCTCTACGCCGCCGAAATCGATGCCGGTCAAGCCAGCGTCGACGTGTCGGTGGTCGACCTCGAGCCGGAGAACGAAAGCGGCTTCGGCTACCTCAGCTGCGATCTGCTCGGCGAGCGCTTCAATGACGGCAACCATGACGCGATCTTCGACGCCGGTGAAACCTGGAACCTCGGCGTGCGCCTCTCCAACTCGACCGGCGGCGGTGTCTCGGGCGGGCAGCTCTGTTTTGATGCCCTCGACTTCGCGCCGAACGAACTCCGGGAGCCTGACCCCTGCGCGTTCACGCCTTTCATCTCCGCCGAGGACTACACCCATCTCACACCTCTTCAGGTCGATTGGGACCTCGCCAGCGGAACCTACCATGTTCGCATCACGGGCACCGCCGCCAATGTCCCGGGCTTCATCGCCTACTGCGCGTTCGACCTGAACAACGGCGAGCCAGTCGACTACCGGTGGGATCGCGGCGGTGCCCCTGATGACCAGCTTGACGCCGGCGAAACTGTTCGCATTGAGTACTTCTCGGAAAACCGACTAGAAAACGGAGCCGGCGAACCGCCGCCGGTGGTCCGATTCTGGCTCGAGGACGAAGGCGGCGGCATCGTCTGGGAACGGAGGAGCTGGGCAAATCCCTGGGACGCTTCTTGGGTGTATCCCCTCGAGTTTCAGGTCCCAGATGGTCCCGCGGAGTTCACCCTGCGCTCGGAGGTCAACCCGCTACCGAGCGCGATCGACGAACCCAACCGCAGCAATAACGACGCGTTTCCCTTCCGGTTCACCGCCCGCAGACCAAACGTGGTGCCGGTGCTGGAAACCTCCTTGGACAACCTGAGCGTTGAGGTCGAGCAGAGCTTGGAGCTGCCCCTCGACTTCTTCGATGCGGATGGTGACTCGCTCAGCTTCCGTTTCCTTGAGGCCCCAGATGGCGCCACCCTCCAAACGGTGCCGCCTGACCGGGTGGTCTTGCGCTGGACCCCGACGCTCGAGCAAGGGCCGAACCTTGACGTCGACTTTGAGATCGAGGTCGATGACGGGTTCCGCGGTGTAGTGGACGTCCCTTTCACCATCACCGTGACTTACGTCACGGACCTGGAAGTGACCGTCGATGCTCTGGCCGCCGAGCGCGGAAGCCCCTGGACGGGCACCGTGACGGTGCGGAATCGCTCGACGGCCCGCGCCCGCTTCGTGGGGGTGGTGACCGATCTGGCCGGCGAGCTCTCGGCGACCACCTGGGCATGTACCGCTTCGGAAGGCGCTTCGTGCGAACCCTCCGGCACCGGGGCCCCGGTGGACGGCACCGTCGAGCTGCCGGGGGGCGGGTGGGTCGAGTACGCCATCACCGGCGACGTGGCAGCCGATGCGACGGGATCCTTGGCGCTCAGCGCGCAGCTAGACCATCCGCCGCCGACTTACACCGACCCAGACCCCGGCAACGACTCGGCATCGCTCGAGATCCCGATCTTCGATCCCGGGAGCCTGATCTTCTACGACGGTTTCGAAGACGGCACCGGATGCACCTGGACTGAGGCCCACGGGGTTGACCTCGGGTGCGGGCCCGAAAGTGGAGATCGCTAGAGACGACTTTTTACCGTCCTTCGAGTCTGCTCACGCGGACGCTCGATGCGGAGGGCACCTGGGAGGGCTGTTTTATATTTGGCGGCGGGCCCCACCCCGCTGAGCCATCGCGGCTGGCGATTCTCCTCGCCGGT
>JBCDKB010000460.1:0-7129 GCA_038747035.1 Acidobacteriota bacterium | reverse complement strand
ATGCGCTGGAGCTGCGTATGCACGGCGCGGGCGAGATCTTCGGCGGCCTCGGCCCTGCCCGCCTCGGCGGCCGTCTCGCCCTCGGGTTCAGGATTGCGCAGGGCTTGCAGCAGTCGAGTGATGGCGGGAGTCGGGTCTCTTGTCTGCGACATGGTGGGGCCGGCAGTATAGCTGCCGGCCCCCGGGGCCCTCGGGTGCGTAGCGCGCGCGCTGCGGAGGCAGCATCGGCGCCAGCTCGCCCGGGTGGGGCGTGCGGGCTTGTGCACGCTCAGAAGATGGCCACGAAGAACTGCACCTGGTTCGAGCACGAGATACGGACCGTGCTGAGATCCGTGGGGAGCGCCTCTCCGGTACAGCTTTGGTCGTCGCCGTGCTCATTGACCGTCATCAGGATGCCGCGGGCGCTGATGTCGGTGGCCAAAGCCGTGAAGTCCGCGGTGTAGAACTGGCCTCCGCCTTCATAGGTCGTGGCGGTGCATCGAAAGCCATCGAGCAGAATTCCTTCTGAGCTCACGCGGCACCAGGCTTTGATCAAGCCCTCGCCCCCGAGGGCCTGGGTGACATCGCCCGAAGCCCCATCGACGTTGAAGGCCCGGGATCCTGAGGTATCCACGATTTCAAGGTCTCCGTCCTCTGAAGTGTCCCCGATCGTGACGCTACCGTTGCTACCGTTGACGTCAAAAATCAGGGCTCCGCCACCGCTGTAGATGTGGAAATCACCGTCATCTGAGCTGATCGGTGAGCTGATTTCGAGCAGCGAGCTGCTGCCGTTCACCAAAACGGCCCTCTGATTGCTGTTGAAGTCTGCGACGCCGAAATCAATATCGATTTCGTTGCCGGTGAGGAAGCTGCCGACGTTGACTTCAGAGTCCGACGGATCCACTTCGAAGTACAGGCTGTCGAGACTGAACGCCTGTCTGACTTTCAGGAACCCGTCGGCCGACGGGCCGCCCACGATAAGTTGGGCTTCGAGCCCGGAGGCGAAAAGACAAAGTGCGAGGACTGCCGAAAGGATCCACTGTGATGATGGACTTATAGATTTCATAGGCTTCTCCAATTATGCTGCGGTGTGCGTTGACTGTCGAAGTGCGTCCGGCCGGTCCGATCAAAAACCGTCCGATCAAAAATCCTTCCGGCCGCGAATTGTTGCGGCCACGAACCGGTCCGGCGAGGAACCTCGGCGACTATTGCCGCTCCCGTTCGATGCGAAGCCACTCCCTGACCGCCAAGTCGCGCACGGGGCCAGGCTGGCGGCCGAGGGTTTGCGACAGCGCCAAGACATCGTCTTGGTCACCCCAGCGGCAGTAGGCTTCAAAAGCCTGCCGCCGGATGAGCGGGTCTGGGTCGGCGGTGATCAACGCGCGGGCCGTTTGCAGCGCGGTGGAGTGGGGGCGACCGTGGGAGGCGCCTTCGCGAAGCGCGGTCAAAGCGGCGAGTCGCACGGTAGGTTCTTCGTGTTGCACCGCAGCGGTCAGCGCGTCCAGCGTCTCGGGACTTGGATGGCGGGCAAGGTCGCCGACGCTCGCGGCGTAGGCGTGAACCGCCGCCGGAATCTCTTCGCGAACCACCGATCGATCGGCGGACTCGAGGGCGATTCGCCGGGCCTCCACGCGTTCGAGCGCAGCGGTGACGGGGTGGGTCCGCTGGGCCAGAAGCTGCTCCGCAATGGCCGTGGCTTCAAGGAGGGTACCGGCCGGTGGCTGCGCCTCGGGCGTTTCCGCCGAGACGAAGGACGCGGCGGCGAGGAGTGCGGTGGCGATCCAGGCCGTCGTGATCCGCGCGGTGGCGTTTCGGGCCGTCGCCATCCTGGCCGTGGCGATCCGTCGAGAAAGTGTCGTCACGGCCCGAGGCGCCGGGGTTCGTTTCATATCTTTATTCGAGTTCATAGCTGTTCTAAAGGCTCCGTGCTGTGAGATTTCAATAATCCAGTCTCTTGATTCAGACCACGTTGGACCATGCGTCGGTATTGCCACTTTCAAAACCGTCGCGAAAGATCAGGCCGGGATCGTCTCCAACCACCACCGTCACGAACCGAAAGTTCACCGGGCCCCCCGTGTTGATCGTCACCTGGCCCACGATGTGAGCCGAAAAGTCTTCTGGTCCAACGATCGTCAGGGGCCTTGTGATGACTAAGAATTCTGGATAGTCACCCGCGACCAGAGTCACCTCGTCGCAGCCGTCATCGTTTGCGCTTTGGATGGTGGGGTAGGAGCTACTGGGAACGTCGCACTGGAGCATCCCCTGGGTTGCGGCCCCGTCGGTCGCACCGCTCGGATGAGCGAACGTCGCAGCTAAGGCGGCGACCACCAGCCACGATCCCACCAGCCGGCGCCGGGAACGAATGGCCCCGTGACTCCCAGCCCCGAGTCTCCCAAGCGCCAGCCGGGGTCTAAACGCTCTGCTGTCATGATCCATGTCTGTATCTCCTTGAAGAGTTGGCTCTACTGGATAAACACAGAACGGCAGAGCGATCGCGTCATGGCGATTCACTTTTCTTCCAGAACTCCCCAGAGTCACCTGTCCCAAGTGTCCGAGGAGACGCACGGCAGCCGCTTGAAAGCCCCTTGCATCTCGCACGAAACCGGCTTGAGAGAGTCAGCCCTTGCGGTGTGCTTTCGGGGATCACTTTTTTGCGGCGGCGAGAACGGATCGCGTGAAATCCAACCGGATGATCGTGTGCGACGTACGACGGGTATTGAGCACAACATCAACGCCGCAACCCCCTATCGCTGATCGGTGACCGCGTCGGTCATCCACCGAGACTGAGGAGATCCAATGACCGTAGGAAAAGAAGTCGACCTGTTCATGGAGGAGCTGGTCGCGAAGAACCCCGGGGAACTGGAATTCCACCAGGCCGTCCACGACGTCGTCGGTTCGATTATGCCGGTCTACCTCGGGCGGCGGGACTACCGCGACGCCCGCATCCTGGAGCGTATGACCGAGCCCGACCGCATCATCAGCTTCCGGGTGACGTGGCAGTCGGACGACGGGACCTTCAACGTCAACCGCGCCTGGCGGGTGCAGTTCAACAACTCGATCGGACCGTATAAAGGAGGCCTGCGCTTCCACCCGTCGGTCGGGCAATCCGTGCTCAAGTTCCTCGGTTTCGAGCAGGTGCTCAAGAACTCGCTCACGGGGCTGCCGCTGGGCGGCGCCAAGGGCGGCTCTAATTTTGACCCCACGGGTAAAAGCGACGCCGAGGTCATGCGTTTTTGCTACTCGCTGATGGTCGAGCTCCACCGCCACATCGGCGAAAACACCGACGTCCCGGCCGGCGATATCGGCGTCGGTCACCGCGAGATCAGCTACCTTTTCGGCATGTACAAGCGCATCGAGAACCGTTTCGCCGGTGTGATGACCGGCAAGGGTCTCTCCTTCGGCGGCAGCGCCGGCCGGACGGAAGCGACGGGCTACGGCAGCGTCTATTTCATGGAAAATATGCTCGCCCACGCGGGGGACGGTCTCGAAGGGAAGACCTGCGCCGTGTCGGGCTCCGGCAACGTCGCGCTTTACACCATTGAGAAGCTGATCGAAAGCGGGGCGAAGGTGGTGACGGCGTCGGACTCCTCGGGTTTCATCCATGATCCGGACGGTATCGACGGGGAGAAGCTGGACTGGCTACGGGACCTTAAGGTCGTCCGGCGCGGACGCATCGGCGAGTACGCAGAGCATTTCGGCGGCGCCCGATTCGTCGCCGGTCAGCGGCCGTGGGGCGTGGGGGTCGACTTGGCTTTCCCCAGCGCGACGCAGAATGAGCTGAACGCCGAAGAAGCCCGGACGCTGATCAACAACGGCTGCCGCGGCGTCTGCGAAGGCGCCAATATGCCGTCGACGAGCGGCGCGGTCGAAGCCTTCCACAGGGCGAAGATCCTCTTCGGCCCCGGCAAAGCGGCCAACGCCGGCGGCGTCGCCGTGTCGGGCCTCGAGCAGAGCCAGAACTCCCTGCGGCTCTCGTGGTCCCGCGAAGAAGTCGATCGCCGACTGCGCGACATCATGGGTGAAATCCACGCGCGCTGCGTCGAGCACGGTGAGGAGGATGGCTACGTCGACTACGTGCGCGGCGCCAACGTCGCCGGCTTCCTCAAAGTCGCCGACGCCATGCTCGCTTACGGCGTCAGCTGATCGGGCCGGGGAGCTCCGCTCCCTCCTCGGCACGGGAAAGACCCCGAACCGGAGGAGCGGACGGGCCGCGTGCCGGCGGGTCTCAATCGGACGGAGGCGTCTCTTCGTCGTTTTGGGCGGCTCGTAATTCCAGAAGCCTCTGCTCGAGGGCTTCCAGATCTTCGCTCCCTTGGCGCTTGGCCAAATCGACGGCGGTCTTTTGAGCGTCGACCGCCGCCTTCAGCTGGCCGAGGGATTCCAAGGCATCCGCGAGGCCGGCGTGGGAGCCAGGGACCGTGGGCTGGTACTCGATCCGACGCAGGGCCACGGCGTGCGCTTCGGCAGGGCGATCTTGCTGAATGAGAAGTCGAGTCGCAGACCGCAAGCTATTGACGTTATTCCATCGATCGACCCGCGGAAGTATCGTGAAGCCATACTTTTTTGAGAGGTCTTGATAGTGTCGATCGATATTTTCTAAAGCGTCTCCTGGCTGGGCGATCAGCTCGCGGTAGCGGGACGACCATAATTTATCGGGAAAATTCTGCGTCATGGCCGTGAGCATCGACCGAATCAAGACTGCATAGCGATCTTCATCGGGGACGACCTCGACTTTGAGGTCCAAACCCTTGAGATGGCCGAGGCGTTTTTTCAGCTCTTCGAGATTCTCAACATGGTGTGGCTTGTTCTCGGTATCGTGGTCGGCCACGCCGACGTAAAGCTTGGTCCGCCGCTCCGGCGTCGTGCGGAATATTTTTTCGAAAGTGTCAATAAAATTTGAGTCCTCGTCATACCCCATGCCGACGATATCGGCCGCCGCGACCAGAATATAACTCTCAAAGAGATCGGTCGCCTCGGTCAAGGCGAAGACCGGAAAGAGGCTGCTCCCGGAGACGCCGACGATCATCCGATAGTGGTTGGCTCGATAGTTTTGCTCCAGGTAGGGAAAGACCTCTTCTCGGAGATGGCGCAAGTGGGCGGACGCATCGCCAGAGCCTCCGATCTTCTCCCGCCCCCACATCCCGTGGGTTGTGACCTCCGGAATTTCACCGATATCGTTCAAGCTCACGACGAGGACTTCCGGCATGCGCTCACGACTGGCCAGGTGCTTGACGATCCCGACCACTGTCTCGAAGAACTGCTCGCCGTGCGCGCCGTGAACGAAGAGAACCGGATAGGTATGCTCCTTTGAGGAGATGGCGAAGCTCTCCGGCACATGGAGTTTCATCGTCACGTCGTGGTTGAGGACCCGGGATTTCATCTCGATTTCTCGACCGATTGTTACCGGTTTCAGCTCAGAAACGTGAGCTCCCGGCACAGCTGTCTTCTCCGCATGGGCCGGCTCGCCGGCGTGGAGAGAAGAAAAAAGGACAAGACCAAGGACGGTGAGAGTGTGACGACGGCGCATGGGGGAGGATCCTTATCGGGAGGGGGCGAGCGCTCGGCACGCCGATGTCATTCAAGACGAGGGTCTGCGGTGGCGGGCTTTCCAACGTCGGCTGAAAAGTAGACGCGGCCAGCGGGTGAAGGTTGCACCGCTGGGGCGTCACCAGCCGCATCGGTCTAGCGAGCGCACCACGGCGATTTCCCGATCTCCGATCCCCCAGAGGTAGAATCGACCCACAGCTTGCCCCGCGAGTGGGCTGGTCAGAGGACCTGAAATCAGCCACTGACCCAGCTCTAGAGACTCCCTCCACTGTTGGGGAAGCGCCTGGCACTCGCCGTTGGGTTGTGTTTTCCAAGCGACCCATGACACCCGGTGGCTCTCCTTGCAGCCTCTGGCCCAACTACTGTCGAGAAGATGCCAGACCTCCGGAAAATCCATACTGAGCCAGGCGAGCCAGATCTAGACACGCTCTACATACTCGCAGTCGCAGAGCACCTGCATCCGATTCTTGGTGACTGGATTTCGTACCAGGAAGCCGTCGCGCTGGCCCACCTGACACACCACTACACTTGCAAGTTCGCTGACGGCTTCGTCATGAATGATCCTAGCTCCATTCAAGGAATTTGGCGGGTGGACTCGGCGCCACTAGCAGCAGCCTTCTGCAAGAACCCAGACGAGAACTACCAGTGGTGGCGTCAGGAGGTGCACGGAACGAGTGACGATTGTCAAGACGCCATCGCCGAACTTCGCGAGCGAATCCGCCAGCATCCGACCGTGCGTGAAGTGGGCTAGGGCCGCCCGGTGAGGTTCCGGGCACCTCGCCTAAAGCTAGCCCGCATCGCGCGGGCCATCGCATTGTCGCGCAAGACGCCCCTCGGCTGAGGGGCATCCTGGCGTTGCGAATGGGGAAGCCGCGGATCACGGGAGCTTGTAGGCCATGACCTCGACCGACGCGATGCTGGGTGGCTCGGCGAGCAGCTCGTCAGCGCTGGCGAAGAGAGCTTTGGCGATCTCGCCTTCGACGTGCTTCTGGCGATCCTCGGCGCTGGAGAATGCATCCGTGATGTAAAAGGTGGTGGCGTTCTCGCGAAGGGCAAACCAGACGGGGGTAAATTCCTCAGCCTCCGCTAGCGCCAGCGCCCCTGCGAGAAAGGCGGCGACATCCTCAGCGCGGTTTTCTTTGGCAACGATTTTTACGACGAGTGAATGAGTCAGCATGGAAGTCTCCTTGAGTTCTTTGGCACTTGGCGCATCCACCGCGCCGGCCGTGAAAGAAGATTAGGCTTCCTCGGAGTTCCTATCGAGTGTCGTATTCGACATCTTTGATAGAATTCACGACATGCGAATCTTGCTCTTGGCCGTCGACGGTGTCTTCGATACCGGTCTCTCTCTACTGCTCGATACCTTTGCCACCGCCAATGAGCTGCTGAACTGTCCGGAACGCGGACCCCATTTTCAGGTCCAGGTTGTTGGGGTGCGCGACCGGGTGAGGACCCAGCAAGGATTTGTCGCGCCCGCGGTTGTGGCCGCCGGAGTGGCTCCTCCAGATCTTGTGGTGGTGCCAGCCCTCGGTGAGAAGACGCCGGCGACGCTGGCTTCGGCGCTGCAGCGGCCGGACGTCAAGGACGCGGCCCAGCTGCTGGT
>JBCDKB010000459.1:0-7151 GCA_038747035.1 Acidobacteriota bacterium | reverse complement strand
CGCGAACGCGAAGTCTTCACGGAGCTGCTCACCGTCGCCGAGGGTTGGATTGAGCTTGACGGACGCGCCGTCGGCGAGTCGGACGCTCCAGAGCTCGGGGCGGTCGAATGTGGGGGAAGTGACACGCTACGAGATCGGCCCCAACGGCCTCTATGCGGTCTTCCTCGCCGACCAGGAAACCTTCGGCCGCCCCGAGCTCTGGAGCGTCCGACTCGCCGACGGCGCGTCCGTCAAGCTCAATCCAACCCTCGGCGACGGTGAGCAGCTCCGTGAAGACTTCGCGTTCGCGAAGGCCGGGCAGCGGGTGATTTTCACCGTCGAGGGAGCGGAGCGCCTCGACCTTTGGAGCGCACCGGTCGGCGGTGGGGCGGACGCCATCCGGCTCAACGTCGCCGAGCTGCCCCTTAACGATCCGCTCCACAGCGCGCCCTTTGTCTCCGTGCCCGGGGGACCTTGGGCTATCTATTACGCGGAGCCTTCGCTCTACCGCGTCGAAGTTGACGGCGGAGCACCGGCGCTCTTGACCCCGGGAGTCGAAGAGATCCGCAGCTTCGGCGTCACCCCAAACGGCGCCCGCGTTCTCTTCTCGTCCTTCAGCGCCCCGGGCGGGAGCGATCTCCTGCTGCGATCCGTCTCCATAGCGGGCGGCCCGACATCGACGGTGGCGGGGCCCGAGCCGTGCGCATATTCGGAGTTGAACTTCGCCCCCAACAGCGAGTGGGTGGCCGCCCGATGCCTCTTCGAGAATGGCGCCGCGGGTCCAACCCTATTGGCAGAGATCGCCACCGGAGGGTCACTCCCGGACCCCGGGACGGACCCGATGTTCACCGGCGACTCCTCGAATCTGGTCTACGGGAAGCCCGACAGGCGGCTGGTGCGCCAGCCCCTTGTCCCCGGGGAGTCACCGATCGAAATCTCAGCCCTCAGGCGAGCTTTCCGTGTGGGGGGCGGGCAGATCGTCTACTCCGAAGGTTTTACGCTCAAGGCGCTGGCTGTCGGCGACTCTGAGAGCGTCACCCTAGCGGAGCTGCCGGGAACCGAACTGCCCATCGACGATCTCGAGATCTCACCGGACGGTGAGCGAGTCGTCTACGCCGTTCCTCGACGGATCGAAATCAGTCCAGGGTCCTGCATTGTGGAGGATTCAAATCTCTTCGAGGTTTCGTCCGGCGGCGGCGCCATCACCCCCATCGCCACCGAGGTCAGGGACTTTTCGATTTCGCCGGATAGCCGGCGGGTCTTCCATGGGCACTCGGATCGCTTCGCCGTCACCGACCTGCGCAACGGCCACGTCCAAGACCTGCTGCCGGCCGGCCTGGGCGCCGAGCCGCTTCCCCCCTTCGTGTCGACCCCGGAGGGGGTCGTCTTCAGGGCGCGCCGCCACGGACGCTTGGTGGAATTGCTGATCAGCGAGCTCGAGCTCGTTTTCTTCGATGGTTTCGAAAGCGGCGACACGGACGCGTGGGCGGCCACCATTCCCGGAAACCCTTGATGGAGCCGGCGACGCCCGCGCCGCCGTCGGCGCTCGCCAACGGCGTCTGCAATCGGAACCGCCGGGGGACCTGAGCACTTCCGATTCGGTAGCTCTGGCCCGTCGATAGCAGCACGTCGATGGCAATCCGGCCGATGCCCTTTAGCGGGCGGGGCCCGCGTTTGTGCTTATGGCGCGATACCCTATTTGCCCGGAAATCCGATAGTCTTGCCATGGTTTCTCGGACTTTTGACTTGCAGCGAAGGGCTGACGCCTATGAGTATCCTGTCTAGACCCCCGGCCCCCGCCTCGGATCGCGTCCGACAGCTCTTCACCGCAGCGCTTATTGCCTCGTCTTGGGCGCTCGCCGCGGGCGCCGTAACGGCGCAGGTCGCGCCGACCAAGCTCAGTGACCTCCAGGCGGTTGGCGGCGCGGTCGAGGACGTGCAAGTGATCGCCGACGGCGACTTTATTCTTTACACCGCCGATGCGGTCCGTCGCGATCAGGCGGAGCTGTGGAGCGTCGAGAGGGCGGACGGCGTCGTCCGCAAGCTCAGCCCGGACCTCGCCGACGATGAGGAGCTGGCCCAGGTCTGGGCGGCCCCCGACGGCAGCCGGGTCGCCTTTGAGATCGAGCGCCCTTTTCGACAGGACAGACGCCTTTTCACCGCCGCGCCGGGCGGCGGGCAGCCGGTGCTGATCAGCGGCCCGGCGGACTACGATTTCAACCTGATCCGCAACCTCCAATGGACCCCGGACAGCTCGACGGTCGTCTACACGGCGACTTTGCCGGACGACACGACCCCGCGACTCTTCGCGGCGCCAGCCACCGGCGGCCCAGCAGTGGAGCTGACCGGCCCGATCGCAACGCAGGGCGCGGTGTCGGGACGCCTGCGGCAATTCACCGTCACCCCGGACGGGACCCGGGTCGTCTTCTGGGGTGACCTCGACCTCATCGACACTTTCGATGCGTTCGCGGTACCCATCGGCGGCGGCGCCCGCACCAACCTTACCGGAACTCTGCCCGCAGACGCCGACGTGGTCCACGCAACGGTCTCGCCGGACGGTCAGACGGTCATTCTTGGCGCCAATATCCCTTTCGCGACAACCCTCTTCACGGTCCCCGTGACGGGCGGAGCGCCCTCGGAGCTTCCGAGTCCCGGGAGCTTCGGCCTTTTCCTCGGCGGGACGCCGATCGTGTTCACGCCGACGGCGAACCGTATCGTCTACCAAACGACGGGGCGCCGGGTCTTCAGCCAGGGTCTCGACGGTTCTACCCCCGTCGAAATGGGCTCGGGAAAGAACTCGGAGATCGTCCAGTGGGGGCTGACGCCCAACGGCGCCCGCGTCCTGGTGCTCGAGCGCACCGGGCTCGACACCGAGCTTTTCTCGACCTTCGTCAGCACCGGACCGCCCCTCAAGATCAGCAGCACCGACCTGCGCGGACGGCGCATCCGGCGATTCACGGTCTCCCCGAGCTCGGAGTTCCTGGCCTACACCGCCGATGATCGCGTCGGCGGACGCGAGGAGCTCTTTGTCAGCTTCACCTTCGGGACGGGGGCCCTGCGGGTCTCGCCGCTCGACTTCGCCGGGAGCGCCGGCATCTCGCCCGATTTCTTCTACGGCGCGGACGGATCTCGGCTGATTTACCGCGGCGACGTGCTCGAGTCCGGCGTGCTCGAGGTCTTCTCCGTCGACCCCGACGGCGGACCGTCAACCCGCCTCAATCTGGATCTACCCGCAGACGGAGACGTGATCAGCCGCACCCCGGGCGCCGACGCCGACGAGGTCCTCTACGTCGGCGGCCAGAACCTCGCCACCGCCAACGAGCTCTACACCGTCGACGCCCTCGGCGCCTCGATGCCGGAAAAACTCGGCGGGTCGCTCATGGCGCGGATCGGCGAGGTCGAGCGCTTTGAGATCACCGACGACGGCGCCTACGCGGTCTACCTGGCGGACCAGCGCCTTTTTGACCGCCCCGAGCTGTGGAGCGTCGCCACCGGCGGCGGCCCACCGATTCGACTCAGCCCGGATCTCGGCGAGGGGGAAGACGTCGATGAGTTCCAGCTGGCCCGAACCTCGGACCGCGCGGTCCTGCGCATCGGCAGACGACTATGGAGCGTCTCGATCGCCGACGGGGGGCCGGTCGAGCTCTCCCCCGGCACGGAGCTCAATACCTTCTACCGCATCACGCCGGACGGGCAGTTCGTCATCGTCAGCGCCCGGGCCTCGAATCGCCAGTCGCTGCTGCGGATCCCGATCGCCGGCGGCCAGGCTGAGGATATCCTGCCGTTGAGCGTCGGCTTCACTCCGGATTTCTTGGTGATCACACCCGATAGCCAGCGGCTCCTTTTCCTCGCACCGAATGTGCCCTTCGAGGGCACGCCGGCCCGGCTCTATGCCGTACCGGTTCTCGGCGGCGACGCGATTCGGCTGTCCAATCTGCCGCTGACCTGGATTCGAAGCTTCGGAGTCTCCGGAGACGGTAGCTACGCCTTTTTCACCTCCTTCCAACCCGGAACCGACGGCCTCGCGCTCTTCGGCACGCCGACGGACCAGCCGAACACCGTCGAGCTCTTTCCTCCCGACCCGAGTATCCCGTTCAGCGAGACCCCCAGGACGTGGATCAACGAGGACGGGAGCTTCGTCGCCTACATTTTGGACGGCGAACTGTTTAGCGTCGAGACGGAGACCGGCGTGCTTCGCAACCTCACCGAATCGGTCATCGGCACCCCGCAAGACGCCGAATTTGTCGGGGACGGTGACGCGCTGCTGCTCGCCCGCGGCCCGAATCAAACGCGGTCCCTCGATGTCTTCGCCGCCGACGGCTCGTCGATCACTCCGCTGACCAACTCGTTTCTCGACCCCGAGATCGGCGACTACAGGGTGGTCGGTGACACGGTGAGCCTCATCGTCGACCCAGAAGCCAACAATCCGCTAGTCGGCAATATCGCCTTTCAGACGTCGCTATCCGGCCAGCCGCGCTTGACGCTCAGCGGCCCGGATCAGAACGCCTTCGGCGCGATCGAGGCGACGGAGGACTTCGTGGTCTTCCAGGCCGACGACGGCCTCTCGGCCGTGCCGTCCGGCGGCGGGCCGCGGCTGCACCTCCGACCCAGGCCGGCGATTTTCCGGGAGGGTGAGCTCACCGAGAGCCTTTTCTACACCGCCACTGAACCCGGCAACCCTCTGATCGAGCTCTATGTCGTGGAGGTGGCTTCGACCTTCGTTTTCTTCGATGGCTTTGAGTCCGGGGACACCTCGCGCTGGAGCACCACCGTGAATCCTTAACTTGACGCCCGCGCCCTCGGGGGCCGGGGCTTCGGACCCGAGCTCTTTGCCATCCGAGAAACACTTTTATCGATAGGGATTCGGACCGTAAGCCCCTGCGGGAAGACGCGCGCCTCCCCTTCGATGCCACACCATGGAACGCGAATTGCCGAAAGGACGACCGCCCGATGAGACTTCAGATTCCACTGTCCATGTGCAGGAGTCTTATCCGCTACGGAGCCGCGTCCGCCGTCGTCTTTGGAGCTTTGCTCGCCCCGTCGCACGGGGCACAGGCCCAAATCATCCCGGTCCAGCTCAGCGACCTCCAGGCCGTCGGCGGGACCGCCGACAATGTCCAGACGGTGGCCGGCGGAAGCTACATCCTCTACACCGCCGATACCAGTCGCTTCGGTCAAAGAGAATTGTGGAGCATAGACACGTCGGACGGAAGCGTTCGCAAGCTCAGTCCGGAGCTCGCCGACCAGGAAAGCGTCGTCGGCTTCTGGCCGTCTCCCGACGGTACGCGGGTCGCCTTTGAGGTGGCGGCTCTCCTCAACTCGGACCTCTTCCAAGATCGTCTCTATACCGTCGCGCCCGACGGCACCGGACTCGTCCTACTCGACGGCCCGGTCAACCTGGAGCACGATCTCCTCCGCGACGCCCAGTGGACGCCGGACTCGTCCACGATTATCCATCGGGGCAGCCTCCCTGGAGAGGGCGATGTCCGGCGACTCTTGGCCTCTCCGGCGACCGGCGGGCCTCCCCTCGACCTTACCGGCGCCATCGCACCCAGTGGCTTCGTCGTTGGCCTGGACGGCTTTTGCGTCAGTGCCGACGGCACCCAGGTGGCTTTCTGGGGGGACTTCACCTCCCTCAACAGGGTCCGGCTCTACACGGTTCCCGTGACCGGGGGAGCCCGGGTGGCCATCACCGACTTCCTCGCCAACAATCAAAGGGTCCTCTTCGCCGCCATCACCCCAGATAGCCAGACGCTCGTCTTTGTCGCCAACGGCCTGGGCATTCGGTTCTTCAAGGTGCCGGTGGGCGGCGGCGCTCCAACTCCACTCACCACGAGCCAACCGGCGGGATTCTCGCCCCAGTGGCCGAATCCGATGCTCTTAACCCCGGACTCGAGCCGCTTTATCTACGCATCGGCCGACGGGCGGGTGTTTAGCCATGGGCTCGACGGCTCAGACCCGATCCAGATGGGCAGCGATGCGGACGACAACCTCCAACTGCTCCAATGGGGCCTTTCTGCCGACGCCACGAAAGTCATCGTGCTCGACGCAATTTCATCGTCAACCAGCCTCTGGGCCACGCCGATCACCGGGCCACCCTCCAAAATCAGCCCCGCGACGGGCTTAGGCACCCGTATCCGGCGCTACGCCCTCAGTCCGGACCCCAGCCAGCTGATTTTCAGCGCTAACGAGGTCATCCCGAGGATCGACCTCTACTCCACCTCCACTTCGGCGGTCGGCGCGACCCGACTCACGCCAGACGACTCCGGGGGACCCGACGGCGCTCGCGAAGACTTTTTTGTCACCGCCGACGGTATGCGGGTGATCTACCGATCTGATCAGCTGGACTCCGACCTCGTCGAGGCCTTCTCCGTCCCGATCTCCGGCGGCCCTTCCACGCGCCTGAATACGGATCTCGTCGGCGCCGGAACCAACGCCGTGAAGGGATCCGTCGTCCGCGTGTACCCCGGACCCACGGCGAGCTCCGTCCTCTTCGCCGCCGGCCAGGAATCGGCGTCGATCAACGAGCTCTACCAAGTGGAGGGGGCGGGCGGTCTTCCCGAGAGGGTCAGCGCCCCCTTCGCCGGCGTCATCGGCGGTGAGGTGGATCGATTCGTTATCACCGCCGACGGCAGCCGCGCGGTCTACACCGCGGACCAGCGGACTTTTCAGCAGGTGGAGCTTTTTAGCGTCCCGACCGATGGCGGCACCTCGGTGGTGCTCAACCCCGAACTGGATGAGAACACGGATGTCGACCGCTTCCAGGTCGACCCGACCTCGAGGTTCGCCGTCTTTCGGGTCAACGGTCAGCTCTGGACCTCACCCGTCGACGGCTCGGGCCCCGCGGTGAGACTTTCTCCGCCCCGGACTTTTGACCTCGACTTCGCGATAACCCCGGATGGGCGCCACGTCATTGCCGCCGGCCCTGACGCCGTGGAAACCGGGTTATTCCGGATCCCGATGGGCGGCGGCGACGCCGTCAGGCTCACCCCAGACAACATCGACTACCGCCTAGCTGATATCGACGATCCGCCCAATTTTGAGATCAGCCCCGACAGCCAGCGCCTCGTCTTTATCGCCAATGAGCTGACGGGCTTCGGATCTCAAATGGCCTCGGTCCCCATCGACGGCGGCGACGTCCTCCTGCTCGCCCCGCCCAGTGCTGATGTCAT
>JBCDKB010000458.1:0-7191 GCA_038747035.1 Acidobacteriota bacterium | reverse complement strand
CCAGGCGGTCGGCCTGGACGGCGATGACCGCATTCTTGGCGTTCAGCTGACCGTAGAGGTAGCCGAGGCCGATCAGGCAGAAAGCCAGGGCGGCGGCCAGGGCCAGCGTCGCGAATGAACTCGAGGAGGGGTTCGACGCTCGGCGCGGGTTGAAGGCGAGGACCTTCTCGGAGTCCGCCGAGTGGCCCTGGAGGGGCTGTTGACCGGCAGTTTGTTCCGCGTGGTGCTCCGCCTCGACCTGGAGATGCTGGAGCGTCCGGTCTAAGGGATCGCGCCGCATGGTCTCGGCGGCGGCGGGCTGGACCGACGCGACGGGGCTCACGTCGGGGGTGGGCGCGGATTCAGGTCGCCGAAAAGGAATCGGGCCGGCGTTCACCGCGGCGAGCAGGCGCTGCTCGGCGTCGCGGGATGGGGCCACGGGCTCGAGGCCGTAGGCCAAGAGGGCGAGCGCTTCGAGTTGTTCGCGGACCTCGCGGTCCTCGCCGTCGGTCACCGCCTGCTGTTGCGGGTCCCAGGCGGCGGTTAGGCGACTGAAGGCTTGCTCTGCGATTTCGTCTTTTGCGAGCTCTTCGTTCATCTTTTTGTCGTCATGGAGCATCTGAAAGCTTCCCTAGAGAAGATCCCTGACCTCGGAATGGAGTGCGTGGCGCATTTTTTTCATCGCCAGCAGAGTGCGGGTTTTCACAGTGCCAAGCGGGATGCCTGTGCTGTTGGCGATTTCGCTCTGCGTCATTCCCGAGAAGAAGGCCAACTCGAGCACTTGACGCTGCTCAGCCGGCAAATTTCCCAATTCTTGGCGCAGTCGATTCCGCCTTTGCTCGTGAAGTACGTTTCCACTCCCCTCTGGGGATGTATGCAGGCCACGACTTTCTTGTTTCAGCGCGTTTGCGGTTCGGTCTTTCACCTGTCGGCTGCGGAGGCGGTCGATCGACCGGCTGCGTGTAATCAGGACGAGCCAGGTGGAGACGGAAGATCGGGATCGGTCGTAGCGACCCGCCTGATTCCAGACCTGCAGAAAGACTTCCTGGAGGATGTCTTCGGCCTCTTCCGTGTCGTGGAGCACGCGCCGGGCGAGGGCCAGGAGCATGCCGGAAAAGCGGCCGAAGAGCTCGGAGAGGGCCCGTTGGTCGCCGGCGGCGATCTGGGACACCAGGTCGGGGTCCTCGAGCTCGCTGTAGGCAAGACGTTGGGTCTCGGGATGGGACTCAGATGACATGGGCGAGACGCCTCCAGGGCAGGTCGGTCGAAGCCTCGCATCTCGAAGAGCGGCGCAGGGTGGGCGGACTTTAACATGGGCCCACAGCGCGCCCCTCGAGGATGCGTCCCGCGGCCCCTCATCCTGAGGTGGGCCGTCGCCGGTTGGCAAAAACCGATCGGCCGCCGACGGCGAAGCGCCAAGCATGGACACCTCGAAGCCGCTTCGCCTATGGCCCGGCTGGGCCGTCGCCCTCACCACGCTGCTTGCAGTCGCGTTGTCGATCACGCCGTCGATCCAGAACACGGTCCGGTTCATTCTCATGTTCGCGGGCCCCCTCCTCGGCGCTTTGCTTTTTGTCGTCTGGCTGCTTCTGCTGAGTCGCCTGCCCGCGAAAGAGCGGTGGCTGTGCCTGCTGCTGGCCTTCGGTCCCGCGGCGGTGCCGCTCTTCGTCGGCGACCCCAGCATTTCGACAGCCCTGTGGCTCTACGGCGTGCCGCTTTCGCTCCTCGCGACGATGGTCACCCTGACGCTTACCCGACGTCGAGGGCCTGGCCGAAGACTCGCGTCGCTGGGGGCGATTTCAGTGGCGTGCTGGGCGTTCTTTGCGCTGTGGAGACTCGAGGGTTTCGATGGCGGCTACCTCCCCGAACTGGCGTGGCGAGGGGCGCCGACCTCGGAGGAGTTGATGGCGGATATTGAGGTGTCGAGCTCGAAGACCGGCGTTGACTGGACCGCCGGCACGGCGGAGTGGCCGGGTTTTCGGGGGGCCCGGGGCGATAGCCGCGCGCCGGACGTCACCGAGGCCTTGGACTGGGCGACCGCGCCCCCGGAGGAGCTATGGCGGACGTCGGTGGGGCCCGCCTGGTCGTCTTTTGCGTTTGCGCAGGGGCGACTCTTTACCCAAGAGCAGCGGGGAGATTTCGAAGTCATTTCCTCCCTCGACGCGGCCACGGGGGAACGGATCTGGGAGCACCGCTTTGAGAGTCGCTTCCAGGAGCTGGTGTCCGGCTCCGGCCCGAGGGCCACGCCGACGCTCGCTGGCGAACGGCTCTTTGCCCTCGGCGGCCGCGGCGTCTTGGTGGCCCTCGATGCGCGGACCGGCGAAGAGCTATGGCGCCGCGATCTGATGCAAGAAATGGGCGCCCCGCTGCCGATGTGGGGGTTTTCAAGCTCCCCCGCCGTCGCCGGCGGTCATGTGATCGTCCACGCCGGCCCTTCGACAACCCGGGGCTTGATCGCTTTGTCGGTCGCCGACGGGGAGCTCGCGTGGTCCCTCTCGACGGAAGGCATCAATTTCAGTTCCGCCCAGCCCATGGTCTTGCGGGGCGTTGAGATCGTGCTCTTCGGCGATAAGGCGGGGCTCGTCGCCGTCGACCCGGCCACCGGAGACGTCGCCTGGCGATTCAAGCCCTCCGCCTGGGAGGGGCCGTCGATGGTGCAGCCCCAAGCCGTCGGCGGCGGCACGGTACTGACGGCCCTCGGAGACGGGATCGGCACCGCGAGAATCGATGTCGAGCTTCGGCAGGGCGAATGGCATTTGGAAGAGCGGTGGTCGAGCATCCGTCTGAAGCCGTCCTATAACGATTTCGTGGTGCACGCCGGACACATCTACGGCTTCGACCAGAATATTTTTGCCAGCGTCGATCTGGAAACCGGCGAGCGTAATTGGAAGCGAGGGCGCTACGGATTTGGTCAGGTGCTGGTTACCGGCGGCGGGCAGCTCATCGTGCAGGCGGAGTCCGGAGATATCCGGCTTCTAGCCGCCGATCCGGCGGCGCACCGGGAGCTCGGGCGCTTCGACGCACTTGAGGATAAGACCTGGAATCACCCCATCGTGGCGGACGGCACGCTTTTCGTGCGCAACGGGCGAGAGATCGTCGCGTTCCGTCTTTGAGGCTGGGCGAGCGTCCACGGCCCGAGTCGCGGTGGACCTGGGGGCCGGCCGCAGCGCCTAAGTAGCTGCGCCCACTAGAAAAGAAAAAAGCCCTGCGAGGTGTCGCAGGGCGTCGGGAATGCCGAAGGAGAGGATGCAGTGTCCCGCTGCATCCGTGTCGCAGCGTGGGGGCTGCGCTCCGGAAAAGGCTCGGAAACTCCGGGCTCCTTTCCGTAAGGCAGGTTGCGACGATCCAGAGAATATTCGCAGATCTTGTGCGAAGGGTGGGTAGCTTCTCTATTTTGGGGAGAAATTGCGCGTCGGAGATCTCGCAGACGCGGCGGATCGTGGGGAACACTACAAGTAGAGACCGCTTTACAAACCGATCGGTCGGCAATCTGCCACCCTTTGTGGGGGCAATGGAGCCCCGACGACCCTGGAGGTCTCTTCATGTTCTTTTTTCGCAACACGGTCACTGTCTTTCTCGTCCTCATCATTTCGACCCAGCCCGCACTCGCGCAGCCGGCCCCCGAGTCCCAGACCGGGTGGCTCGAGCCGGCCCGAGCGCTTTGGGAAGACGTGATGGCGATCGTCGACGTCTTCTTGAGCGCCGAGCCGGGCAGTGCCGAGCCGGGCCCCGTCCAGCAGGACTATGGGCCATCGTCCGAGGCACAAGGGAGTCACAGCTGGATCGACCCGTCGGGTCAGCAAGGCGCTGAGTCATTCGGGGGCCTCACTGGCGACGCCGACGATTCTGGCTCCTCTCGCCAGCACGGCTGGATCGACCCGACCGGGCTCAGGTCGTCTGGAGACCAACCGAACTAGCCGTCCAAAGCTGAGGCTTTGGTCAGCGCGCCGCGGGCGCCGAGATGCGTTGGCGAATCTCGGTCAGCGCGTCTCGGCGCACGTGGACCTGCCAGAGGCTCATGGCGTCCAGCAGCAGCGGGTCTTGGCTCAGCGCCGGCACCGCCTCGAGCGTATGCTCTCGGACGGCGAGCGCCGCCTCGGCTTCGCCCGCTTCGATCATCGTGATCGCCAGCTCAAGGGCCACTTCCGCGAGCTCCACCGGCGCCTCGAGGCGCTCGAAGGCGGTCCAGGCCCGTTTGAGCAAGCGGATGCTTTGGGGCAGGAACTGGAGGCGGCGACAGAGGCTTCCCTCGAGCCAGAAGAGGTTCGCTTTGAAGAGCGTCGTCCCGGCAATGCCGAGGCGCGTCTTGCGCACCCACTCGACGGCGTTGGCGGCGGCGGTCACCGTCATCTGCGACTCGAGCCGCATCAGGTTGCCGAGGGCGGCTTGGGTGGCGCGCTGGGACCGTGTCCCGGATCCCTTCGACGCTTCGATCAGCGCCTGGCCGAGGTCGGCCGCCGAGCCGGCGATGTCCTGGGTCAAGAAACGCCAGCCGGCCCGCAG
This sequence comes from Acidobacteriota bacterium, assembly GCA_038747035.1. Classification (GTDB taxonomy): domain Bacteria; phylum Acidobacteriota; class Thermoanaerobaculia; order Multivoradales; family J023; genus JAUIJL01. The sequence goes on along the minus strand of JBCDKB010000458.1, from coordinate 2,709 downwards.
CACCAAAACGTGACCCATGCCGACACGATCGTCGGCGTGCTCGAAGAGCAGCAGCGCCCGTTCGAAATGCTCGGGGGCCTCGGCGTCGCCGGATTTGGCGAGCAGATTGCCGTAGCGATAGTGGAGCTCGGCTTCGAAGCGCGGGTAGAGCACCCCTTCACGGGCGACTTCAAAGGCCGTGCGATAGAGACGGGCGGCTTCGCTCAGCTGGCCCACTCGGCGGCAGGTCGACGCCTGTACCGCCAGGGCGTAGACGCGGTAGCTGCGCTTGGCGGCGTGGCTGCTGAATTCGCCGTCGCGGGTTCCGACGTCGATCAGCTCCACCAGGCTCGGCGCGTGGCGGGCGACTTTGACCGCGTCCGCCGGCACTTCAAAGGCAAGCGCGTCGCACCGCTCGAGGAAGAGGTCGAGGAACGGGACCGTCCAATAGATATCGCGGCCAAGGACCTTGCCCGCGTTGGACGGATCGACATAGCGCATCCGAGATCGCGCTTCACGCTCTAGGCGAGTGAGTTTGGCAGGCATCTCAAGCGAATGGTCTCATCAAATCGTCCCTCTTGTCGATGATCGGGACAGACCGCCTGTCTCTTGTCGCGGCGTCGTCGCCCCGCGTCCGTGACTCGCCGGCCTTTCTGAACGGCTCGAGCGGTTGCCTCGGGCGGTGGGGTCGATGGGGTCGGCCCAAAGGTATAGGGTCGAGTTTATGACGTCGTCTCTAGAAGTATCGGAGTCTCGGATCGTCGTGGCCTCGGGGAATCCCGTGAAGCACGAAGCGACCCGGCGGGGTTTTCACATCGCCTTTCCCGCGGTCGAGTTCGAGGTCATCGGATGTTCCGTGCCTTCCGGCGTCTCAGACCAGCCGATGGACGATCGGGAAACGCTGCGCGGGGCGCTCCAGCGCGCCGAGGCGGCGTCTCGGCAGGTCGACGCCGAGTATTGGGTCGGCCTGGAAGGGGGCGTCGAGACGCTCGGTGATCACCTCTTCGCCTTCGCCTGGGCGGCGGTGCGCGGTTCGGGCGGCCGGGTCGGCAGGGCGAGGACGGCGAGCTTCCAGCTGCCGCCGGAGGTCGCCGAGCTGGTTCGCTCGGGCGTCGAGCTCGGTGACGCGGACGACCGCGTATTTCGACGCCACGGCTCGAAGCGTCAAGGCGGCGCCGTCGGACTCTTGACCGAGGGCCGGCTCAGCCGGGCCGACCTCTACGTGCCGGCGGTGGTGTTGGCGGCGGTGCCTTTTCTGCAGCCGTCGCTCTTCCCGCGTCGGCCGTGAAGCCGGGTTCAGTCGCCGCAGGACCTGTCCCCGTCGAGCAAGACGTAAAGCGGGCGCTGTTCGACGACGTTTAAATCCTGGGTCTCGTCGCGCCGCCGAATGAGCAGCGTCGGATCCGCCGTGCCCTCGGCGTCGAGGATCAGGAACCAGTGGTGATCCTCGTCCGAAGCGGCGAGCCAGACCTCGCGGTGGTCATCGATACCCTCAAATCCGTGGATTCGATTGATGCTCTCGGGGGCGACGAGCACCCCGAAGAGCGTCGGGAAGAGCATGCCGTGGGCGAGGGCCAGGCCCGCGAGGATGGCGCCGAGTCCGCGCCAGCCTCCGCCCTGTCGGAAGAGCCGGGCCGCGCACCACAGCGTCGGCACGAGCGTCAGGACCAGGGCCCCGAAGATCAGGCTGGTGGTCTCTGGGGACCTCTCGATAGCCACTTGGCGGACCCACAAGGGCTCGCACGGCAGACCGGTGAATATCAACGACTTCAAGGACATGATGGGAGGCCCGACGGTGCGCAGCACCACCGTCGCCCAGACCAGTCCGGCCGCCGCCACCAGGGACGTCGGCAGCGCGTTCGCCCGTCGATTGAGGCCTCGCAGCGCCTGTTCGCATCGGTCGCGCACCGCCGGGATGGCGCCGAGGATCAGCAGCGGGATCGTGATCGGCGCCGTGACGAAGAAGAAAGGCGGAAGTAGGGAAAGCAAAAAGAGCATCAGCTTGGCCCCTTCGAAAAGAAAGGTTTCGCTGATGACGGAGAACTCCGGATTCAGCCCGAAGGCTTCAAACCGGAAGCGCATGGAGAGGTAGCCGAGGGAGTGGAAAAACAGGGAGAGCAGCGCCGCAACGATGGCCGCTGTTTTCGCCAGCTGGTGGAGATCTCCGTGACGCTGTCGGCCGTGCCCATCATGGCCAGCTTTGGACTCGTCTTCTTCCCGTCTGGATCCTTCGCTCATGGGCAGTGATGTCCCGTGGGGTCTTTCTGAGGGTCGTCAGAGACTGATCGCGTAGAGCGTGTGCGGCCCCAAGAGAGCATATCTTGTTGCCGCCGCGGCCACGGCTTTCGCCGGGGTTGCGTCATAGGTGCCGGACCCGATGGCGGCTGCCCACCCTCAGGTCTCGCCCCGCGAATCTCGCCGCCTGGAGCCCGACTATTGCTGGACCGTCGCGGTCCATCCGGAAGTGTCTCCGGATTCAAAGTCGTCGGCGAAGAGCGGCGCCGTCCCCGCCTCGAGGTGCAGGCCATCGACGTTGGCGTCGAAGTTCGAGCCGTCGGCGGTGGTGAATTCGAGTGAGCAGCGCACTGACGCCGTGCCCGCGGACGGCGTCACTTCGGCAAAAACCCGGGGCCAGCCGCCGCCGGTATCGCCGACCGCGATGACGGACGTGTCTTGGCCCGAAGCGACGCCGGAGCAGTCGGCCGAGGTGAAGTACTCACAGCCCGCCGT
>JBCDKB010000457.1:0-7217 GCA_038747035.1 Acidobacteriota bacterium | reverse complement strand
TCGAGGCCACGCAGTCTGCGGCTGAAGCGGCGAGGGGGAACGATAGGAGGCCGACAAAGCAGAGAGAAGACAACACTTTTTTCACGTAAGAACTCCAAGAGTGATTTCAATTCGTTGCCCCGTCTGAGGACGAAGCAGACTTCCCGTTTAACCACCCGTGCGCAGCGGCGACGCCAAGACCGCCATCGGGCGCAAGAAAATGTGAAAGTCGTGTCTCCCTCCACCAAGAAGCCCCGGAGAAGTCTCTCCGGGGCTTTGGGGCCGTGGCCTGTCGACTCCTGAAATTGGATTCCAGGGCCGGTCTAGTGACGATCGGAAGGGTCAGTCAAGATTCCAAGACTTGTTGGCGTTCGAGCCCGCGCTGCAGTCCCAGAGGTGGATCGGATTGCCGTTATTCCAGTTCGCGTACTTCTTGTGGATGCATTTGCTCGAGTTATTGCGGGCCGAGATGCGGCCGGAGGCAGAGTCATAGTTCCAGGACTTGTTGGCCGCAGAGCCCGCCGAGCAGCTCCACACGTGAATCGGGTTGCCGTTGTCCCAGTTGCCATTTTTCTTGTGGATGCACATATTCTGGTTGTTGGCGGCCCGGATGTAGCCGGTGCTCGATTCGTAGATCCACTCGTTGTCACCGGTGGCGTCCGTGCCGCAGTCTCGGATCTGGAGGGCGATGCCGTTCGACCAGCCCGAGCTCGCCTTGTAGATGCACTTCGCCGAGTTGTAGCTTCCGGAGATTTCGTAGCCGGGCGTGGTCTCGAACACCTGCGTCGAGCCGGTGTAGAAACCGATCGCCTTCAGGTGGCCGTCGCCGTAGGTGCCGAAGATGCCGAGAAAGTCGCCGCTCAGGGACAGGTTGGTGCAGTTCCCCTGTTCCGGGCCGTATTCGATGGAAGAACCGTTGCTGGCGGTGAGCTCGATATAGAACAGGCGATCGGTGCCACTGTTGGTGCCGGCGCACACGCGGGCGCCGGTGAGCTGGGTGCTGCCGCCGAGGTTTAGGGAGCCGGTGAAGTCGCCGTCGTCGTCACCCTGGTAGACCACCGAGCCGTCGGAGTAGGTGAGCTCGATGCCCTTGACCCGGGTCTTACCGCGGAGACGGACGGAGGTGACCTCCAGCAGGTTGTCCGAGTAGAGACCGCGCTCGATCAGGTAGCGGTAGTCGTACTCGGTGCCTTTATTCGAGTAGCCGACTTCCGTGCTCGTCGAAAGCGAGAGCTTCATGCTGGTGTTGCCTTGCCACACGCCTTCCAGGCTGAGGTCGTGGTAGTTCAGGTAGACGGCGGTCGAGATTTGGAAGAGATCGATTTCGTCCAGGAGGTCGTTCTTCTGCCGCGGATTGGCCGGCACCGCGAATTTGTAGTCTCCGCCGAATTCAGCGACGCACTTCTGGAAGCCGTCTTCCCAGATGCCGCTGCCGCTCGTGACGCGCCAATCGTCGCCGTTTTCGTCGTAGCAGGCGAAGCGCAGGTTGTAGTTGCAGTGGGTGTCGTCGTAGTTGAGACCGACGACGTTGTTGACCACCGCACAGTCGCCGCCGCCAGAGGGCTCATTATTCGCCCACGACCACACCATGTGCTGAGCCTTGACGTCGTTGAAGAACGAATTGTTGCCGTTGAAGTTGAAGAGCTCGAAGACGTTGTGGCCATTCCTCATGTAGTTGTCGACGTTCCCCGGCGTGAAGATCTGGCCGTCGAATCCGCCGTTGATGTTGGCGAAGGTGTTGGGGTCGTGGACGAGGGTCATTCGGCCCTGCTCGTAGTAGCTGCCCGCGGAGGAAGCAGAGCCCGGCTTGTCGAGCTGTTTCTGCCACCCGCTTCCTTGGTACTCAACCCCGACGTGGACCCATTCTTTGAAGTCGCTACTCTCCGGGCAATCCTCCAGCGCCCCATTGCCTGCGAAGACGACAACGTTCTTGCCGGCCGCCAGGACCTTGGCTCGGGTCATATATTCCGGCTCGAGGCCGTGGCGTCCGGAACATCCAGAGACCGAGACCTGGCCGGATTGGGGCTTGAAGATATAGCTCCCGAGGTTGTTTTCAAGCTTCTGGGCGGTCTTCGCGTAGTTGTCTTTCATCTCAAGCTTGAGGAACACCACCGCGTTGGGGTTGGCTTTGACGAAGATTTTGATTTCATCCAGGCCCTCCGCAAAGGTCTTCTCGCCGCCCCAGAAAGAGCAGTCGCCGTGGCAGAGCCTCAGGTCGTGTGTATCGTCCTTGCGCGGGTCGTACTCCATCTGGCGGGCGCCGGCCTTTAGCAGATTCCTCGGCTTCAGGGTCTGGTTCGGGTCGAAGTAGCCCCACTCTTCATTGGCGTAGGCGTTGTGGGCGCCGACCCACGTTGTCTTATTAAAGGTGTTGTTGATCTCGAGCTGCTCCTGGCGCACGAGGGTGTCTTCGGCCCATTCGCCGGAAGCGGGTAGCGCGAACAGCGCCGGCGCGAGGAGGATCAGGGTGCTTTTGAGGGACTTCTGGACTTTATTCTTGAGGGTCATGGGAGGGCTCCGCTGGGTTTGTTCTGCCGTGTGAGTTGTCTTTGACTGCGAACTTTGTGTCGATCGGGGAGGGGCCTTGGCGTCGCGCCGTTCGCCATCGACGAGCAGAGTTTGGGCCAGCAGAGAAATGGGGTCGCCTCGGCTCGAAAGCGGAGACCAAGACTCTTGGGGCGAGGGTCTCCGCTTGGTTATGGAGACGGTCTCCACTTGGAAGCGGAGGCTCAGACGGATCCCCTAAGGTGCTGAATTCATGAGATTTACTGGGTACCGTTGCGTGGCGGGACGGACTGGGGGAGCCAGCTTGAGGGCGCGAAATAAAGTTTGAGTTCGATCGGCAGTTTTTCTTCCGCGAAGGTCTACGCTCGTCGACGGAGACCGTCGACGCAGACCGGGGGACCCCCTCCGCTGCGGTAGGGTGCGTCCGGCGCCGCCGCGTCGCTTCCACCGCCATGTCCTCGGAGACTCCGGACCCATGACCTCGACCCCCCGCATCGTTTCCTTACTGCCGTCCGCGACGGAGATCGTGTGTCGCGTCGGAGGTCGAGAAGGCCTCGTCGGGGTGTCGCATGAGTGCGACTTTCCGGCCGGCGTCGGAGCTCTACCGCCGCTGACCCGGCCTCGGTTCGAGATGCCGCGGGCCAGCGACGCGATCGATCGAGCGGTGCGCGAGACCCTGCGCGACGCCCTGGCGGTTTATGAGGTGGACATCGACCGGCTTCAGCAGCTCGAGCCGGACCTTGTCGTCACCCAGGATCTCTGCGACGTCTGCGCCGTCTCGCTGAATGACGTCACGGAAGCGCTGCGCACCCTCGCCCGTGACGACGTCGAAGTGGTGAGCCTGAAGCCCACGGTCTTGAGCGATGTCTGGTCCGACGTTCGGCGGGTCGGCGAGGCCATCGGCCGGCCGGAGCTCGGCGCGAGCGCCGCCGCCGAGCTTGAGGAGCGCTGTCGGGCGGTCGCCGCCCGCGCGGCCCAGCTGCCCACGCGACCTTCGGTGTTGAGCATCGAGTGGCTGAGTCCGGTCATGATCGGCGGCACCTGGATGCCCGAGCTGATCGAGCTGGCCGGCGGCACGCCGATGGTCACCCGGCCCGGGGAGCATGCCCCGACCCTCGAGATGGAGGCGCTAGCGGCACTCGATCCCGACGTCGTCTTGATCAAACCCTGCGGCTTCGAGCTTGAACGAACCTTCGAAGAGCTGGATCTCTTGGCGAGCCACCTGCCGTGGCGTCAGTGGCGGGCCGTCCGCGAAGGCCGGGTCCACATCGCCGACGGCAATGCTTTCTTCAACCGGCCCGGGCCCCGACTGGTCGAGTCGCTCGAGATTCTCGCGGCCTGCGTTCACCCGCAAGAGTTCCGGGACCTCCGGCGGCGCCACGCCGAATCGTTTGTCGGAGTTGACCCGGACCTGGCGATCCGTGCGGCCGTGGCCAGCTAGCCTGGGGACCGCCAAGCGGAGCCCGGCTGAGTCTCCATAGCGGGCGAAGAGTGCTCGTGGCCAGCCGTTCAGAGGCCCTCGACCGCTTCTTCGACCCGGCGAAGGGCGGATGCCAGGCCCTCGGCGTCGTCGGCCGGCGGATCCAGGGAAGCTTGCAGATCGGCGAGCGATAGGTATCCAGGATGGTGCAGCTCGGTGATCGTCGCGTAGCGCAGAGACGCCGAAGCGCGGGTCGCGTAGAGGTCGTAGGCCCTATAGGCGACCGCCGTCGGCTGTATCTTCATCACGGCGTAAACGGTGTCGAGGGCGTCGCTTGCGGGCAGTTCGCCGACGCCGATCGTCCGCTTGGACACGGTCCAGCCCGCGTCCTTGAGGGTCCGTCCGATCGAGCCGCCGTCGAGAATCTCGCGGTGAATGGCCGCGAGGCGGGCGTCGACCGGCTCGGAGAAGATCGTCACAGCGAAGGTCCGGCAGGTCTTGCGATCGCCGCTTCCGCTGTAGAGATTCGCGACGCGCACCGAATCCGCGCCGCCGAGCAGCTCGATGCCGTAGCTGCCGAAGCGGGCTTCGATGCGTTCGCTATTGAGGCGCTCGCCCCGCCCGCCACCCGCCGGATCCGATGCCGAACGGTGCGCGCAGCTCGAAAGCAGCAACCCGACCACGAGCAGGAGGGACCGAGGCCTCCAGAAGCGGTGTCGGTGGCCTCCGTCCCTGCGCGGACAGCCGGTCGCGGGCCGCAAGCCGTGGGCAGCGCTCGCGTTCATGGTTGGGCGCTGAGTCGACCCCGGTAGACCTCGATCCACTGCTCGGCCCGGGCCTTGTAGGCCGCTTTGTTTTCGGCGTCGAGGTTCGGGTCGTCGTCGAGTTTCCCGAGGACGGCGCGGAAGGCCTCGGCCGCCGAGGCGTAGTCGTCGAGGGCGTGGTAGCCGTCGCCGAGGCTGTCCGATGCGTTGGCCGACCCCGGAAATCGCTCCGCGGCGAGGCGGAAGACCGCCACCGCCTGCTCCGCGCGCTGGTAGCGCAGCAGCGTATATCCCAGTCCGTTGAGGGTCTCCTCAGGGAAGCTGTCGTCGGCCAAGAGCTCCAGCGCCTCGCCCGTGTCACCGCCGTCGAGGAGGACCTCGATGATCGGCGCGTCTTCGGAGACTCGAAGCATGGCGTCCCGCTCGGGCTGGTCGCGGTAGACGATCCGCGTGGCCCGGCCGTCGTCCGCGAGCTCAAAGACCAGGTGCGAACCGCTGCTCTGGGAGACGAAAACACCCTCCCCGCGCGGCACGAGCAGGGTCGCCTCGCCGTCAAAGAGCCTGCGGGCCATCAGCCGGTCCCCGTCCCGGTAGACCTTCAGCAGCACGTGGTCCCACACGCGGTAGAAGCCGGCCAGGGCGTCGAAGCTCGACGGGTCCACGGCTTCGGGGGTGATCGGTTCCGGGTTGAATCCGGGCCAGCCCAAAGCGCGGGCGATGGCCGGCACGATCTCTTCAGCGAGTGATACCCCGAAGTCCGAATTGACCATGATCGCCGCGCCGTGGCCGCCTTCGTGGCTGGCGATCAACCACGCCTGGAAGCCTTCATCGGCGCCGCCGTGGCCGAAGTAGAGGGCGCCGTTCGATTCGTATTGGAATAATCCGAGGCCGGAGCGACCGCTCAGCGGCGTGATCATCGAGCGGGCCGTGTCTTGTTTCAGGAGGGTGTCCCCGTCGCCGCGGAGCGCGCGCTGAATATCGATCGCGAAACGGGCGAGGTCGGTCGGCGTCGTCCAGAGTCCGGCCGCGGCCATCTCGGGGTAAGTGTGGCGCTTGCCCCAGACGGGCCCGCCGTCGCGCCCGTAGCCGGCGGCGGCTTCCGGCAAGCGTTCCGGAGGCAGCGGATTCTCATAGGTGCTGGACGTCATGTCGAGGGGCCCGAGGACCCGCTGCCGCGTCAGTTGGGGGTAGGGGAGGCCGGTGAGGTCGCTCATCGCCAGCTGCATCACCGTGCTGCCGCCGCCGGAATAGCGATAGCGCTCCCCGGGCTCAAGGTCGACGCGGACCGCCGGGGTTTTGGCTGGCGCTTCGCCGTCGAGGACTTGCTGGACCGTGGGCACGGGCGCGTCGACGGCGTAGCCCGGGAAGCCGTGGACGGTGGTGCCCGCGGTGTGGCTGAGCAGGCGGCGGGGCGTCACCGGCGAAGCCTCGGTCAGCTCGTTCTCCGGCAGCGTCCAGCTGGTGAGGATCGAGTTGATCGGCGCGTCGAGGTCGAGCTCTCCGCGCTGCCACGATTCGAGCACCGCCGCCGCAGCGACGGGCTTGCTGATCGAGCCGGCTTGGAAAAGCGTCTCGGGCGTCGCCTCGACCCCGGCTTCCACGTCCGCGAGGCCAAAGGCCGCCGTCCATACGATCGAGTAGTCGTCCCAGACCGCCAGGCTCACCGCCGGCGCCCGGTAGCGCTCCATGCGCTCTTCGAGGGACCAGAGCTCTTGACCCGCCACCGGAGCCGCGGGCTCGAGGGACTGCAGGATGCGCTCCGCATGGGGAAAAGCGGCCTCGGCCGCGGCGGACGGTTCCGGCGCCGGTGAACCTTGCCCGCAGGCCAGCACGAGCGGCACGGCGGCGATGAGTGCGGGGAGGCCGCACGCCCTCAGCAGACTGCGGCTTGGACGGACGGACGTCGGCGGTTTCGGAACAAACATATTCGGCTCCTCAAGGCGCAGCGGCTGGCTTGCGACGGTGGTCTCGCCTTTGAGACGAAAAAACTCGCGCGAGGTTTCCACCGATCCCGAAGGATTGAGGAACTATGTGGCCTGCGGGGGCGCCGCGCCGGCCCGCGCGCGGAATCCCATCAGGGAAGTGGCGCGGCGGGTTGGAGGCAGCCGAAGAACGGCGATCGGAAGTCAGGCGGGGCTACTGCGTGCTCGACCATGCGGTCGTATCGCCCGACTCGAAGCCGTCCGCAAAGAGCCCGACGGGTATCTCCGTCCGTTCGCATTCATAGGTCTCGCCGATGCGGGGCCCGGTATCGAGCACCTCGAAGTCTGAGGCCTGGACCGTATCTGTACCTGGGGTGAGGTCAAAGACGCGGGAATTGATCCCCAGGTCGACCCATTTAGTCGTCGTGTAGAGGTCGCTCTCGGCGGTCAGCGCGATGTTCCCGCCGTCCGAGAGCACCATGCCGTAACGCTTGAGCGTATTGAGGTTACCAACTTCCAGCAGGCCATCCAATGGGCGCACGGCAATGCGATCACCATGCCCCCCTGTGGTAAGCACCCGGACTTTTCTAGCTTTTTGGTCGGTGCCGACGGCGTAAACGAACTGCT
>JBCDKB010000456.1:0-7237 GCA_038747035.1 Acidobacteriota bacterium | reverse complement strand
CCGGGAGACTTGGTTCTTGATCCTTTCGGCGGCTCGGGGACGACTGGGCGGGTTGCTGTTGAGCTAGGGCGGCGAGCTATCCTGATCGAGCTGGATCCTGGGCATGCGGATTGGGCCTCACGGTCGATAGCGCTGGCTCAACCTCCGCTTCCGGGGGTGATCGCGTGATTGATCTCGTCCACTCGCGGGCCGGCGCCGTCCATCTCAAGTCGCCGGAGCCTGGCGTTGTTGCTCTCTGCGGTCGCCGCCCCCGTGGCGGGATGGTGGATCAGGACTCGGCCGATCAGGTCACCTGCAAGTTGTGTTTGCGCAAGCTTTCGGGCGCGCCATTGAGAGCCCTCTCCTCGGGCTGTGCGTCCGCTTTTCCTCTCATCAAAACCGACACGGAGTCTGCAATATGAGTGACCTGACAGACGCTTGGATGACCATCGAAGACGAGACTGGCGAGACCTGGGCGGTTCCGCTTGTCTTGGTGGCGCGGAGTTATGCGCGTGCCTACGAGGAGGGGCATGGGGCCTCGCCGGACAAAGCCCTTGAGGCCACTTGGTGGATCTTCGACGATGACCCGACTGAGGCCCTCCAGTGGGCTCGCGGAGACATGAATTGGGGCGATGTCGAAGAATATGCAGTGAAAGTTGCGCCTGCCGAAGAGATCGACAAGCAGATGATGTGGATCCGGGGTGACCGGCAGATCTGCTCTCGGGAGGCCATCGCCGAGCAATTCAACCTTCCGGCGATCGGAGACGGTGCTTGGTGGCTAGCTGCAAAGGCGGTTCAGTCATGAGCGTCGCTGCGCTCGCCCCAGTCGACGTCGATGCCTTCCTGGGCTTCGCATTCTTGAAGCTTGAGGATTGGGCCGACGGGCTGGCTCCCGCGCCGGCGCTTCAGGTCACCCGGGGCCGGATCCCCGAAGACGTCATTCGGACGGGGCCGGTTCCCGAGGGTTGGCGTCTGGCCATTTGGTGTGACGTGGAGCTCCCGGTTGGGGCGATGGTGCGGGTTTGGACTGGCACGCACTGGGCGGCTCCGCGGGCGATCGAGGAGGTGCAGTTGGATCGGAGTCGGCGGCCGGTCGGGCTGGTCTCGGTCACCGTGGCGTCTTTGGAAATCACCGAAGACCAGGCGGCTTGCGTGGCGGTGCGGAGGGTTGATTCATGAACGCCACGATCTGGAAGTTTCCTATTCGCGTGGCGGCTCGGCAGGTCGTGCGGATGCCCGAGGGTTCCCGGGTGCTCTCGGTGCAGCGTCAGGGCGGCTCGCCTTGCGCCTGGGCGATGGTCAACCCTTCGGCGCCGTCAGCCCCGGTCGAGATCCTCTGCTTCGGGACGGGCCACCCGGTCGGCCCCGTAGGCGCTTTCCTTGGCACTGTCCAATCTGAAGGGGGGGGGGAGCTGGTGTTTCATTTCTTTCTAGCGGAGGGGGCGCGTCATGAGCCGAAATAGAGACGTTGGGCGGAAGTTGGTGGGCCTCAGGAGCGCTCTCAATCAGGCCACTAGGGCGATGGCGCAGGAAGCCAGGGAAGCCCACTACGAGCGACGTTATCTTGATGTCGCGCGCCTTGTCGTGGACTCCGAAGTGCGGTTGCGTAATGCGTATTTCTTGATCGTCGTCGAGCTTTGCAAGGAACTCGGGTTGGCGCCCCCGCGAGACGCGAAGCGGGGTCTGCGTGAGGCCTTGGCGGCACTCGATAAGGCGACGGGGGGCTCATGAGCTACGAAGACCTGACCGACAAGCAGCGGGCCTTCGTCGACGAATACCTGGTCGATTTCAACGGTACCCAGGCCGCCATCAGGGCGGGCTATAGCGAAAAAACCGCGGGCTCTATGGCTCACGAGAACCTAAAAAAACCTGAAATCCAAGCTGCCCTTGCCGAGCGCATCGCGGACCGTCGGGAGCGTACGGAGATCGACCAGGACGCCATCGTACGGCGCCTGCTGACTCAGTCGACGCTCGATGTGGGCGAACTGGTGAGCTGGGGTCTGAAGTCGGTAGACGGCAAGCCAAAGCCTTGGGTCAAGGTCGTGCCCACGGAGGACATCCCCAAGGAGTACCGCGAGGCGATCGAGACCGTGGAGATCGGGCAGGGTGGAAGCCTCAAGGTCAAGCTGGGATCCAAGCTCAAGGCCATGGAGCTGCTCATGCGGCATCTGGGCATGTTCCGCGACAAGCTCGAGGTTTCGGGCGGGTTGGACTTGATCGATCCCAGGGACGCGGACGCGGTGCGAAAGCTAGACGACGAAGATCTCTTGCGGGCGACGGTCCGCCAGCTCAATGGGGGTGGCTGATGGGCAACTTCGAGAAGAGCCAGCAGCTAACCCTTGAGCAGGTGAAGAAAGGGACCTGGTGGCCAGACGAGACGCGGGTGCACATTTTCTCCCGCGAGCATCGGGCCTACTGGGGATCAGATCGATCCGGTTACTTTGCTGACCCGGCATCGGCGGGCGAATACACCTTTGCTGAGGCTTGGAGGGCCACGTGGCACTGCGGCCCCGAAAAGGGAATCGTTTTCCGTCAGTGTCTGCCAAGAGTGATGCGCCGCCAGCCGAACTACGCTGACATAGGCCGCCTAGCGGTCGAGATCGAGCGTTTGCGACTTCAGGGGCCGCGCAGGATACAGGAGTGCACCGGACCGGCCCCTTTTCCCTGCTGGGATACGGCGATGGATCGCGATCTCTGGTGCGAGGCCTGCGAAGCCTCGACGGGTCGCCAGCTAAGCAAAACCAGTCTCATCCGCAAGATGCGGCGGTGGATTGAGCGCCTTGAGGCGGAAGCGTGACTTACTCCCATCTTGCTGAATGCGAAGCAGCTGGACTCGACCCAGACCAAGTGGAGAGGGCCGCGCGTCAGATATCGCGGGGCGTAAAGATGGCCGCGGAGCTTGGCCTCTCTGTCTTTGGCGGGGCTGGCAGCGGGTCGCTTCGAACCAGGGATGATCCAGCGAAACGACAGCTCGTAGTTGCTGATCTCGGGGGCGTGAATTGGGACGGCGGTGACGGTGGGGTCGACCTCGATCAGGATGGCCTGATCAGGGGGGAGGCCTAGCCTGTGAGAGGGCGCAAGCCTACTCCCGCCTCGAGCCCCGTGGGCCGCGTGATTCAATCCCTGCGCCGTAGCCAGGGGCTGAGCCGGCGCGCCCTGAAGCTCCCTGCGTGGGTGGAGCGCGGGACGGCTCGAAAGGTCTCCCGGTGGGCCCTCTCCCGCCAACGGGCGCCGCAAGCGATCTGCCAGCGGCTGGGCCTCATTGAGGCCGACCTCCTTGACCTGGTCGTCGGATCGATGACGGAGGCCTACGCAATCGAGCGGGCCACAGCACGGCTTCGAGTGGCTCACATCCGCCGGCGGCGCACTCGGCGGCCCACGCATCGGGAGAAGGTCGCCAGGACGCAACCCCGGCAAGTTCGGCAAATGGGGCTCTTTGAGGTGCCGACGACCCGCAGGACGGTCCACCCTTCGCGGGTGCCGCAGCTCGCAGCCCTCTACCGCGCCGGCGAGCACTGGACGGGCCTCGCGCGTTACATGGGTTATCAGGTCCCGCGGGAGACGGTGGCCAACGCGGAGGAGCGCAAGGCGGTCATGCGCCGGGTCTCGACGCAGATCCGACGGCTTAGGCGGCGATTCGGGGACAGCGAGTTCCCGAAGCGCCGGATTGGCCTGGAGGAGAGGGATCCCCAGGAATCAGCCCTCACCGCGGCGGCGGACTACGTGCGAGAGACGGGCCGCTTGCCTGGGTGGCTACTGACGCATTCGTGAGGCTTTTGGCAGCCGCGGGCATCCTGGGAGGGTCTGGCACTGGACCAAACCTCGAACGACCCAGGAGACGAGCATGCCGATTCCGACCGCCCGCAAGGGTGTCATCCCAAGAGACGTTGACTCTCAAACGGCGCTGACTGACGGCCAGAAGGGGCGCGCGGTTGTTGCGCATCCGAACGGCACGGGATCTGGCCAGCCGCCCAATTTGCCGTCCTGGGGCAGCGTGCGGACTTCTGTCGGACCGATCACGGTCGATGACCCCGGTGCCCCCATCGAAGGCGTGGCCCTGTTCGACTACTCCTTGGGCGATCAAATTAGCGTCATGACTGACGGCCAAGAAGATGTGCTTGTCACGACCTCCAATGGTCGGGCGAACGTCAACGTAAACGACTACCTCCGCATGGAAGCAGATGCGAGCTTCGGCCTTTGCGAGCATCAGGGGCCGGTGGCGTCGGGTGGGTTCGCGGTCTTGCGAGTCAAGCAACCTTTCACGGCGGCTCAGATCGCCGCGGCGCAGGCCGCAGGGGCCGACGGTATCTACGTGCTGGCCGAGATGATCGAGAGTCCGGACTGGTTCGAAAACGGTGGCGGTGGCTGAGTTCGCTTCTCCGCCCCCAAAGCCACTCACACCTATGGAGAACGCAGCGATGCACCCAGCTACTCAGGCCTTGTTAGACCAGTTCCGTTCTGACCACCTTCCGTCGCGTCTCGCCAACGTCAGCGGCAACTTTCATGCGTTGGCCAAGAGTCTGGTCGCGACTTCGGAGGGAACGAAGTACCCCACCGAGCTCACTGCGGGGCTCAGGAAGCTCTTGGAGGCGAAGGACTGCGCCGTCCGCGCCGTCCGCGGCGTGCCCACTGAAGATGAGGGGGGCATCAAGCTTCCCTCGACGGGCTTCGGTGGCGGCTGATCCGGTGTGGATCTCGAGTCGCTATCCGTCCCTTATCGGTGGGACTACGATGGCCCGGAAGGGTGGTGGCGCGCTGAGGTCCAACGGCGCCAACGGCGCCTAGCCTGGCTCTACCAAGACGGCCCGGGTAAGTCCCGTCGGCTGGCTCTCGATCGCGAGCGCTGCCGGCGGGATTTTTGGTTCTGGTGCGACAACTATTGCTGGATTATGGCTCCCAAGGAGCGTAATCCCACGAAGCGCCTCATCCCCTTGGTGGGCTGGCCGCGCCAGCGCGAGTTGGTCAAGTGGATCGAGGCCCGGCTCGACTACGGAGGCCAGTCCGGGGGCGAGACGGGCATCGTCCCTAAGGCGCGCGAGCTCGGTGTCAGCTACACGGTCCTAATGTTTGTCCTCTGGCTGTGGCTCTTCGAGGATCACTTTTCGGCGCTGCTCGGATCCAAAAAAGAGGAGGATGTGGACCAGCGCGGTAACCCGCGAACGCTCTTCGCGAAGGTGCGAAAAGCGCTCTACCTGCTTCCCCCGCACCTGCGCCCCAACGTCCGGCGCGGCCGTGAGGACACGCACCGAAGCCTGATCAATCCCGATAACGGGTCGATCATTTCGGGCGAGGCCACCAACCCCGCTTTCGGGCAATCGGACCGCAAGCGCCTGATCTTCGTAGACGAAGCGGCGCGCATTGACGCCAACATCATGGCGTCCATTGCCGTGTCGACGATCTCGGTGGCGGACCTCTTGCTCCTGGTCTACAACCCGGGCGCCAAGGCCCACGCCACTTACCAGATGCACCACGGGGGGGACCGACTCCACGAGCGTTGCATCTTCGAAATGGACTGGCGCGCGAACCCGACCCGGGGCGAGGACTTCAAGCGCTCGCGAATTCGCCCCATTGGCAACCTGACCGCCGAACAGTTTGGCTCGGCCTACGAGATCAAATACGGGTACGACCTCACGGGCCTAATCTGGGGCGTAGACCGCCTGCGTACCGAGTTTGACGAGAAACACCCCGACTGGATCTCACGGGACGTCTTGGGCCATGGGCGCGCGCTTGCCGGCTGGGACTTCGGTTCTGGCCCGTCTTCCCTGGTGCGCCTTCAGGGCATGCTCGAGATGGCGGCCCGCCCCACGTTGTGGATCGTCGAAGAACAGATCTGGGAGCAGACGTCATGGCGGACGGCTGGCCCCGACGCCTTGTCCGTCCTCAGGCGCTACGACAACGGCTATTCCATAGATTTTCCTGATCCCGCGGGCGTGCAGCGTGAATCGGACCAGATGAGCTGGGTGGCCAATCTACAGAGCGCCGGCCTGCCCATGTGGGAGGACATGAGCGCCGAATTCAACACGCGAGACGGCAAGGAGTGGATGATCAGGACCGTCCAGACGATGCTCGACGAGGGCACCCTCCGAATCCACCGCCGGTGTCGGCACCTGTGGGATGTCGTCACGGAGTGGCGCCGGAACGTCCCGCAGGGCATCGACCCCCGCGACCACATCGCCGCCTACATTCCCCCTGAGCCCGGGCCCCTGAGCCATGCGGGCCACGCCCTGATGTACCTGGTGGCGGGCGCCGGCATGATCCTCGAAGCCGAGCTCCGCGCCGCTGGCCGAACATCCGACGATCAGGACTACTCGAAGGCCGCGCGTCGACGCAGGGTCCGCGACCTGCTGGGTGGATTGGCGGCCTGACGCATTCCGGATGGCCCTGGATTCCGTGGCTACTTTGGAACCATGGAACCGGCACCACCTGGCCGTACGCCGCGCCTGATGTCTCGCGAGTTCGCTCCCTTTGGAGCCGAGCTCTGGTCCGCTGGTGGCGTCTATATCGAGCCGCCGGACCCCGTCCTTAGGCTCTCGGAGCACGGAGCCAGAACGTACCCCCTCATGTACCGTTCGGAGCCGGTGCTCCAAGCCGCGATTCAGCAGCGCACAGCTACCTTGCTTCAAAAGGGCTGGAGGGTGTCGTCGGGGAGCTCGGGGACAAAGGACGCCGAAGATCTCGCCGACTTCAGCCGCCATTTCCTTGGTTCCGTGCGCCTGTTCGGCAGCGTCCTGTCGGAATCCCTGGACGCCATCCATTACGGCTTCAGCCTGCAAAACGCGATCTTCGGGTGGAGGGACTGGCGAGGACGCCCGTACTTCGCGCCGCGTCGACTCATAGACAAGCCCCGGGAGAAGTTTCGATTTACGCGGGACCGTCACCTTGCCTACGTGGGAGATGGGTACGTAGCCAAAAAGGTCTTTGCCACCGCAAAAGAGCGCCAGCGGTGGTTCATCACCTCCTGGGGCACCCAGAACAACCCTTATGGCGATTTCCACACGCTGCAGGGTTCGTATTTGATCTGGTACCTCAAGAACCGATTCCTTGAAATGTGGTCGACCGGTATCAAGCGGTCTATGGGGATCATCACCGCCAAGCAGCATGGCTCTTCGCCGGCGATGAGTCTCGCCAGAGGGCCGAAGGGAGCTGACGGCAACGAAAAGACCATGATGGAGCTGGTGGGCGAGCTGAAAGACAGCATCGACTTGCTAGACACCGAGGGCGTGCTGATTTCGAGGCATGGCTATCTCCTAGATCTCCT
>JBCDKB010000455.1:0-7251 GCA_038747035.1 Acidobacteriota bacterium | reverse complement strand
TTCGAAGCGGGGCATCTTCCTTTTTCCTGGGCGCCGCCCAACGGCTACCCATACGGCGGCCCGTATTGGGCTGGACTCCCCCTGCCCAGGTGGAATTTCGCCCAGTACCTGGTCGCCGGCGTCGCGGAGCTCGACCTCTCTTTCCTAGATCCGGGGGACCCGCCCGACGTGATCGCCGACACCTTCTCTTTCGTGCTCTTCGGCGCCCTGCCGACACCCGAGCGCCGGGCCCGTCTGATCGATTTCATCGCCGCGCTGCCCGCGGACCCTGCCCGCCTCCGCGAAGCCCTCGCCCTCGTCGCCTCGTCCCCCGAAGCGCAGTACCACTGACCGCGACCGCCACTCCGGGAGATTCCATGTCAAAGACCAAAGACAGCCACCATGACGCCGCCGGACGCGGCTGCCCCGAGTACCTCAACCTGTCGCGGCGACGCTTCCTCGGCCTCGGCGCCGGCGCCGTCACCGCCGCCGCCCTACCGGCGTGGCTACCGCGCGTCGCCTACGCCGACACCCACGCCTCCCGGGACGTCGTCGTGTCGATTTTCCTGCGCGGCGGCGCCGACGCCTTGACGCTGTGCGTGCCGTTCCTCGAAGACAACTACTACCGGCTGAGGCCGACCCAAGCGATTCCACGTCCGGATTCGGGGGCCCCCAACCGGGCCCTCAGCCTGGACGGCCGATTCGGGATCCCCCAGGCGATGGCCCCCTTGATGGAGGCCTACGGCGCCGGCCACCTCGCCATGGTGCACGCCTGTGGTCAACCGAAAGCCAACCGCTCGCATTTTGATGCGATGCACGTCGTCGAGGTCGGCCACGGCGAGCCCCCCGGTTCCCTCGCCACGGGCTGGCTCGGACGTCACCTCCAGCAGTCCGCACCGACCCACTCCGACGGCGTGCTGCGGGCACTGGCCCTAGGATTCGGCCTCCCCCGAACCCTCGTCGGCGCCCCCGACACCCTGCCGGTCAACGATCCGGTCAACTTCGACTTTCGAGGCCGGGTCGAGACCGCCGACGCCAGGCAAGCGACGCTCGAAGCGATGTACGCCGACCTTGAACGTCCGCTCGGCGCCGCGGCGCGAAACACGTTCCGGACCCTCTCGCTGCTGCGCCAGCTCGATGTCACGAATTATCAACCGGCCGGCGGCGGCGCTTATCCTGAAGATCCCTTCGGACAGGCCCTGCGCTCCGCCGCCGCCTTGATCCGCGCCGACGCTGGTATCGAGGCCATCGCTATCGACATCGGCGGCTGGGACACCCACGAGCGCCAGGGCTCGACCGACGGCGAGCTCAACGCGTTGATGGCGTCCTTCGCCGGCGGGCTCGCCGCCTTCCACGCTGACTTGCAGAGTGCCGGGAGAGATGACGTGACGACGGTGGCGCTCTCCGAATTCGGTCGCAACGTGTTCGAGAACGCCAGCGGCGGCACCGACCACGGCCACGGCGGCGTGCTCTTCGCCCTCGGCCAAAACGTCCAGGGCGGCCGCGTCCTCACCGACTGGCCGGGCCTCGAGGACGAACTGCTCTACGAAGGGCAGGACCTAAAGATCACCATCGACTATCGAGACGTGCTGTCGGAGCTACTCGAGCATCGGCTCGGCGCCGCCGACGCGGGCGCCATCTTCGACGATCCGGGCTACGTCGCCCAGTCTCGGGGACTCTTTGCCCCCCGCGTCTAGGCCGGCCCCACCGGAGCCATCGAGCGGCTAGAGCTCGCCGCGGGCTTCGAGGGCGATGCGCCCGAGCCCGCGACTCTCCGCTTCCTCAACGACGCGGCGGCGAAGGTCGGGATCCTCGGCCAGCTCGGCGCGGACGGCCGCCGCCTCCAGGGCCACGGAATGCGCGCCGAGGCGCCGCGCTTCCGCCTCAACGCCGGCGAGGGGGTCCGGCGTTCCGGCCAGCGCGGCGTCGAGCATCAGGAGGTGCCAGCTCGGCCCTTTGAAGACCCCGGCGTCGCCCGCCCAGACCGCGAAGAGCTCCCGGATTTCCTCCGCTGATCGCCGGTCTCCTTGACGCAGCAGCCAGCGGCCGAAAAATGCCCCGTAGGGCGTCTCCGCAAGAGTCCCGAGGTCCCACGTCGACGCCTCCGCCGTGCCATCCAGGATCGACGCCGCCGCCAGATAAGCCGCCGCCTGTTGCTTCCAAGGCTCCACCGAGAGCGCGGTCGCATGTTCCTGCAGGCGGCGCGCCCAGGAACGCAACTTCTGGGCGTCCCCGGACTCCATGGCCACCTGCGCTCGCACGTAATAAACGTCCCCTAGTCGCCAGCCGCTGGCCTTGATCAGGCCGGCTTTCTCAACCCAGGCCGCCGCATCGGCCACGCTTCCCGCCTCGATCGAGAATTGGGCGGCCAGGAGCTGGGCCATGATCAAGCGACCCGGTTCATCCCTGACTTCGGTGAGTCGCCGCATCGCGGGCGCCAGCGTTTCCAGGGAGTCGTCGACCCGGCCCATCCCGAACAAGAGCACGGAGAGGCTGATGCGCCCCTGGATCAGGCCGGAGATATTGCCGAGCTTCTCATTGATGGCCGAGCTTTCTTGAAAAAGCTCCGCCGCTTTCGAGAAGTCGCCTTCGTCACGGTAAACCCGGGCGAGGTCGTTCAGCACGTGCGCCTCCAGACGCTCGGTCCCCGCCAGTCGACACGCATCAAGGCCGCTCCGGAGCGCCTCACGACGGCTGTCGCCGTCGAGGGTCCGGACCGAAGTCAAGATCAGGACGGTCTCGCAGACGCCGCGGTACGAACCGAGTCTGCGGTAGCCCCGCAGGCTTTTCCTGAGCTCGATCAATGCCTCCGACTGCAGGCCGGCGTTGACCAGATTGAGCCCCCGCAGCCGGCTGAGCTCAATGCGAGGCCATTCTTCGCGCTCCAGGACTTCCGACCAGCGATCCGCTTCCTGGAGCGCGTCGGCGGGTGCCCGGAACTTCTCGATCTTGATGATCGAACTCCAAGCGGCGTAAAGCAGCCCCGGGTCGTCCCCGGCGCCATCCACGGCCCGCTGCGCATATTGCAGTGCCCGTTCCGAGGTGCCGTTCAAGTACTCGACCTCGGACTCCAACACGTCGATTCGAGGGTCCGCCCCGGCCGCGCCGGGCAAGCTGCGTAGGGCGCTGAAAACCGACTGCATGCGATCGGACGTGCCGTAGTTCAAGCCGGACCGGACGAGCCACAGCCCGTCTTCGAGGTCGGAGGTCGCCATCCACACCGACGTGAAGATCTGCTGGGCCAGTCGCCAGTCGCCGCGGATGCCGTGGTGGAGGGCGCGAATTCGGCGCCGCTCGACATCACTCAGCTCGGAGGATTGCTGGGCGACGGCCCAGGCGTTGTCGATGATGTCCACCGCGGACTCTTGACGATCGCCCAGCCAGTGGGCTTCCGCGAGCATGGCCAGCAGACGAGGATTCTCGGCGTCTTTGGCGAAGACCCGGTGGAGAACGTCCCGCGCGGCGTCGGGTTGGGATCGACTGAGATAGGAGCGGGCGACGGTGAGGGCTTCGGCGACGCTCGACGGCGTGATCTCCGGAGCTTGAACGGCCGCCGCAGGACTCAAGGTCGGAAGCTCGCTCAGCACCCGCTCGACGTCTCTCCACGTCTGGGATTCCGCCGGCTCGGACGGCGTCGGGGCCGAATAGGACGTGGCCTGCCACAGAAGCACGCCGCCGACCGTCGCCAGCACGACCAGCGACGCGGCGAGCGCCGTCCAGCGCCACGGCACGCGTCGCGCGCCGCTCAGGAGCCCGTTGCTAGCGCCCCCGTTCGAAGGCTCCTCTTCCGCCTCGGGGACCGGCTCGGATCCGGGCGGCGGATGGAGCGGGGGCAAGAAGACCGCTTCCGCCATGGCGTCGCTCAGGTTCTCGAGCTCGGGGCTCCCGGAATCGGCGTCCGACGCCTTGTGACCTAGCGGATGCCAGTCGGCGTCACCGCGGTCCAGGCGCTCGAGAATCGGCAGCATCGAATCGAATCGCTCCGACGGCTGCCGGCGCAGGCAGCGGCGCACGACCTCGATCACCTGCGGATCGAGCCCCGGCATCAGGCTGCCCAGGTCAAGGGGATCCTGGGTCAACCGGCTGATCGCCATCTGCCAGGGATTGACGCCGTCGAAGGGCAGCTGGCCGCTCAGCATCTCGTACATCATGATGCCGAAGCTGTAGATATCCGTCGCTGACGATGTCGGCTCGCCGCTCACCTGTTCCGGCGCCATATAGGCCGGAGTGCCGACGATCCGCCCTTCCTGGGTCAGCCGAGATTCGTGGCTCGAGCCGTGGTCGACGCGTCGGGCCAGGCCGAAGTCGGTGACGGCGACGCGCAGACCGTCCTTCTCCCTCACGAGCATGATGTTCGCCGGCTTGAGATCCCGATGCACGATGCCGAGGCTGTGGGCGGCGTGGAGTCCGCGGGCAATCTGCCGAGCGATGGGCAACGCTTCCCCCATCGGCAGCCATGACCTCCGATGGAGGTAGTGCCGCAGCGTTTCGCCCGGCAGGAGTTCCATGCACACCAAATCGAGCACCGAACCATCATCGTTGCGGTGCTGGATCAGGTCGTACATTCGGCAGACGTTCCGGTGCGTGACCTTGCGAGAGAGCTGCACCTCACGACGTAGCCGAAGGAGCTCCTGCTCTGCCCCCGGTCGCGCCCGCACCACCTTGAGCGCCACCGGCTCATGCAGCACCGCATCGTCGGCCTCGAAGACTTCGCCCGTGCCGCCGCTGCCGAGCAGCCGGATCACGGTGAAGCGGTCGGCCAGCAGCTGTCCAGGTTGGACGCCCGCCTTGGAATCGACGGTGTCGAAGGTCGCGTCGGGCGAAAGGGTGCGGGTCTTGGCGGCGGTTTGGAGTCGAGTAGCCAGGTTGGAGTCATTCGGCGACCCGGTCGGGCCTCCAACTTCCACCTTCTCGATGTCCCCGGCCTTGGAGCCGGCGCGCGGATTCTCAGTCTTTGCCATAAACCCCATGGGCCGGGGCCAGCGCGCCGGATCATCCCTACACGCTCGCCCTACTTCACACTAACAGCCTGTCCCAGGCAAGACCACCGCCCCGAAGCCGCTGGCCCGACGAATTCCGAGCGGACGCCTCGCTCGGTGACTCCCCAACCAAGTCGAGTGACCCGACTCCTCGACGCCGCCGCGACTGCTACGCTGGGCGGCGCATGGCCAAGGACGACCCGCAACCACCTCGCTCCGCCGACGCGACGACGGAGGATCTACCGCCGGAATATCCGGCGACGGATTCCCGCGTCCGGCCGTCGGCGGAGGCTCCGACCCGCTGGGAGGGTTCGCAGACCACCGTCGCGGAGTCGCTGAGGGATCCCCAGACGACGCCCACCCCCGGACAGATAGGCCCTTACCGAATCCTCAACAAGCTGGGCACGGGCGGCATGGGCACAGTCTACCTCGCGGAGCAGGTCGAGCCCGTCAGGCGCCGGGTCGCCTTGAAGATCATGCGCTCTCGCCACTCGAGCGAGGAGGGGCGGATCCGCTTCGAGACCGAGCGCCAGGCGATGGCGCGGCTCCAGCACCCGAATGTCGCCCAGATCTTCGAAGCCGGCACGACGGTCGAAGGCCATCCCTTTTTTGTCATGGAGCGCGTCAACGGCGTCCAGATCACCGCCTACTGCGACCGCAAGCGACTGCGGGTGTCCGAGCGGCTCAAGCTCTTCTGCGACGTGTGCGCCGGCGTCCACCACGCCCACCAAAAAGGCATCATCCACCGAGACCTGAAGCCCTCGAACGTGCTCGTCGCCGAGGACGGCAGCAGCCCCGTCCCCAAGATCATCGACTTCGGAATCGCCAAGACCTTCGGCGACGAGGAGATGTCCGACTCCCAAGTCACCGGCGATCGTCTGATCGGCACCCCGGCCTACCTGTCGCCCGAAGCCGCGCGTATGGACGGCGTCGCCCTCGACCTCGATACCCGGGCCGACGTCTATTCCCTCGGCGTTCTTCTCTACGAGATCTTGGTCGGCGCCCGCCCCTTCGACCACGCGTCGGGGCTTTTCGAATTGCTGCGGCAGATCGCCTCCGAGGAGCCGACGAGCCCGTACGTTCTGTGGCAGCGCCTCGAGCCGGAGGAGAAGCGTCGTCTCGCGAACCAGCGCACCAGCGACCCCACGGGCCTCGGATATCGGCTGCGCGGCGACCTCGAGTGGATCGTGCTGAAGGCGATCGCCAAAGACCGCCAGCACCGCTACGACTCAGCCGCCGCCCTCGCCGCCGATATCCAACGCCACCTGCGCCACGTGCCGGTGGAAGCGAGCCCGCCGTCACAGCTGTATCGCGTCCGAAAATTCATTCGTCGTCGCTCGGGTACGGTGATCGGTATCGCCTGCGTGCTGCTGACCCTGGCCGCGGGCCTCGCCGCCCGCTCGCTCGAAGCCGACCGCGCCAACCGCGCAGCCCGGGCCGCCGTCGCCGCCCGGATGGAGACTGAGGCGGCGCTCCTTGAAGCGCAGCGCGCGCGGGAAGAGGCGGCGGAGGTGTCGACCTTCCTCCTGGACCTCTTCAAGGTGTCCGACCCCGGCCAGGCGAAGGGGGAATCCGTCACCGCCCGCGAGCTGCTCGACGACGCGGCGCGCAAAGTGCGCACCGGCTTTGAAGGGCAGCCGGAGGCCCGGGCGCGCTTCATGCAGACCATCGCCGACGTCTACCGCAAGCTCGGCCTCTTCGACCCGGCCCTAGCGCTCGCCAAGGAAGCCTTGGACTTGCGACAAACCCACCTGCCGGCGGAGCACGCCGATATCGCCGAGTCGCTCTCGGGCATCGGCGCCCTCTACGCCAACCTCGGGCGATACGACGAGGCGGCGCCGGTCCTGCAGCGGGCGCTCGAGATCCGGGAAGCACATCTGCCGGACAACGATCTCCGCATCGCCACGGGCCTCAACGACCTGGCCAATCTCTACATGGAGCTCGACCGCGCCGAAGAAGCCGAGCCCCTCTATCTCCGGTCGATCGAGATGGCGAGGCGCCAGGACGGCCCGCCGCGCCCGGAGCACCTCGTGGCGCTCAACAACCTCGCCGTTTTCTACGGCGACGCCGGCCGCTTCAGCGAGGCGGAGCCGCTGCTGCGCACTTTCCTCAAGCACCTGGAAGCCGAACACGGTCGCCAGCACCCCTACGTCGCCTTCGCCCTCGAGAATCTCGCCGACGTGCGCTGGCGGCTCGGCGACGTGGAAGAGGGCGAAGAGCTCTTCGCCCCACCCGAGCAGGTGCTCATCGCCGTGGGGGGCGCCGCCCAGCCCCGGGTAGCCGCCGGCCAGCG
>JBCDKB010000454.1:0-7266 GCA_038747035.1 Acidobacteriota bacterium | reverse complement strand
CCCTAGCGACCTTCAATAGCACCCAGTCGCACGCGAGAAGCGAGAATTTCTTATCGAATGAGCACAGACGGGCCCTCAGGCGATTCGGATTCGCTCCGAAGTCACCCATCAAGATTCGATTTAAAAAGCTGGCTCTACGCGGCGCCTGGTCTACCGCGGATCGCTAAAATTGGATAGCGGCCGTCGTTGTTTCCGAAACAATAACGGCATGTTCGACAGTGACTCGTCGGGCGGACCCGACAACGGTAAAAAGGTATTGTCCGGCGGGCAACGCATCGAAGGTGCAGGTGTCACCGACGCACACCCCGGGGGCGTTGAACGCCTGCCCCGACGTCGCGGGCGACGCGTAGGCCGCGAGCATTTCGGACCCGCCGGAGCCCGGCGTGGCTTGCATCACAGCTCGCCCGGCCGCCAGGCGCCAGATCAGATCGTTGTTCCTGCCGGGGAGGCGAATCGGACGCCTAAAGACTCCGGTCTCGCCGCTGAGCCTGGCGTTTAGCACGAAGTCCCCTTCGAGCTGCGAGCTCACCTCGAAATGGCCGGCCCAGTCCGCCAGAGTCTGCGCCAGGACGGCCCCTGAGGCGTCGGCGAGCCAGACCTCCGCGCCGCCGACGTCTTTGCCGTCGAGGCTGAGGCGGCCGGAAAGCGCCTGGGCCTCTTCGTGGACGAGCTCCACGGCCTGCCGGGACTCCCCCGGCGCCAGGGAAAGTTCCCGGGCCGCCAGCTGTTCACCCCGCGACGACGCCACTAGCCAGCAGGTTCCGGCCCGCAACCCCTCGAGGGAGAAACTGAGGTCAGCGGCGGGGGTCCCGGTGATCGGGGGGTGCCCTGCG
Organism: Acidobacteriota bacterium; assembly: GCA_038747035.1. Taxonomy (GTDB): domain Bacteria; phylum Acidobacteriota; class Thermoanaerobaculia; order Multivoradales; family J023; genus JAUIJL01. Next base: position 6,433 of record JBCDKB010000454.1, on the reverse strand, counting down.
CAGGACCACGAGATCTGGATCTCCCCCGGACGGGGCGTGTCGCCGACGAGGTAGCCCGAGATCGCCCCGACGCTCGCCATCTCCAGCCGCAGGTTCGATGCGCCTTGCTCGGACAGCGCGAAAGCCAAGGGAGCCCGGGTCGCAAGCGCCCGAGCGCTGGCCACCAGGCGGTAGGTGCCGGGCTGGAGCGCCGCCAGCCGAAAACCGCCTCCTGGGCCAGAGGTCGCATAGGCCTTCTGTCCGGTGGCCCCCGTGGCCACAACCGTGGCCCCCGCAACCGGTCGCCCATCGCCGTCGACGACCACCCCCGACGCCGACGACGACGCGTCGAGCGTCAGCTGGACCCGACGCGTTTCCCCGGGCGCCAGCTCGACCTGCGCCGACGCGCGCCCGAGGCGCTCGTCAGTGGCTTCGACCCGCCAGGCTCCGGGCCCTAGGCCGGTGATTTCGAAAGCGCCTTCAAAATCCGTGACGAGGTACCGATCCCCGACCCGCAGCCGCGCTTCGGAGACCGGCGAACCGCCCTCGGCGGTGACCGTGCCGAGGATCGACGCCCCGGGCTTCAGCTGGACGTCGAGGATATTCGGCGACGACGCCGTCACCCGGACCCTCTGGGGCGCGAATCCCTCCCGGCTCGCCTCCAAGACGCTGTCAGCCGCCGGGCGGTCCGGGAATAAGAAAAAGCCTTCGTCATCGCTGTGGGTGACCGGAGTCCCGCGCCCGCCGCCCGGGACGGGGCTCTGCCGTCCCGCACCGTGCCCCGACTCCGCCACCAAATGGAGACGCACCTCCGACAGGGGTTCACCTCGGTCGTCGGTGACGATGCCGGCCAGGGGCTCCAACTTCTCCATCTCGACCGTCACCCGGGCGTCGGGCTCCACGACGACGCGACGCAGCGCTCGCTCGCGGAAGCCGGCCTTCGAGAAGATGAGATCCACGCCCTCCGGGTGGCTGCGCGCCACGCGAATGGGGATCGAGAAGCGGCCCTCCGAGTCGGTGCTGAGCGGGCCCGAGCCCTGATCGCGAAAAGACTGGGTCCACTCGCCCAGCTGGAGACTGCGCTCGATGGAGATCTGGACTCCGGCGAGGGCGCGCTCACCGTCGAGGACCCGGCCCTCAAAGCGCCAGGGGAACTCGGCGACCAGGTCGCCCAAAGGCTCCTCACCGCCGGGCGGCGGCGCCAGGAGACCTGTGACGACAACGGGAGACGCCTCCTCGGGCACGACGAGAAGATCCTGCGGGGCCCGGTCAAAACACTCGATGCGGAAGTAGCCGAGGTCATCGGTCCGACTTGACCGGGCGCCCCGCGGAACGCCCGAGCCGGAGAGCAACTCGGCCCGCTGGTCGACGGCTTCGGAGCGAATCAGGTAAACCGACGTCGCCGGCAGCGGGGACTGCTCTTCATCAAGCACCCGGCCGACGAAACCGCCCCCGGGCGAGCGTGGATAGAGGGCCATCTCGAGCGCAAGCAGCTCGTCCCGGCTCGGAGCCCCGGCCGGACCGGCAAATACGCCGTAGTCCTCGGGCGCATAGCCGCGGGCCGCGGCGGCGAGGCGAATGGAAGGCTCACGCTCTCGCTCGTCGAGCGGCACGTGGGGTATGGCGAAATGACCTTCCCGGTCGACCGGCGTCCAGAGGCCGGGCCACCCCGGAACCCAGACGAGCCCATCGGCGACGCCATAAACACTTTCTGAGTGGTAAGTCACCACTCGACCTTCAGCCCGGACGGCGTCGGCGAAGACCACCTCCCGAGCATCGCGGCCTTCGAGCTCGAAGCGACGGCCGTCCGGCGCGATGAAGGTCACGGCGCCGGGCGACGAAGTCGGGATGGAGAGCCGGCCGTCGGCGTCGCTGATGGCGATCGGAATCTGACCTTCGAATAGGGCCAGGGCGCCCTCGATAGGGCCGACCTGATCCCGGATCTTCATCGTCCGAGGGGCGTCCGGCAGGGGCTCCAGCGACCACCGATCGGCCCGGGGAAGGAGCTCCACGAGCTGGGGCACAAAGCCCGAGGCGCCGAGGATCCAGGGCCCCCCGAAGGCTTCGTCGATCTCGATCCAGCCCTCCCCGTCGGAGCGTGCGAAGCCCTGACAGTCATGCCACTCCAGCGGATTCGCCGGAGTCCCGACCTCGAGGATAAAAGCTCCGGCGATCGCCTCGCCGGCCGGGTCCAGGACCTCGAGGCTCCGCGTCGAGCGGGCCCGCAGCTCCCGGTGACCGAGGTCCAGCTGACCTCGATCCGCGACGGCCGTCACGCAGCGCGGACGGTATCCCTGGGCCCCAAGCTTCAAGTCCCACATCCCGGTCGGCAGCTCGAGCTCCAGGGGTAAACTGGCTGCCCCCTCCGCGACGCGGGCTCGGGTCTCTCTTTCCAGGGGGGCCAAGTCTTTGACACCGAGGGCCGCCGCGCGGTTAAGGAGACGGGCGTATTCAGAGCGCGCCGGCAGCGCCTGGAGCTCGGTCTCCACGGGCCCGCCTGAGACATGAGCCACCACCGAAGACCGGGAAGTTTCCGTCGCCTCGGCCCGAGGGGCCGGCAAGAAAGCCACCAAGGCAAGGCAACAGCTTGCGGCCATGGGGGGCAATATCTTTCGCGGGGTGATGCTGAGGCGCAAAGGACGTCGGGTTTTCAGGTTTCCAACCATTGAAGTCTCTTCTGTGAAAGGTTCTTCCGAAGTATCTTCAAAAACACCGTCTCTTGTCAAGCGATAAGTAAGTTTTAGACTTACTTATCGCCAGTATTCACGAAATTCAGGCACGCATGGTAGTGCTTAATCTTTCGCCCCGGCGGAGCAAGTCATACTTGGACCACTGACCCAAGGCGTCGTCCCGTCGCGAAAAAGGTCATCCGAGGGTTGGACAAAGCCTATCTTTGCACCTACGAAAAAGCCCGGACCGCGGACAGTGCCGCAACCCGGGCTTGGAGCGTAGTGCCCAGTTCCGTCTAGGGACCCGTCAAGGCACGGGGCAGAACGCCACGTCGTCAAAGCGGGCCGTCGAGGTGACGGAGATGTTGTTCGACACCACCGCCGGACCGACCAGCAGCGTCGGCGGCAGGTCGGGGATCTCGACCGAACCGCCGAGGCCGTTCGACGGGGTGATCCACGTCTCGCGACCGTCGAGCGAATACTGGACGCTCAGGGTCTGGCCGACGCGCTGGAGCGCGAAGTCAACGACCGCGGGCGCGCCCGGGACTTCGAGGCCGAGCTTGACGTTGCCGCGGCCGCCGTATTCCGTGCGCGCGACCATCTGCAGGCGCTCTTGCTCCGGCGCAACCATCGCCAAGAGGCGCAGGTCGAAGTTGTCCAGGCTGGCGCGGGCGAAGAAGCCCGCCTTGCGCCAGATCTTGCCCGTATCCATGGCGCCTACGTCGACGGTGCCCTCGAGGCGGAAGTCGCCCTCGACCTCCCGGTGGAGGAAACCGGCGTTGTCGGCGCCGAGGTAGGCGGTGGCGCCGTCGGAGGTGAGCTCTAGCACGCCGTTGACGACCTCAGCGGCGAATTGATTCGCGTGGCCGATGCCGTCGAGGGACCAGCCGTCGAAATCACCGTCTTCGAAGTCGTCCGTCGTGCACGGATCGAACGGACCGCCGCCGGTGAGCACGAAGTTGTCGAAGTCCACTTCGACCGTCGTGCCCGGACCGCCCTGGACGCCGGCGACCACCACCACGACTTCGTCGAGCTGGCCGTTGAACACGCCGTCGCCGCCGGTGCCGAGGTTGATGAAGCTCGAGAGCGGTGCGCTGATCTGCGTCCACCGATCGTTGAAGTCGGCGGCGACGAACGACGTGTCGAGGCGGAAGCTGTCTTCCTCGCCATTCGTCCAGCCGTTGCCGTCGAGGTCTTCACGGACCGTGATCTCGAGCGTGTAAGCGTCGACCGTGGCGTCGGACTGATTGAGCACCCAGACGTTGAACCACGGATCGTCCGGCGTCGGCAGCTGGTCGCCTTCGGGGACGTTCTTGAAGAAGCCGCCGTAGAAGCCGCTGCCCGAGCCCTGGCCGCCCCAGCCGGTGCTGAGGTAAAACGCGCCCTCGAACGGGCGATCGGTGAGGGCGCCGCCGCCACCGCCGGCCGCGTTGCCGCCGAAGAACACCCAGTCGAACGCGTTCCCGTCTTCAAAGTCGTCCCAGACCTGCGGCCCGATCGGCTCGGTCGGCACGCCGAAGATCCAGTTATCGGTGCGGAAGTTGACGTCGGAACCGGAGTTGCCGATCACCGCAAAGACGACGTTGATCAGCTGGCCGTTGCCGTCGGCGAACGGGTCGAAAATGCCGTTACCGCCGAAGAGGAACGACTGGTCGAGCTCGAAGTCGGCGAGCGGGATCGTCACCTGCTGCCAACCGCCGCCGGCGATGGCGCACGGGCCCGTCGGGCTGACGACGCAGAGGTACTGAAACTCGTCGTCATCCGCCTGGGCGGTGACGTTGTCGCCGTTGTCGTCATCCTGGAGGTTGATTTCGAGCGTGTAGTCCTGGTCCGCATTCGGATTGATCCAGAACGTGAACGTATCCGCGCCCGTCAGGTCGATGGGGTTGGTGCGCCCGAAGCCGCCGAAGAAGCCCGGGACGCCGCCGGAGCCCCAGCCGGTGTCGAGCGAGAAGGAACCGCCGCCCGGGGGCACGTCGCCGCTCGGGCCGATGCCGCCGCCGCCGACGGCGCCGCCGAAGGCGAAGTAGCCGCTGCCGAACGGGTTGCCGTGCTCCATATCATCGAAGATCAGCGGGCCGCCGGGCGCCGGGGGCGCCGGCTCGGCGATCGTGATGCGGTTCAAGTTGAAGTCGCTATCGAGCATCAGGACCCGGAGCGTCTGGAGGCCGCTGTCGAGGGTGACGTCGGACACGGTGACGTCGGTCCAGGTCTGCCAGCCGCCGGTGCCCGAGAACGAAATCGGCCCGGTCTTGTCGACGCCGTCGAACTCGAGCTGCAGCATGCCGCCGTCCTCATTCGACGCGACGCGCAACGTCACGTCGTAGGTGCCGGCGGTGACGTCGACGGTGTACTCCAGCCACTCGCCGTCCTGGACAAAACCGACGTTGAAGCCGAAGCCCGCGTCGGTGGTGCCTTCTAGATCGACTCCCTCGCCGGCGCGGTAGGCGCCGCCGGCGTTCACCGGGTCGGTGTCGTTATAGGCCACGCCCTGGCCGCCGAGGTCGAAGTCTTCGACTTCAACGACCCCCGGGATCGCGGTCGGCGTCAGCCGGTACGGGGACTGGGGGCAGCCGGACCCCACCGTCACGTCCACCGGAGCGGACACGCCCAACACGCCCTGGTCGTCACGCGCCCGGGCCCGTAGGGTGTAGCAGCCCGCGGCGACCGACGGCACGGTCAGCTCGTAGGGGGCGGTGTCGTCTTCGCCGAGCAGGGCGTTACCCTGGAGGAACTCAACCAGCGTGATCGAGCCGTCGTCGGTGGCGTCGACGCGGATGGTCAGCGCCTCGCCCGGGACCAGCGCGTCGGCGGCGGTCGGCTCGGTGATGGTCACCGACGGCGGGGTATTCGGCGCCTGGTAAACGCGCACATAGTCGACCACCATCTCCTGCGGGAAGACCGTGGTGGCGTCGGGGTTGCCCGGCAAGTTGCCGCCGACGGCGACGTTCAGGAGCAAGTGGAAGTCGACGTCGAAGGGCGCCGGGAAGGGGCCGCCGGAGGAGAACCAGTTGTCGCGGCTGGCGTACTCCACGCCGTCCAGGTACCAGCGAATTTCCCCGAATTCCCACTCGATCGCAAAGTCGTGGAAGCCGTCGGCGAAGGTGCCCGACGGTAGGAAGGTATCGGTCCCCGAGAAGACGTTGCCCGGGAAAGACGCGCCGTAGTGGATCGTGCCGAAGACGCGATCCGGCTCGCTACCGATGTACTCCATGATGTCGATCTCGCCGCTGGCGGCCCACACGCCGTAGATCGACGGGTCGGAGGCCAGCATCCAGAAAGCCGGCCACAGGCCCTGGCCGATCGGCATCTTGGCGCGCATTTCCATGCGGCCGTAGGTCCAGTCGCCTTTGCCGAGGGAGCGCATGCGGGTGGAGGTGTAGTCAAAGCCCGGCGCCACCGACTCTTCGCGCGCCGTAATCGTCAAGAAACCGCCCGCCACGGTGGCGTTATCGGCGGTGTAGTACTGGAGCTCGTTATTGCCCCAGCCGCCGGGCAAGCCAACTTCACTGCCGTCGCCGAGTTGGAACGTCCACTTGCTGAGGTCGACTTCCGTCCCGTCAAATTCATCCGCCCACACCAGCACGCAGCCGTCGATTTCAACGCACTGCGCGGATGCCGACGGGCTCAGGACGAGGCCGAAAGCGAGCAGAAGAACACTCAAACCAAGAACACGAAATGGAACCATCACAGTCTCCGGGTTATGAATCGATCCGTGGACGTACGCCCGACCGGCCTCGGATCGACCGAGGTGAAACCAGGGGAAGGAAATCAAGTAAATCGAT
>JBCDKB010000453.1:0-7279 GCA_038747035.1 Acidobacteriota bacterium | reverse complement strand
CTGTCGGGGGACGGGGGCGACGAGCTTTTTTTCGGCTACGAGCGGCCGCGATCTTTGCTGCGGGACGGCCGATGGTTTCGCTGGCCCCTCTCGGTGAGACGCCTCACCTGGGGCCTGGGCCGACTGGGCCAGAGCCTGGGCTTTAGCCGGCGGCGATCCGATGCGATTCTCTTCCACTCGATGGGCGACTATTACTACTCGGTCAACTGTCGCCTCGGCCTCGACGATCTGGCTCGGCTTGCCCCCGATCTCGGGGCGCCGCCGTCGCCGCCGTCGATCTACGACAGCGCCCCGTGGCAGGGGGCTAGCCCCGGGGATCCGCGGCAGCAGGCCCATTTCTCGCGCTGGGCCGAGTTCCACGGTCAACTGCAGCGCTGCTTGAAGAAGGTCGACCTGGCGTCGATGCACCACAGCCTCGAAGTGCGGGTGCCGCTGCTGGACACGGAGGTTCTGGACCTGAGCCTACGCATCGCCCCCGAGGCCCACCTCGCCGGAGGGGAACGCAAGCACATTCTTCGTCGCGCCTTCGAGCGGCGTCTTCCCGGCGCCAAGCAGCAGCGGGTGAAGCAGGGCTTCGCGATTCCGCTCGCGGATCTGCTGCGGGGACCGCTCCGGACGCTCGTCGAAAGCACGCTCTTCGACGGCCCGCTCTATCCGTCAGGAGTTTTTCGGCGGGACGCCGTCGAGGCCTATTGGCGCCGCCACGTGACGTCTGAAAGCGACGAGAAGTGGGGGCTGTGGGCGCTGCTTTGCCTGCAGTGGTGGGCTGAAAAGGTCGGTTTTCGACCGTAGCCTTCGCCAGGACCAGGAGCGCGCGGGGAATGAGACTCCAACTTCGCGCTCCAAGAAGCTCGGCTCCGCCTCGCTGAGGCGGGGACAAGCCCCGCCACTACCCCGGAGAGAAACGGAACGACCATGGATCGAGGACACGGAGAGTCTGTTGACGGTTGGCGTGACCTGGGCGAGCTCCCTCCGGGGTAGGGGCCGGGCTTGCCCCGGCCCGCATCAGAGCGTCGGTGTTCCGCGACGGGTCGGGGTCAACGCGCGAAATCAGAGGCCAAGGTGCGCTCGAAGAAGCTCGGCTCCGCCTCGCTGAGGCGGGGACAAGCCCCGCCACTACTCCGGAGAGAAGGCAGGACCGGTCGTTCGAAGTCCCCGGAGAGCCTGTCGGCGGCTCAGAGTCGCGAGATCGCCCAGCGAAGATTGTCCCGCGCCGCCGCGTCGAAGCGCCGGTGGAAAGACTCGGTGTGGAAGAGCCGGGGCTGCTCGAGGAAGCGCTGGAGAATCTCTTTGCGCTTGCTGCGGAAAAGCGGCCCCGGCACGAGTCGATATTCCTTGCGGATGGCGTGTTCGTAGACCTCGTAGGCGGCGCGGTCTCGGCCGAGGATCGACAGGTCGATATCGATCATCAAGGCTTCGTCGGCGCTTTCGGGCTTCGCATCATGGGTGGTGGCCATGATTAACCGATCGACGGCGCCCACCAGCTCGGGGGAGGCGCCGAGGGCGGTGAGGCGGTCGCGGGCGAGGTCGGCGCTCTTCTGCTCGTTGCCGCCCTTCACGGTTGAGTAGATGGCGTCGTGGAAGAAGAATGCGAAGCCGAGGGCGACCCGCTCATCTTCGCTGAGGTCAGCGACCTCGGGAATCGGGCCGTCGAGCTGGTCCAGGCAATCTGCGATGTGCCGGAAGTTGTGGTAGGTCCGGTGCTTTTCGGAGTAGAGCTCTTTGAGCTCGCGCAGCGTCGCGAGGTTGGGGTCGTCGAGACCCGCCCGGTCGAGCAGGTCTTGCCATCGGGTGCTGAGGGGTGTCGACACGGTGGAAAGCTCCGGATCCGGGACGTTGCGGTCGGCGACGGCGGCCTCGAGCTCCGCCGAAACGCTGGCCTCGAGCTCGGCGGCGATGGCGCGGACGCCTTGGCCGTTGAAGTGCACCTTATCGAGGAAGAGTTCGCGACGACCAGAAAGTGCCGCCCCGAGGTCAACGACCGGCGCGCCGAGGTCGGCGCCAAGTTGACGAATAACGTTGTTATAACGGATGAACTCGCCCCGCTCCGCCTGACGCTCTGGGCTACGGTGGGCCTGGGTGAGCAGGATAGGGCGGACGCCGTGGGCCCGGGCGAGCGCGACGATCGATCGAAGGTTGCGTTCGAAGAGCTGCGGGCCGTCCTCTGGATTGCCGACGCCAGGACCGCGGGAGCTGCGTTCAAGGGTGCGACGCAGAACGGTCATTCGCCACTTGACCATTTGGGCGCCGCGGGAGAATCGCATGATGAGGCCGCCGACTCCGCCGCGGTGCTCATAGCCGAGGAAGGCATCGTCGAGGTATTTGTTCGAGTAGTCGGGCTCGAGGGAATCGCCGAATTCGCGGGCGGTGAGGTCGTTGATGTTGTGCAAAACGGTGATGACGTCGGGTTCGAAATCGAGCAGGCGCAGCGAGAGGTTGGTCAGGGAGTGGGCGCTTGAAAACGCGTCCCCGCCGGCGTTCAGGACGAAAAGGTCGCTCACGCCGAGGCGCTGCCGAAGCGCCGTCTGGAGCTCCCGGGAATAGGTGCGTCCGTCGCGGTTGCGGGCATTGACCGTGGTCGAGCCGCCGAGGGAAATGACCCGGAGCTCGTCCGGTCTCTTCGCTTTGGCGACCGTCTGGCCGGCGCGGAACGTGCCTAATTCGCCATCGATGAGCGGCGGCGGCCAGTCGTAGGTGACGAAGAAAGCGCTCTCGAAACTGTGGGGTCGATTCCAGAAGCCTTTCCCGAGGTGCCAGCTGTAGCTGCGGGCTGCGATTTCGAGGACAACGAGAAGAAAAGTCAGGGACAGGCAGAGCATCAAGAGGGCCTGCCAACAGCGAGTCCGGATGGCCATATCTTTTAATCCTATCTATTCGCGAGCGGATTACGCAGCGGCGACTCTCCCCCTCCGCTGCGCCGTCGCCCTAATCGACACTCCCTCTCCGCCGCGGGCCACGGCGTGAGAGAATCGAGGGGCTGACGGACCGTCTCGTGAACCCGATGGTAACGCTCACGCCATGACTCCCGTACCTCCGAGGCCCTTCCCTCCGACGACCCGGACGCTGCGTCGCCGTGACCGCAGACGCGGGTCGAAGGTCGTGAGCAGCCACCTGGTGGCGACGTCCGAGGTGCCGCCCCGGTCCGAAGACGCGGTGCGTCTGCTGTCATTAAACGTCGCCCACGGTCGGCGGACGGCGGCACATCAGACCTTGGTGGACGCCGGGCAGGCGCGACGCAACGTGCTCGAGGTCGGGCGGGTTCTACGGCAGGTCGGGCCGGATGTGATCGCCCTCCAGGAGGCTGATGGTCCGTCGGCATGGAGCGGCAATTTTGACCACGTGGCCGATTTTTCCCGCCACGTTGAGCTCGATCACCACGTCCGCGGAGATCACAATCCGTTCGGACACCGTCGCTACCCCTTGGCGTCAGGGACGGCGCTGCTCTCGGCCTGGCCACTCTCCGCCGTGGTGTCCCACCCTTTCGGGCTGATTTGGCGCGATACCAAGGGCTTCGTCGTCGCCGCCGTCGAGGTGCCCCAGTGGCGGACGGAAATCGACGTCGTTTCCGTGCACCTCGACTTCCTGCGGCCGACGGTGCGCCGACGTCAGATCTTGCGCATGGTCGAAGAGGTATGGCCACGCCAGCGTCCGCTGGTGGTCCTGGGGGATTTGAACTGCTCCTGGCAGCGGGATCCGGCGTCGCTGCGGCTGCTCGGCGATACCCTTGGCGTCTATCCCTACGAGCCGACCCGCGCCCTGCCCACTTATCCGGCCCACCGGCCACGTCGGCGGCTCGACTGGATCTTAATTTCCCGTGGACTGGCCTTCGAGGCTTACCGTACGCTTCGCACCCCACTGTCTGACCACCTGGGCATTGTCGCCGACGTCCGTCTGGAGACCGTCGGGGGCCCTGCGCGTCGGCGCCGACGGAGGACCGATATCCGACGCCCCCGCCGGTGGACTATGGTCAGCACCGACCCGACCGACCTGCGCCGATCGACGGCGCCGACCGCCGAACCGTCCGAGGAGGACTCCCGTATGCGCCCGATCGTCGCCCGAGATCTGATGAGCCCCGACGTGCTGACGGCCCGCGTCGACTGGGATGTTGCCCGGCTAGCGAGCTTCTTCGGCGAAAACCGCATTACCGGGGCGCCGGTTGAAGATGAGGATGGCTTCGTCGTCGGCGTGGTTTCGGTCGTCGACATCGTCCGTGACCTGGGTCTACCGGAGGGCCGGGGCAGCTACTTGCACGTGCCGGATCAGCTCGTTGACGATCTCCCGGAGGTTCGTCTGGTCGATGAGGCCCTGTCCGTCCGTGACATCATGACGCCGAACGCAATCTCGGTGAACCCGGAGGCCTCGGTGTCCGAAGTCGCCTCGATGCTGCTGCGCCACCACCTCCACCGCCTCCTGGTGGTCGACGACGGTCACCTTGTGGGAATCGTCTCGACCTCGGACTTGCTAGGCCTGCTGATCGACGAGTGATCATCACTTTCTTCAGCCCGGCAAGCGACCTGGCCCCCGACCCCACAGCCCGGACAGCAGAGCTCGGCCAACGTCTGGATCCGCTCTCGCCGGGAACTCCTGTTAAGCCACGACAATCCCCGCCTTGAAAAAGTCCGCGTTTCTGGTGCGGGCGCTTCGGCAAGACGCACCGCAGCGACGCTCGGTTCGACCCGGTGACCTCGCTTCGCGCGACTTTTTAGAAAGGACTCGACAGATGAACCGACTCCGCGCGCTCATTGGCCTCGCGGTCGTCACGACCTTGGTCGCTGCCTGCAGCCGTGAGGATGCTATGGATTCAGGGAAAGACTCGATCATCGATATGAATAACCCGCTGCTGGCCGAGTGGACAGGCCCCCACGGCGGCGTTCCGGCCTTTGACAAGATGGACTTGGCGTCCCTCGAGTCGGCGCTCGACGCCGGCATGGTGCTGAACCTGATGGAGGTCGACGCCATCGCCGAAAGCGCCGAGGCGCCGACCTTCGAGAATACGATTCTCGCCCTGGAGCGCTCAGGCGATGCCTTGGGTCGGACTATGACCTACTTCGGCATCTGGTCGGCCAACCTCTCGTCGCCGGAGCTTCGAGAGATCCAGCAGAGTGTGGCCCCGAAGCTGGCTGCTTTCCGAGCGAGGGTCACCCAGAATCAAAAGCTCTTCGAGCGCGTCAAAGCGGTCCATGGAGGCGATGAGGTCGCCGGCCTGCGTCCCGATGAGCAGCGTCTGGTGCAGATCGTCTACGACCGTTTCGCGCGCAATGGAGCGACCCTCGAAGGGGCGGAAAAAGAACGCTTCGCGGCCATCGGCCAGCGCCTTGCCCAGCTCTATACGCAGTTTAGCCAGAACGTGCTCGCCGACGAGGAGAAGTACACCCTCTACCTGACCGAAGAACAGATGGCGGGCATGCCCGACTCATTCAAAACGGCTTCGGCGGCGGCGGCGGAACGCAAAGGGCAGGCGGGCACATACGCCATCTTCAATACTCGCTCCTCGATGGATCCTTATCTCACTTTCGCTGAGGACCGGGCGATGCGCGAGCAGGTCTGGCGCAACTATTACCGTCGCGGCAATAACGACGACGAACAGGACAATAAGGCGGTTATCGCCGAGATCCTGAAGCTCCGCGACGAGCGAGTTGGACTTCTGGGCTACGACAACTTCGCCGCCTGGCGCCTCGAAGATCGCATGGCGAAGAACCCCGAGAATGTCTCCGAGCTCTTGGAGCAAGTGTGGCCGGCGGCGGTGGCGCGGGTCGGCGAGGAAGTCGCCGACATGCAAAAAGTCGCCGATCGGGAAGGCGCCGGCGTCACGGTCGAACCGTGGGACTACCGGTTCTACGCCGAGAAGGTGCGCAAAGAGCGCTACGACCTCAATTCAGATGAGGTGAAGCAGTACCTCCAGCTCGACAAGCTACGCGACGCGATGTTCTATGTCGCCGGTGAGCTTTTCGGTTTCAAGTTCGCGCCCGTAGACAGTGACTCCGTTCCCGTCTTTCACCCCGACGTGCAGGTGTGGGAAGTGACGGATATCGAGTCCGGCGGTCACATCGGCCTTTGGTATCTCGACCCCTTCGCCCGCGCCGGCAAGCGGTCCGGCGCCTGGGCCTCGACCTACCGATCGCACAAGAAATTCGACGGCGAGGAGACTGTGCTCGTGTCGAATAATTCGAATTTCATTCCCGGGGCCCCGGGAGAGCCGGCGCTGATCTCCTGGTCGGATGCGGAAACCTACTTCCACGAATTTGGCCATGCCCTGCACTCGCTTTCATCGGCCGTGACCTACCGCACCTTAAACGGCGGTGTGCGCGACTACGTCGAGTTTCAGTCGCAGCTGCTCGAGCGCTGGTTGCTGACCGACCCGGTCATCGAAGGTTATTTGATTCATCACGAGACCGGTGAGCCGATGCCGGCGGAGCTGGTGGCGAAGATCAAGCAAGCGGCGACCTTTAATGAAGGTTTCGCGACGGCGGAGTATCTGGCGTCGGCGCTGATGGATATGCGCTACCACACGGTCGACGTCGAAGATTTGGATGTGGCCGCCTTTGAGCGCGACCAGCTCGCCGAGCTCGGCATGCCCGAAGAGATCGTGATGCGTCACCGTTCGACCCACTTCGGACACATCTTCTCGGGTGAGGGCTATGCGGCGGGGTACTACGGCTACCTGTGGGCTGATGTGCTCACCGCTGACGCGGCGGAAGCCTTCGCTGAGGCGCCGGACGGCTTCTACGACAAGGGTGTTGCGGCCAGCATGGTCGAGCACCTTTTTTCACCGGGTAACGAGGTCGATCCCGCGGATGCTTATCGGGCATTCCGCGGTCGCGATGCAGAAACGAGCGCGCTGATGCGGGCGCGCGGGTTTCCGGTCCAGTAGACCGCCGCCTCGATGAGGAGATCCTCTCCTCGATGAGGTGCTCCTCGATGAGGTGCCAGGCACCTACGCCTCAGCCTCGATGGAGTGCGCCTCGATGGAGTGCCAGGCACCTGCCGAACAACAGGACTTCTTAGCAGCCTCGATGGAGTGCCAGGCACCTGCTGAACTGCTGAACAACAACTGCTGAACAACAGGACTTCTTGGCAGGAGAGAGTGGTCGAAATCTTCAAAAATTTTGGGCGCCCGACTGAACGAAGGCTGGTTTGTCGTCTTTATCGGCATAATGGCCCGAAATCCACGATATCTCCCCCGCCCAGGGGCTCTGGTCGAGATCACCCAGCGCACCATCCAGGGACGGTTTCTCTTGAAGCCGTCCCGGCGTCTTAACGCCGTGGTCGCTGGCTGCTT
>JBCDKB010000452.1:0-7282 GCA_038747035.1 Acidobacteriota bacterium | reverse complement strand
TGCCTTCCACCCATTCCATGGCGACAAAGGCCCGCCCGTCCGCCGAGATCCCGGCGTCGTAGATCGCGGCGACATTCGAGTGTTTGAGGCGGGCCAGGGCCCGGCACTCCGCGACGAAGCGCGATCGCGGCCCCTCTCGACCGCCGACGCGATCCAGCACCTTCAGCGCCACCAACCTTTCAACGGGCTGCTCCTGCTCCGCGAGATACACCGTGCCCATACCGCCGCGTCCAAGCAGACGAAGCACTCGGTAGGGGCCGATGGCGTTAGGCAGCGACGACCTCGAAGACTTCGCCAAGCGGCCGGCCACCTCGATCGCCGCGGGTCGTTCGAGGAAGCCCTCGAGGGACTCCTCCTCCCCGAGCAGGGATTCGATTTCAGCGCGCAGGGCGTGGTCGTCGCCGCACGCGTCCTCAAGCCACGCGGCTCGCCGATCGGACGGCTCGCGGAGCGCCGCGCCGACCAGCTCCGTAAGCCGGCCGTGGTCGACCTCGCTCATGTCCGCATCTCCCGCCGCAGCCACAGTCGAGCGACGTTCCAGTCGCGGGCTACGGTGCTTCGGGAAATGTCGAGGAGCTGGGCGACCTCGGCGGCGGTGAGGCCCGCGAAGTAGCGAAGCTCGACGATGCGCGCCTGTCGCGGGTCGATGGCCGCCAGGCGATCGAGCGCCAGAAGATCGACGCTAGAGCCTTCGACGGCGGCGCCCCCAGTCCCCAGCGCCGGCATCGGCTCGCCGTCGCGGAGCAGCTCCATCGGCACCAGCGATCCCTTCGGAATTCGTTTGTCGGCCGCCGCACGGCGTGCGTGGTCGATCAGGACGCGCCGCATGGCGGCGGCGGCCGAAGCGAAGAAGTGTCGCCGATCCTGAAATGATGATTGATCAGGGTCGAAAAGACGCAGATAGGCCTCGTGCACCAGCTCGGTGGCGCTCAGCGTCAGGCTGGATCGCTCCCCCTTGACGAAGCCACCCGCCACTCGACGCAGCTCCAGGTAGACGAAATCGACGAGCTCTTCGAGGGCCCCGCCGTCCCCGTCGCCGAGGCGCTCGAGGAGGCGGGTCACTTCGCCGTGGGCGTTGGGATTCTCTGCGTCCATGGCCGTGCATCTGGAGACATGGCGGATCATATCCGCCGGGTGCCGAGCCGGGCGGAGAAAAAAATCGAATTCGATACCCCTTCGATGAACCAAAAGTCTCTCGTTCTGCGCATGTACGGAGGCCGAATTTCAGATGACCCCGAGGACTTCACAGAATGAGTATGAGCTGTCTCCGAGAAGCCACCCGAATCACCGCCGTCGCCTTGGCGCTGATCGGCCTAGTTTTCCAGGCGCACGCCCAGGCCCCAGAACCCGTGGGACCGCAGTTCCAAGTCAACGACACGACAACTTTCTTTCAAGGCAACCCGGTCGTCGCCGTCCGCGAAGACGGCTCGTTCATCGTCGTCTGGGAAAGCAAGGCATTCGATGAAGGCGATCTCGTCCATCGAATCTACGATTCCCTCGGTGTACCGCTGAGCGAAGAGATCCAGGTCAACGACCAGACCGCTGGTGAGCAGGCCGGGAGAGAGGTTTCGATCTCCGCCTTTTCGGACGGCGGCTTCGTCGTCGCCTGGGATACTTTTGACGATGCGGACCCCCTCGCCAATCGCATCTCAGCGCGACGCTTCCTGTCCAGCGGCGAGCCCAACGGCCTCCAATTCCAGGTCAACTCGCTGACCACGGGCTTCCAGGAATATCCGTCGGTGGCGGCTGCCGAGGACGGTGCTTTCGCGGTGGTCTGGCATAGCGAGGTCTCGAGCGGCACCGACACCGACGGAAGAAGCGTCCAGATGCGGCTTTGGGACTCGAGCGGCGCTGAGGTGGGAACCGAGTTTCAAGTCAACACGGAGACGTATGGCGGCCAGATCAGTCCCAATATCGACTACTCGGAAACCACCGGTTTTGTGGTCGTTTGGGCCAGCGAAGATTCCGGAGCCCTCTTCCCAAGGGCCCGGCGTTTTCAGTCGGATGGCACCGCGATCGGCGCGCAGTTCCAAGTCAACACCTACACGGAGGACGAAGCGGATACCGTCCGGGTGGCGTTTGCGGCCGACGGCGAATTCATCGTCACCTGGCGCAGTTACGCCTCACCCGGCGACGATACGAGCGAAACCAGCACCCAGGCCCGGCGCTTCGCCTCAGACAGCTCGCCGATCGGCGATCAATTCCAAGTCAACGACTTTACGGCCGGCAATAACGACGATGCGGACGCGGCCTACGGTGAGCTCGGCGGCTACGTGGTCGTCTGGGAATCCGAGGAGTCTGAGATGGTCGTCTCGCCGGACGGCTCGGGCCACGCCGTGCGGCTGCGGCGCCTTCTTACGGACGGAACGCCGGTCGGCGACGAGCTCACGGTCAACAATTTCACAACGGGCAACCAAGACGACCCGGTCGTCGCCGTCCTCGGGCCAGAGCGCGCGGTGGTGGTCTTCGAGAGCGCGAGCTCACCCTTCACCGACAGCTCCGGCGACAGCGTGCAAGCGCGCATCTTCGACCTCTGTCCGGGCCCCAATGACGGCGAGGACGCCGACGCCGACCTGATCCCGGACGACTGCGACGAGTGTCAGGGGGACAACGCCACCGGCGATAGCGACGCCGACGGCGTCTGCGACGACTTCGACGCCTGCCTGGGCGACGACGGCCTCGGCGACGGCGATATGGACGGCCTCTGCGCCGACCGCGACTGTAACGACGGCGACCCCTTCAACTTCTGCGCCATCTTCGCCGACGGGTTCGAGTCCGGCGACGTCTCTGCGTGGGACCGCTCGATGTGACTTGGTGGCCGATCCGAGGGCTGACCAGGGAAACCCGGGACGCCGTCGACTGGATCGAAAAAGCGCGTTGGGTGGATGACGGCGACCTAGTCATTTCTTCGGGGGTCAGCGCCGGCATGGATATGGCGCTGCACGTCGTCGCCAGGCTCTTCGGTGAGCCGCAGGCGGAGCAGATCGCCACCTGGACCGAGTACGTCTGGAATCGAGATCCGGGGAACGACCCCTTCGCGGCTTCGGCTCACTCGTCTCACCATTCCGGGCACTGAATTCACGCTCGACCCAGGCGCCCGGGCCCGCGCCCCCTGATCCGTTCCCCTAGCTCGTCCGCGCCGAACCGCCCGGCCAGGACTCTGGGCCGCGAGATCCGGCGCCCCGTCTAGAGAAGCCCATAAAATCCCGAAAATTGCCCCTCGCCTTCGCCGGCCTGGTCATCCCGAGCGGGCCGCGGTCCGTCAGCGGCAGCCCGCGCCGGGTCTTCTAGGATTCCTCCGTGAACGCGGCCCGTGCGATCATGCCCGCCATGGTGAGCGAACGCCGACCCGGTCCATCGAACGGCCCGTCGACGGGAGACGGCGCAGAGTCGCCCCTGCTGGCGCGACGCAGCTTTTGGCTGACGACCGCCGCCATCTGGTCCTATTTTGGGCTGATGGTGGCGAACCAGCTCTACTTCAGCATGCGCGGCCACGGCCACGACTGGTGGCGCATCCTTCTGTGGCAAATGGCGGGCGCTTCGACGTGGATGCTGCTCAGCCCGCTGGTTTTCGCACTCGAGTCCCGTTTCCCCGTCGTCGGCGGCCTCCGCTCCTCCGCCGTGGTCGTCCACCTGCTCTCGGCCACCGCCGGCAGCCTGGTGCGTATGGTGCCGATGGCGGCGATTTCGCTCGTATTGGATCCCTACCGTCCCGTGCCGACGAAATCGAGCTTCGGCGCCGAGTACATGGCGCAGGCGTTCCAATGGCTCTACCTCGACCTGTCCCTTTACGGCGTCATCCTGGTGGCCGCGTCGGTCTACCGGATCCGGGCGCGGGCGCACCGCGACCAGCTGCATACGGCGCGCCTCGAAAAGGAGCTGGCGAGCGCCGAGCTGCGGGCCCTCAAGCTCGAGCTCCAGCCGCACTTTCTCTTCAACACCATGAACGCGATCGTGTCCCTGGTGCGGACCGGCGACAGTCGGCGCGCCGAAGGCATGCTGCTCGGACTCTGTGACCTGCTGCGCTCCACCCTCGACGACCACCGGCGTCAGCTCGTGCCGCTGGCGGAAGAGATCGAGATCACCGGGCTCTATATCGGCATTCAAAGGGTGCGCTTCGGCGACCGGCTGGACTTTTCATGGCGCCTCGGGCCGGGCGTCGAAGACGCGATCGTCCCCGCCCTCCTCCTCCAGCCCGTGATCGAAAACGCCGTCCGTCACGCCGTAGAGCTGGGCCTCGGCCGGGGCCGCATCGAGGTCGAAATCACCCGCCTCGACGACGAGCTGTCGATCGCGGTGGAAGACGACGGGCCGCAGACGGACCCGGGCGCCGGGGCCCTGCTCGACGGGGGCCAAGCGACGTCCCGGGGCCTCGGCCTCGAGAACGTCCGGGGCCGCTTGTCTGCGCTCTACGGTAACCGCTGGCACCTGGATCTGGTCCCCCGAGCGGAGGGCGGAACCCGCGTCAACTTGCGCTTCCCCTGGAGCGTCGACTCGCCGACCGCTGAGCACCTGGACGCGTCGCCGGACCGCTAGCCGTGGACGAGAACCGACAAGACCCGTCAGGGCCAGCGGCCGGGGGCCAGCGCATGGGCGAGCCGAAGACACCGCTGCGCGTCATGGTCGTGGACGACGAAGAGCTCGCCCGACAGGCCTTGATTCAGCTGCTCGATCGCGACGACGGGGTGCAGCTGGCGGGCGAATTTGCTGACGGCGAATCCGCCCTGGAAGCGACGCGGATCGAGCCGCCCGACGTCCTGCTGGTCGACATCCAGATGCCGGTGATGGACGGCTTCGAACTGGTCCGCCGACTCGGCCCGCCGCCGCCGCTGGTCATTTTCGTCACGGCCTACGACCGCTACGCGGTCCGCGCATTCCGCGCCCTCGCGCTCGATTACCTGCTCAAGCCCTGCTCCGAGGACGATCTTCAGAACGCGCTCGCCCGCGCCCGCGCCCAGCTCGAGACCGGCCAGCTCGCCGACATCGGCCGGCGGCTGCTACAGCTCGCCGCCGGCCCCATCGCCGAGGTCGAGGAGCCGACCTCCCCCGAGCCCCTCCGGCGCTTCACCGCCCGCAAGCGACATCGCACGGTGATCGTGGAGGTGGAAGACATCGAGTGGATCGAAGCGGACGATTACTGCGTCAGAGTGCACGTCGCCGGTGCGACCCACGTGATCCGCCGGTCCATGAAGTGGTTCGGCGAGCGGCTCGATGCCAAGGCCTTTATCCGCGTCCACCGCTCTGCCCTGCTCAACCTCGCCCATCTGCGAGAGATCCGCCACCGCGGCCCGGACGACCACGTGGCCGTCGTCTCGTCGGGCGCCGAGGTGCCGCTCAGCCGGGCCGGCAGAGAGCTCTTGGGCCAGGCTTTGCCGCCGATCTAACGTCGCAGAACTAGGCGTGCCGGCAGCCAGCACGAGAAGCGCGGGAATGAAGATCAGCGCGGCGACCCATCAGAAGATCGATCCGTCCGCGACCCATCGCCACAGTCGCCCCGGAAACCGCGAGGTGCTGAAAAAACTCCGTTCGGATTCGATAGCATTCGCATCATTCGCGGGAGAAACGGCCGCCAGCGATAAATCTTCACAATCTGGCTCATCACCAGCGGAGGAGAGGGAAGCATCATGGATCTAAAAACCTTGGTTGTCTTGGTGCCAAACTACAGGGGGAAACCCTCGTCATTAGCGCCGCTCAAGGAGATGCTCCGTCAGAAAACAACCTTGAAGAATGCGCTCTGGTTGGAATTCACCTACGCCGAGAGTCTCTGTAGCAACAAAGATCCGGAAATCATCGCACAAAGCCTCAGCGACACTATCGACAACTACGTCTACGACCACCGGGATCAAGTCGATCAGATCATCCTTGCCGGCCACAGCATGGGGGCATCAATCCTTAGACGGGCCTATTTGAACGCCTCGGGTTTTGGCCGCTCGACCGCTCTCTCGAAGTCCTGGGCCAACCTCGTGTGTCGCCTGGTGCTCATGGGGGGATTCGGCCGCGGTTTCGTCATCAACAACCAATCTCTGATTTTGAAGTACTCGCTGTCGATCTTGGCCTTTACGGCACGGACCTTTGGCTTCGGCAAAATGCTCTTGGCTATGCTGGCGGGCTCGGATTTCATCTCGAGGTTGCGAGTCGACTGGCTCCATATGTCCACCAGTGGACGCAACGTCCCACAGGTTGTTCACCTTTTAGGTAGCGCAGACCTCGCGATTCGGCCGGAAGATGTGATCGATCTCGACCAGTTTCCCAACGCCGTCCCCGTCGGAGTGTCCGGCGTCAGCCACAGCGCGATTGCAAGACCCAACCAGCAGACCGAGAATCCCCTCAAGAGAGCATTCCTCGGCGAAGCCGTCGCCAATCGTGGCGTCAAGGTCACGGGATCCGCGAAAAAAGTATTCTTTTTTCTCCATGGCATACGAGATTCGCGGGACTGCTTTAAGAAAGTCTCAGACGAGCTATCAAGAAGATATCCAGAAGCGAAGATGGTTCTGCCTCACTACGGCTACCTCTCCGCAAGGGGCTTTCTCAACACTCGCTATCGAAACTCCTTCGTCAGCTGGTTCATCGACGAATACGCGGAATACCTGGCTCGCAACCCCAAGACAGAGTTTTACTTCGCTGGCCACAGCAACGGCACTTATATTCTCGGTGAAGCCCTCCAAAGAATCCCTCGACTTTCCTTTGAAAGGCTCTATCTAGCAGCGAGCGTGCTGCCGCCGAAGTACGACTGGGACACGGCGATCAATGATCGTCAGCAGGCTAAATCCGTGCGAAGTGACATGGGTTCGCAGGACTGGTCGGTCGGGGTCCTGTGCAGGGTTCTGAACAAATTTGGATGGAAAGACATCGGCACCGGCGGATTCGATGGCTTTGAATTTGGAGACACGGACCATATCGCCTACCACCGGTTTACCGGAGGACACGGCGCCATGCTGAAGGAAGGCAATACGACTTCAATCGTCGACTTCCTTCTGAGTAGCTCTTCAGCCAAGCTCGACTCGAGAGAAGTCGGACGGCCCTCCAAAATATTCGTAACCTTCGTCAAGTACGGTGACATCCTCCTACCCATCGGACTCCTCTTGCTCTTAGCGATCGTTCTCGTGCTGGCCACACTGCCGCTGACCTGGCCTTCTCTGGCCTGGCACGACTTCGGGCCTCCCATGGCCGCGCTGATCGTCGCCGTGCTGTGGATTGTCATGGGCCGATTTTGAGAAGGGAAGAGTGAAGCTCTGAGGGGGCCCTGCGGCCACACGCTACGGCTGGGCTTGACGCAGCGCTG
>JBCDKB010000451.1:0-7296 GCA_038747035.1 Acidobacteriota bacterium | reverse complement strand
TGGCTGGTGGATGAGGTGCGCCTGGTGGCCGGCCCGCCGCCGGAGCCGAACGGGGCGCCGGAGATCGTGCGGCTTGAGACGCCTCCCCTTGTGCAGTCCGAATGCGCGTGTCTCCGCTGTCTCTTCCAGGCGCTGGATGCTGAAGACGGCGACCTGAGCCATCTCCTCCACTGGCACTCGAGCCTCGACGGCGACCTCGGCGTGGGCGGGAGGCTGCGCACGATTCTCTCTCCGGGGCAGCACATCTTGACCGTGTCCGTGGTCGACTACGGCGGCGCCGCCACATCGGAATCCTTGACGCTCACCATCGTGCCCGACGCCGAAAGCTGCGAGCTCGATGAATGGCCGCCGGCCGAACCTCGGCTCTATTGCGGCGATGACGAGGATATCGACCCTTAGGCGAAGCCGACTTCAATCAAGAGCCGGCCCGCAGCCCCTCGACGATGCGACGGGCTTCGAGGGCCTCTGGATCGTCGGCTTCGAGGTGGTCCTCGAGGCCGCGGAGGCCGTCCTCGGCGAGGGCGAGGGCTTCGGCCTGGCCGCGTCCGTCGGCGGGACCTCCATCCTCGAGATCCGCCAAGAGTCCGGCCAGCTTGAGCCGCAGCCGGTGGGTACTGAGACGTTCGGGGCGAAGGGCGGTGCGGATATCGAGGGCTTCCCTCAGCGGAGCCTCCGCCGCCGCCGGATCGAGGCCCAGCAGGGCGTCGCCCAGGCGCTCGAGGGGGCGGATGAGGCGGGGGTGGCCGGCGGGGAAGTGCCGGCGGCGCAGGTCCAGCGCCCGTCGGTAGCTGTCGAGGGCCCGCCGGGGCTCGCCGAGGTCCCGGTAGGTGTCTCCGAGGTTGATGAGCGCCCAGGGGGTCTTGCGCTCCCCCTCGTCGCCGAGGTCGGTGAGGATCTCGAGGACCTTGAGCTGCAAGACCTCCGCCTCGGCGGGTCGGCCCGCCTGCTGGAGCGTGCGCGCATAGTTGAGGAGATTGTCGGCATATTCCGGGTGCCCGGGGCCTTGGAGCACGCCGACGAGCTCGGCGCTTTCTTCGAGCAGCGGCAGGGCCTCGCCGTACTGGCCGCTCCGGCGTAGGACCTCCCCGAGGTTGTTGAGCGTCCGGGCCACCAGCGGGTGGCGTCGACCGTAGACGTCGGTCCGGATGTCGAGGGCCTCGCGCAGTAGCGCCTCCGCTTGCGGGACGTCGCCTCGGGCAAAGCGCACGGCGCCGAGGGTGCCCAGGGTCTCGGCGAGCTTGGGGTGGGAGTCCCCCAGCTCCCGGCGGCGCTGCGCTTCGGCCCGCAGCAAGAGGTCCTCGGCTTCGTCCAGCTGGCCGAGGTCGAAGTGGGTCGCCCCGAGGTCCTGGAGACTCCTGGCGAGCTCGAGGTGGGGCTCGGAGAAGTGCCGGCGGCGAATGCCGTAAGCCGACTCGAAGACCCCGAGGGCCCGGTCGGTGTCGCCCCGTTCATAGAGCAGATCGCCGAGCCGGCTTAGGGTCGTCGCCACTTCGAGGGAGTCGGCGCCGTGGACTTCTTTCTTGCGCTCGAGCACGCTTTCGAGGGCGGACTGCGCCGCGTCGTACCGGCCGCTGGCGTGCTCGAGCGCGGCGAGGTGCTCGGCGGAATCGAGCAGGGCGGGATGCTCGGCGTCGAGGTGCTCGCGCCGTAGGTCGCGCGCCCGCGTCAGCCACCGATCGGCGGCGCCGTAATCCCCGAGGGCTTGGTAGACGGTGCCCATCATGTCCATCAGGTCGGCGCGCACCAGCGGTTGCTCGGTGAGCTCGACGTGGATCCTGCGGGCCCCCTGGTCGAGCAGGTCGCGGGCGGTGAGCTCCGGGTGTCGGGAGCGGGCCGGATCGGCGTGCTCGAAGAGGCCCCTGAGAAATGACGCGGTGTGCTCCGCCTTCTCACGCTCCGCGAGGGCGACTTCTTTCTCGTGGGCGAGGCGCAGGGCGGAAAAGACGAGGGTCGCGACCAGCAGCAGGCCGCCGACGGCCGTCCCGGCCAGGGCATTGCGGTGGCGTCCGGCGAATTTCCACAGCGGGTAAAGCGCGGATTCCCGCCGCGCCAGGACCGGCAGGCCGTCGAGGTAGCGACGGACATCGGCCGCCAGGTTTTGCGCACTGGCGTAGCGATCTTCAGGGCGTCGGCGCGTCGCTTCGGCGACGATGGCGTCCAGGTCGCCGCGGAGGCCGTCGGCGTCTTGCGGTGAATCGGCGACCTCGCTCGGTCGCCGGACCCGTCCCGCGACGATGGCGCGCTCGAGCTCCCCGCGGCCGAGCCCAGGGTCGTACGGCCCCCGGCCGCAGAGGAGATGGCAGAGCAGCACGCCGAGGGAGTAGATGTCCGAGGCCGTGTTGAGTCCCCGTCCGGCGATCTGCTCGGGGCTCGCGAAGCTCGGCGTCCACAGGCGCATCGTGTCCGCGGTCTTGCCGAATTCGAGGGCCTGCTCCGGGTCCAGCAGCTTGGCGATGCCGAAGTCGAGCAGCTTGACCTGGCCCTCTCCGTTCACGAGCACGTTCGAGGGTTTCAAATCGCGGTGCACGACCAAGTTCCGATGGGCGTGGGCGACCGCCTCGCAGATCTGGCAGAAGAGCTCGAGACGGCCCCGGAGACCGAGGGCCTCGGTCTGGCAGAACGTGTCGATGGGCTGGCCGTCGACGAACTCCATCACCACGTAGGGGGCGCCGTCCTCCGTATTGCCGCCGTCGAGCAGCCGGGCGATATTCGGGTGCTCGAGCTGCGCGAGGATCTGTCTTTCCTGCCGCAGGCGGCGCAGAATTTCTTCGAAATCCATGCCTCGGAGCACCACCTTGATCGCCACGAGCTTGCGGAAGTGGAGGTCCGCTCGACGGGCCAGGTAGACCACGCTCATGCCGCCGCGCCCGAGCTCGCGCAGGACCTCATACGGTCCGATGCGCTCCGGCAGCTTCTGCCGGCCGCCCTCCCCGGCGAGCGCCTCTAGATTCTGATCGAGCACCGCGCGAATTCGCGCCTCTGCGCCGTCGCTGGCCGCGAGCAGTCGCCGGAGCTGCTCGGCGAGCTCCGGCCGCTCGCGCCGCAACTCGGCGACGGCCTGCGTGTGTTCCTCGCCCCCCCGGTCGATAATCCGGTCGTAGTGCGCCTGCAGCTCGCGCCAGCTCTCCGGGTCGAGCGGCGGGGTCATGGCCCGAGGACCTGCGCGAGCCAGGCGCGGGCCATCTTCATCTCCCGCTCGACCGTGGCGGGCGAAATCCCGAGGATCCGTGCGGTTTCCCGAATCGCGAGGCCGCCGAAGTAGCGCAATTCCAAGATCCTGGCCTTGCGGGCGTCGATCCTCGCCAGGTCGTTGATGGCTTCGTGGAGGGCGAGCAATTGGGCCTCCGGCTCAGGCTGCGCCGCGAGCTGGTATTCGACGCCGTCGAGCGACACGTCGACCTGGCCGCCGCCTCTTTTCTTGGCGTAGCGCCAGCGGGCGAAGTCGACCAGGATGCGCCGCATGACCGTCGAGGCGACGGCGAAGAAATGGTCCCGCCCTTGCCAGTCGATCTCTTCGCCGACCAGCCGCAGGTAGGCCTCATGCACGAGGACGGTGGTTTGGAGTAAGTCCGGGTGCTGCTGTTTGCGCAGGTAGCGGTGCGCCAGGAAGTGCAGCTCCTCGTAGACTAGCGGCGTGAGTTCGTCGAGCGCGCCTTCGCGCCCTTGCTTCCACTCGACGAGCAGTCGGGTGACGTCCGTGGGCTCCGCGTCGCTTCCGGCATCCATGCCCTGTTGCGGCATGTCGGGAGGCTAGCAGATCGAAAATGCCGCTCCGCTGGCCCGGGGCCGGTTCGACCGACCCCGGACGCGAGCGTCCGGGACGGGGGCTCGGACCGGCGTGCTCCCGGGGCTGGGCGACTTCCTAACCGGGCCTTCCGGGAACCCGAGACGCCGCCATCAGCTCTTCGGCGGCCAACACGTCCAAGAGCACCTGGACCACCGGCGGCAGGACCCGCCGTCGCACACGGGGGGGAACGCGTTCGGAGATAGTGACGAACCAGTCGGCCGCGAGGACGGAGGACATCAGCGGTTGAAGGCCCCCTAGACCCGTCAGGGGCGGCGGCTCCGCGGACTCGGGAAAGGGCCGCAGGGACCTGGCGAGAGCCGAACGGTAGACCGCGGTCGGCGTGCTCGGCGATCGCTTTTCGAACGCCGCTACGATTCGGAAAAACTCGTGGGCCATCAGAAGCCCCGCCGCCATGTCCTCTGGAGCGAGCATCCGCTGACAACGGCGGAGCAGCTCCTCTACGGTGAGCGTCCCCCAAGGCGCCGGGAGCCGGGGATCTTTGTTGGGCCTGCGGGGAACGCTCGACTCGGGTGCACTCTCCGCAGAAGGCTTCGGGAGTCCCGTCACCCTACGCCACCTCGAGATCGCCGCCGAGCTCGGGACGACCCGCCGCGCCGGGTCTTCCCATGCGCAGCAGCATGCGGTTCGAAGCTTTCTTGAACGCCACCGCGGTCCGGTCCAGCAGCTCGCGGTCGAGCTCGAGTCCGCGGAGCGCATCCAAGCACGGGTCGAGGGCTAGCTGCTCAGGGTGGGTGAGCTCTCGGTAGAGCGTTAAGAGCCGCCGGCGCCATCCCCACCACTCGCCGGCGCCGGTGTGCCGATCCACGAGGAGGCTCGCGGCGTCCAAGAAGACGAGCACTCCGCCGGCCAGCTCCGTGACCTCGATGCTGCGCATGAAGAGCTCGTCGTAGAGCGCGAGGGCTTTTTCGACCTCCCCCGATCCCGCCGCAATCTCGGCTTCGAGCCAGCGCAAGCGGAAGTCCTGATCCGCGGCGAGGGAGGGATGGAGCGCTCGGATACAGTCCACGACGTTCCGCGCTTCAGGAAAGCTCCCCTCCATCAGGTAGCTATAGGCAAGCCCGTGGCGGGCGCCGACGGCGACCCATTCCTCAGCGCCTGGGTGCTGCGCCTGCCCGAATGAGAATCTTGCCTGGGCGAATTCCCGGCAGTAGAACAGCTGAAAAGCACCGACGCCGGCGTAGGCGACCGCCACGTGCTGCGTCGCCGGACCCGCCGGAGTCTCGCAGTGGATCGAGACCGCTCGACGGGCGAAACGCCGGCCCGCCTCCGTCTCACCGAGGTCACCCAGCACGAACGCCGCCCGCTGGCACGCGAAGCCGGCCCGCGTCGAGGTCGGCTGCGGCGACAGGATCCTGAGCGCATGGTGCGTCGCCAGGACCGAGTCGTCCAGCTGACCCAAGGTCCGTCGTAGACCCGACCACGTCGAGAGCGCCGAAGCAAAGAGTCCGATGTTTTCCGGGTCGTCCGGTTCTCGCCGCACGGCGTCCAGCGTGTCCTCCAGCCAGCGGTCCGCCAGCTCGGCGGCTTCCCGCGGCCGGTATTGCTTGAGGCGCTCAATGCGCCGTGACTCTGGATCCCACGGAGTGGCGCCGCAGCGCCCGCGGTCTGGAAGCTCCGGCGTCGTGTCGAGACAGCTCCGGAGGAGATCGGACGCTGCGCGGGTCGGGAGGAATGGCTTGAAAGGTTCGAGGTCGAGCGTGATCGCTGGCATGGGGCCTCCTGGACTGTTGGAGGCGTGAGCGTGCTCCGAATCGCTCTAATGGCCAACGATTCGCTCGTCTGTTGCCGCTGCGGTGACAGTGCGGATGTGCATCCTTAGGAGCGTTACCGCTCCGGAAACAGATCTCTCCAATCGGCTGGTTTTGTTGGTTTGTTACCGGAGCGGTAACAGTCCATACTTTTGTCGCCGAAAGCAGGCGTTCTGCCTGTCGCACCGAAGCGACCAGAATCGCATGCTGAAGAGGGATACTGATGACTCACAAAATCAGAGCTGCTGTCATCCTGGTGCTTGTTGCGGCCGCGCTCCTGACGCAGCCGGTGGCAGCTTCGCCTTCAGCGTCGCTTGTCGATTGGACCGAAGGCTTCATGGCTACTGCTTTAGCAGTGGTTAACTGGCTTTTCCCACAGCCAGATCTTGTGGGACCAGAGGTATCCGAAGCGCCCGCAGAGTTAGACGACGCCGAGACGCCAGAACTCTTCCCAGAGCCCGATCCTGTCGGCTAGGAGGATTTCGAGCCCACAGCTTGGAGCTGGGCCTGGACCTGTCGAACCGATGCGAGGGTTATGGCCTCGCCACTTTGAACCGTGGCCTGAAGAGTCTTCAAGACGACGCGAGCAAGCGGAGTATCCTCAAGCTCGATAGCTAGCCGCTTGAAGTGATGGAGGTGAGTTCGGAGATCGCCGGACTGGCCAAGCTCCGCCAACACCTCGGCAAGCTGGACAAGAGTGGCAGCCTGATCTAGAGGAGACAGAAACCGTGGCGAGAGTGCCAGAATCTCCTCCCAGATGACTTTGGACTCAGCCAGCTTCCCGAGCCCCCTGAGCACTCGCGCTTGAATTCCCAACGGCCAGAGCTGGGCCCTTGGGGCGATGTCGGTGAGACCATGGCCGATCTGCTCCAGTGTGTCCCAGGCCTTTTGCAGTTTGCCTTGGCCCTCGTATATCAAGGCTAGGTAGCTGGCCGCAGCGACGCCACGGATGCTGTCCGTACCTGGGTGGCTTAGCACCCGGATGAAGGTCTGAGTAGCGAGCTGCATTTCTTCGAGGCGATATTGCAAGAGGCCAATGCCAAGCAGACGCTTTGCACGGCAGTGAGCGTCTTCGCTCGTGATGGCAATGGCCAACGCCTGCTGCATGAATGGAGATCCGAGCTTGGGAAACCCAAAGTCCGCAACTGCAATGCTCGTACGCTCAAGTAGATCTCCGCGGGAGGGCGATGATGGCGCTTCGCCGTTTAGATCCCAGGCCAGCTCAAGAGCCAACGCTCCACGACGTTGCTCGCCGAGGGCGCGTTGGAGGGATGACCAAACACCTAAGGCGGTGCTGAGTTGGGCCGTCTCGTTCGCGGTCAATCGACGTTGATGACTGCGTCGGAGAAAGCTACGTAGCCAGTCTTCGGACTCCGCCAAAGCCGAGTATCGATCATGTTCTCGCGCATCGTCGATACGGCGTACCCTCGGGTGAAGAGGGAAGTTGTCTCCAGGGCTAGGACGGGTGCAGTTGGCATTCCTGAACGCTTCGGGCCAGCCAAGACTCGTATTGGCGTCACCACGTAGGGCGCGCAGCAACAGCGTTGGATTGAGCAATGCGTCAGACTGAATAGCCAGCTGCGGGCTTTGGGCCTGGCGCAGGTATTCGGCGAGAAATTCCTCTTCGGTGGTTCCGATCTCCCCAAGGATGCTCTCGAGGTGCTGAAGTGTTAGCGGGCGCGTTCCGGCGATCAACCGCTGTAGCCACGCTCGCGTTCTGCCCAAAGCCTCCGCAACGGA
>JBCDKB010000450.1:0-7300 GCA_038747035.1 Acidobacteriota bacterium | reverse complement strand
CCATGCGCTCGGTGATCGCCGCCAGCCCCGCCTACCTCGACGCGCACGGCCGACCCGAATCGCCGGCAGACCTGGTCGACCACGAGTGTCTGCTCTTGGACATGCCGGGCTTCTCGCCCCGGTGGCGGCTGCGCGGTCCGGACGGTGAGCTCGAGCTTCCGGTCTCCGGGCGCCTCAGGACATCGAACGCCATCGCGCTCAAGAACTGCGCCCTGGCGGGGATGGGCATCCTGCTGCAAGCCCGCTGGATCCTCGGGCGGGAGCTGCGCGCCGGCCAGCTGGTGGATCTCTTCCCGGACTACGACGTGACCGCGGCGACTTTCGACAATGCGGTGCACGTGCTTTATCCGTCGCGCGCCTTCCTGCCGCGGAAAGTTCGACTGTTCATCGATTTCCTCGGCGATAGATTCTCCGAATGCTCCCCGTGGGACCGGCCGCTCGTCCCTTGAAACCGGGCGGTGGCGTTCTACCGAGCTATGATTCGGCGCAGCACCGCGTCCCCATCGGGCGCGTTGTGAACCCGCCTAGACCCTCGCCCGAGACCCGCGACCATCGCCACTCCGCGATGGCCACCCACCGCCGCGAATTCAAAGAGGCCGTAGATACATGATTCGACGCGATTTAGCCGCGACCGCTCTCCTTGCGCTCCTGACCCTTTTCGCCGGAGCCTGCACGACGATCGACACCGCCGACCTGGTGGATCAGCCGCCGCCGGTGCCGCCGTCGACCGAGGCGACGGCGGCGGCTCCCGAAGCGCCGGCGGCCAGCCCGCCGTCCGCGGAAGCGACGCCGACGCCGGTCGACTTATCGGCCGCGGCGGTTCCGCTCGACGCCAAGCTGCCGGTGGACCCGGCGGTCCGCGTCGGCGAGTTGCCGAACGGTCTGAAGTACTACCTGAAGGCGAATCAGAAGCCCGAGCAGCGGGCTGAGCTCCGTCTCGTGGTCGACGCCGGTTCGATCCTCGAAGACGACGACCAGCTGGGGCTCGCCCATTTCGTTGAACATATGGCCTTCAACGGGTCGGAGAACTTCAAGAAGGCCGAGCTCGTCGACTATCTCCAGTCGGTCGGCATGCGCTTCGGCGCCGATATCAACGCGGGTACCGGCTTTGACCAGACCTCCTATCGGCTGACGATCCCGACCGACGACTCGGAAGTGCTCGACCGGGCTTTCTTGGTGCTGGCGGACTGGGCCGGGCGCGTGGTTCTGGACCCGGATGAAGTCGAGAAAGAGCGCGGCGTCATCGTCGAAGAGTGGCGCCGGAGCCAAGGCGCCGGTATGCGCCTCTTTGATCGCCAGCTGCCGGTGATCTTCGGCGGGTCTCGCTATACCGACCGTCTGCCGATCGGCACCAAGGAAAGCATCGAGACTTCACCGATCGAAGCCCTCGAGCGTTTCTACAAAGACTGGTACCGGACGGACCTGCAGGCGGTGATTGCGGTGGGCGACTTTGACGTCGACGCGATCGAGGACCTGGTGAAGAAGCACCTTGGCCCGCTGCCGGCGGCGACCGACCCAAGGGAGCGTCCGAGCTTTGACGTGCCGGGCCACAAAGAGGCGCGATTTTCTATCGAGACCGATCCCGAGCTCACCAATACCAGCGTCGCGGTGCTCTTCAAGCACGAGCCCGGCGGTGAAGGCACGGCCGGTGACTACCGCCGCTCTATTGTCGAAAATCTCGGCAATCAGATGCTCAACGCGCGCCTCGGGGAGCTGGCCCAGCAGGCCGAGCCGCCCTTTGTCTTCGCATTCGCCGGTGGAGGCGCGATGGTGCGCGACTCCTATATCTACCGGCTCGACGCGGTGGTCCAGGAGGGCGAGGTGACCTCGGGCCTCGGTGCGGTGCTGCGGGAAGTGGAGCGGGTGGATCGCCACGGCTTTACCCAGGGCGAGCTCGACCGCGCCAAGCGCGAGGTGCTGCGCGGCTATGAGCAGCTCGGCAAGGAGCAGGATAAGCAGCCGTCGGCGGGATTTGCGTCGGAATACCAGCGCGCTTTCCTCACCGGTGAGTCGATCCCGGGTATCGAGTATGAGGTCCAGCTGGCGAATCGTTTCGTGCCGGGCATTACCCTCGAAGAGGTGAACGCGCTCACGGCCCAGTACATCACCGACGAGAACCGGGTGTTCATCGTCTCCGGTCCGGAGAAAGAGAACGCCGAGCTGCCGAGCGAAACGCAGCTCGCCGGGGTCTTCGAGGACGTGGCCGCGGAGGACATCGCGCCGTGGGTCGACCAGACCCGCGAAGAGCCGCTGTTGGCGACCCGTCCGACGCCGGGCACGGTGGAAGCTGAGAAGTACCACGGGGCCCTCGACGTCACCGAGTGGCACCTGTCGAACGGGGTCCGGGTGGTGCTCAAGCCCACCGACTTCCAGAACGACCAGATCGCTTTCACCGGCTGGAGCTTCGGCGGGTCCTCGCTGGTGCCGGACGAAGACTCGACGTCGGCTGACTTCGCCACCTTCCTCCTGGGCCAAAGCGGCCTCGGCAGCTTCAGCGCCATCGAGCTCCAGAAAGCCCTGGCGGGCAAAGTGGCGAGCGCCGCCCCGTCCCTCTCCGAGCTGACCGAAGGCATCGACGGCGGCGCATCGCCGGAAGACCTGGAGACGGCCCTGCAGCTGGTCTATCTCTGGTTCACCGAGCCGCGACTCGACCTCGACGCCTACGAGAATCTGATCGGCCGCATGGGGGCGATGGTCGAGAATCGTCTGAAGAATCCCGGCACCGCCTTCGGTGACAAGCTCGGCGAAGTGCTGTCGAGCGACCATCCGCGGCGCCGTCCGCTGAACGCCGAGCGGCTCGGCGAGATCGACCCGCAGCGGGCGCTCGAGATTTACCGAGAGCGTTTCGCCGACGCGTCGGACTTCACTTTCGTGATGGTGGGGAACTTCGAGCTGGACGGCGTCCGGCCGCTGATCGAGACCTACCTCGGCGGTTTGCCGTCGACCGGGCGGGAGGAGACGTGGAGAGATGTCGGCGTGGTGCGGCCCGAGGGCGTGGTTCGATTTCAGGTCGAAAAGGGCCTCGAGCCGAAGAGCTCGGTCAACCTGATTTTCCACGGTGAAGCCGACTGGGTCCGGGAAGAGCGCTTCGCCATGCGCGCCCTGTCGCGGGTGATGGAGATACGACTCACGGACCTGGTCCGGGAGGAGCTCGGGGCCACCTACACCATCGGGGTTTCAGGCTCCATCGGCCGCTGGCCCCAGGAGCTCTTCACGCTTTCCGTGAATTTTGGCTGCGATCCTTCCCAGGTCGATGGCTTGGTCGACACGCTCTTTGCGGACTTCGCGGCTTTGCGCGAGAACGGCCCGCAGGCTGACCGGGTCGAAAAGGTTCGGGAGAATTTTCGACGGGAGCGGGAGGTGCAGCTGCAGCGCAACGGCTTCTGGCTCGGCGCCCTGGAAACGTACTACCGGAACGACCTCGATCTCGACAAATTGCTGGCATTCGACGAGCTGCTCGACATGCTGACCCCTGAGCTCGTGCACGAAGCGGCGAAGCGCTACCTCGACGAGTCGCAATACGTGCTGGGCGTGCTCAAACCCGAGGCCGAGCCCCAGGCGCCCCCGGCGCAGTCCGGCCGGTAGCCGCGGCGCAAGGAAGTCGCCCCCATGCAAGCAATCCACATCGCCGGCTACGGCGGAACCGAGGTCCTCGAGCTCGTCGACGCGCCCGATCCGAAGCCGAAGGCCGGCGAGGTGGTCATCCGGTCGCGGGCCGCGTCGGTCAATCCGCGCGACTGGATGATTCGCAGCGGGCGCTACCCGTTCCGTTGGATGCTGCCCAAGCTCCCCTTCGTGCTCGGCAGTGACGTCTCCGGCGTGGTTGGGGCGGTGGGGGAGGGGGTCGATGGTTTCGTCCCCGGAGAGCCGGTGGCGGCGATGGTGCCGTCCTCCGACGGCTTCGGCGCCTACGCGGAGCAGGTGGCGGTACGCGCGACGTCGGTGGTCCCGAAGCCGGCGACGGTGAGTTTTGAAGCGGCCGCGGCCGTGCCCCTGGCGGGGTTGACGGCCCTGCAGGCGATCCGCGACGAAGGGCGCCTACGTCCCGGGCAGCGGGTGGTGGTGGCCGGAGCCTCCGGCGGCGTCGGCCACTTCGGCGTGCAAATCGCCCGTCTCTTGGGGGCCGCGGAGGTCGTAGGCGTGTGCTCCGCGGCGAACGTCGACTTCGTCCGCGACCTCGGCTGCAGCCAGGTGATCGACTACCGCCAGGAGCGCTACGAAGACAAGCTGCGCGGCGTCGACCTGATTTTTGATGCGGTCGGCCGAACGGGTTTCGCCCGCGCCCGGCGGGCCCTCACCCCGCGCGGGACCTACGTCTCGACGGTGCCGGGCGGCGCCTTGATCGCGCAGATCGCCCGCACCCGGCTATGGCCCTGGGGGCAGCGGGCGGCCTTCGTCGGCGTCCGCTCCCGGGGCGCTGACCTCGCCACTTTGATGCGCTGGATGGAGGAGGGGCGACTCCGGGCGACAATCGACCAGACGCGTCCCCTCGATCGCGTGCGGGAGCTCCATGAGCACAGCCGCAGCTTCCGCACGCGAGGCAAGAATCTGATCTCCTTCCCGGACTCGCCGTAGCTAGCCGACTCCTCGCGGTGGGCCCTGGAGGTCGGACGGTTGACGCTACCGCGGCTCGAGCGCCGACTCGACCCGACGACCGTTTTCTTTGTAGATGACGCCGCCCTTCATCACCAGGTCGACCCGCTGGAGCAGGTTGATGTAGCGCAGCACGTCGCCGCGCACGGCGATGATGTCGGCGTATTTTCCGGGGGTGAGCGTCCCCCAACGGTCCAGCACGCCCATCATGGAGGCCGGCCAGTAGGTGGCGGCGCGGATCGTATCCATGGCCGGAATCCCCATGACGTCGACCCATAGGGCGAGCTCGTTCCACGTCGATTGGCAGTGGAATTTCATGGGGATACCGCTGTCGGTGCCGACGAGGAAGACGACACCGGCGTGGCGCAGCTGGGCAATTTTGTGCTCGAGTGTCGGCCGGCGTAGCGGCGTGAGCTGCATGTAGTCGAGGTGGCCCGGGCGCGTGATCGATTGGCGAATATCTTCGACGATGTCGTCGCCGAGCCCGCGATGCCAGCACGGGCTGTCGAGAAATTCGGGGTTGTCGACGGTCAGCGGGTAATTCCACAGTCCTTCGACCGTGGGCGTCCAAAAAAGCGGCCCGCCGGCGATACGGCCGGTGGCCGTGCGCTCTCGCAGGGCTTCAATCACGTCGTCGGGGTAGGCCGGGGCCGTGGTCAGGCCGGTGTGCTCGAAGTTGACGACGCCGATTTCGAGGCCGCGCCGAATCTCGTCGGGGCGGTGGGCGTGGGCCACGACCTTAAGACCCCGGGCGTGGGCTTCGTCGACGACCGCCTGCGCCTCTTCCAAGGTCATCTTGTCCTGGTCGATGAGTTTCACCAGATCGACACCGGCTTCGGCGAGCTGCCGGACCTTCTGCCGCGCGTCTTCCGCCCCCCGAACCGCCCACCGGTAGCCTTTCTGCCACTCGTCGACCTCGTGCTGCAGGAACGGGCCCGTGACGAAGAGTCGGGGGCCTGGGATGTCGCCGGATTCGATTCGTTCCTTGACGGAAATCGACGCGTCGAGGGGAGCCCCGAGGTCCCGGGCGCTGGTGACGCCTGCGAGCAGGAGCTGGACGGCCGAAGCCGGCATGATTTCGTCTGCGAAGCGTTCGGGGTAGGTCCGCTGCCAGTGCGGATAGTCGGCGTGGCCGTTGATCATGAGGTGGGCATGGCTCTCCCAGAGGCCGGGAAGAACGTCCATGCCCTCCGTCGAGATGACCCGGAAGCCCTCGGGCACCGGCAGGGTCTCGACGGTGCCGATATCCTCGATCTTCTCGCCGCGGATGAGCACCACGCTATTGGCGATGGGGCGGTGACCGTAGCCGTCAATGAGCCGTCCGCCGACCAGCGCGACGGCGAAGTCCTCGGCGGGTCTGTTCTCCTGGGCCACAGTCGCCGTGTCCTGGGCCAGAGCGGCGTCGCCCAAGAGCAAGCCCAGGGCGCCGATGAGTCGGAGCACGGGCAGTGCGGCCACTCGACGGCGGCGGTGGGCAGGGCGGCGAGGGGCTGGCGGTGAAGACATTCGAAACTCCGGGGGAAAGCGGCGACCGGCCCCGGGGGCGGGGCCGTCGACGGTGGCGAAAGGGGCGATCTGCCTCCAATTCTCGCATGAGGAGCCGCGGGTGTGATCCAATCGGAAGGTGACGACATCCGTGGGGCCATCCCAAGCTCAAGCACGAGCTCACGTCCGGGTCCCGCTCCCCGACCGCACTAGCTTCCAGGAGTCTCCATGAAAAGAGCAGCCTTCGTCGTTTGTCTCCTCTTCGCCACCGTTCTCGCCTTCGGCGCCACCGCAGAAGATTCCGCCGCCAGCGCCGAGAGGACCCTCGTCGGTGAGTACCACTGGAACCAAGGCTATTCGGGCGACCTGAAGGCTGTCTTTACCCCCGACGGCGAGAACCAGTGGAACGTATCGTTCTTCTTCGATTTCCGGAGCGAGCCCCACGAGTACTCCGGCACCGCGACCGGCAGCCTGGACGGCAAGCTCGAAGGTACTGTGAAGAATGAGAGCAAGCGTCGGTCCTTTACCTTCGAAGGTTCCTTCAAGGAAGGCCAGTTCGAAGGCAACCATGCCGAGACGACCCCGGGTCGAAACCGCCGGACGGGAACCTTGACCCTCAAATAATCCGGCCCCGGCGACCGCAGGAGGTCTTCTAAAGGCCCCCTCAGGCCAGACACTAAAAACCCCGTGGGATCACGGGGTTTTTTAGTGTCTGGCTTCTCCCGCGGGGACCCATCCCGGGCCGCAAGGCCGGGCGGTCGGCCCGGCGGGCTGCGCGCGGCGCCTTGGGAATCCCCTAGGCGCGTAAGGTCTCAAGATCCTCGAGCAGGGCGCCGATCGTGGCGTATCGGCTCTCCCGGTCGCGCTCCAGACACCGCTCGATGATCTTGCCGAGGGCTTTGGGAATCTCCGGCCAGACCTCGCTCGGGCGCGCCGGCTCTTCGTTCAGCTTGCGGGAGATGATCTGCATCAGGCTGCCGTCGGCGCGGAACGGGAGCCTGCGGCAGAAGATCTCGAAGAACACCACGCCGCTGGCGTAGATGTCGGCGCGTTCGTCGGGCTCCTTACCTTCGAGCTGCTCCGGCGCGAGGTAGAACGGCGTGCCGACGATCGGTCCGTCGCTCGTCTCGCTGCCGCGGCCCCGGCGAATCGTCTGGGCGATACCGAAGTCCATGAGCTTCAAGCTACCCGTCGGCTCGATGATCATATTCTCGGGCTTGAT
>JBCDKB010000449.1:0-7318 GCA_038747035.1 Acidobacteriota bacterium | reverse complement strand
GACCGCATGCGCTTCAATATCCGCGGTATCAATCGTGGCAGCTCTTCGATCTCTTGGGCGCTCGCGATCCAATCCTTGGAACTCGCCGACAGGACCGGACGTCGATACTCGATCGTCCAGGTCGGCCCGGGCGGCACACTGGCCCCAGGGCTCGCCGGGGATCTTTTCTTCGAATCCCAAGGTCCGCGCAATCAGGCGCGCCATTTCGAGCTGAGCCTCTCCGGCGACAGCCTCCCGGCCCAATCCCATTCGCTCGTACTACCCGACTATCCCAAACACTACTCGCAGCTCGAAAGCGAAGCCATCGCTTCGTTCACACTTGCCGCCGGTGAGCATGAGATCCGGTCGACCCAGGACGGCCTGAGGGCCAAACTCCTAGGGATCGATCAGCTCGGAAACGGAAGACTTCGCTGGCACCTCGAGCTTTATAACGAGCAACGGGAGGCGATTGAGGTCGGCTACGACCCGCGCACCACCAAGCTGCTGATGGGCGGGAATATCTATCGCTTGGCCGCGACAGACGAAGGACTGCCCGGCGAACCAAAGCTCCGCCGCCTCAAGGCTGGCGAGACCTGGAAGCTATGGCTTGAGTTCGCCGGCCGTTTCGTCGGCGATGAAGCCTTCGATCTGCTCGTGGGTAGCCCCGTTCCGAGTCAATTCCGATACCGAGCGATGGCGGCTCGACTCGATGAAGTGGCGAGCCCTTCGCCGCCATCGCCCTGAACCTTTGCGGCGCCCTCGTTTCTACCCCAAAGCAACCACCGAGCACACGAGGATCTGGCGCTAAGCCGAGCTTTCTTCCGCGCCCTTGGTGCATTCCGATTTACGGGGTCTGCATGGGGCGCGCTCGTTGGGCGCCCGAGATGTGCTGAAGAAGTCTTCGATCACTCGAGCTGGAAGCAGCTCAATTCCAAGGGAGACCCCCGTTATGCCCTCATTCCGAAATATGCCTCTTCGCCACGCCGTGCTCTACTCGATGGCGATTCTGCTGATGGCGACGAGCGCCAGCGCTGACTGGCCCTGGAAGAAGAAGAAAGAGAGGGAAAGGGCCCGCCAAGAGGCCATCGCCCAGAGGGTAGCCTTCGAAGATACGGCGGAATGGGAGGGTTTCTTCAAAGACGAAGACGGCCACCCCTACCGCATGGAGAAACCCGTCGAGAAGAATTCCGACGAAGACTGGATGACCCTTGAGTTCACTGAATATGTCGGCAATAAGAGCCGGGTGGCGATTTGGAAGGTCGAGAATCGAGTCAACCCACAGGCCGAGGAGGAATCGATCGAGTATCGTGGCCTCCGGTTCCGCTCCAAGGCCTCCACTGCGCCGCTCCAAGGCATCGAAGAGATCATCACCAGCAGTCTCTACAATACGAATCGATTCGATGTGATTGAGCGCAAACAGGTCGAGGCCATTCTCGCGGAGCAAGACTTCGGCGCTTCGGACCGAGTCAGCGACGAGTCGGCGGCTCGAATCGGACGGCTGCTGGGCGCGGAATACATGCTCTTCACCAGCATCAACGAGTGGACGCCCAAGAAGAGAACCCGGGGCACCGCCGGATTTCGGGAGTCGGTCGCTGAAGTCGCCCTATCGCTGCGTGTCGTGCACGCCGAAACGGCGAAAGTTGAATTCGCGGGCACCTTCCGAGCGAACTCAAGCAATCGATCCATCCGCGTGCCGTTCTTTCGCAAAAGCGACGTGGCGCCGGTCAACTACGCCATGGCCGCCTGCGTCAACAAAGCGATCTATCGGTTCGCGACGGGCATTAAGGTGCGGGCGTGGAAAGGCGCCGTCGCCGACGTTAGTGGCGACCTCGTCACGCTAAACGGCGGCGAAAATCGCGGCGTCGAGATTGGCCAGACCTACCGTGCCATCCGCAAAGGTAAGGAGCTCATCGATCCTGAAACCGGAGTCTCCCTAGGCTTCAGACAAGAGATCATCGGGACGCTGAAAGTCACCGAAGTCGACGAGCTATGGTCCACAGCGATAATCCTCGAAGGCTGCGAAGGGCTCAAAGCAGGCGACTACGTGGAGGAGACGGAGAGTCGGTCCGCCGACCGCCGATCCGCCGCCCGGCGAAGTGCCCGCGTCGAGGAGAGTCCTGATGGCTCTGCGGCGGCGCAGAGCGAAGCGCCTGCAAACGAGGACGGTGCCTCCGAGGTTGGCGCAGACTCCTCGGAATCCATTGTGAATGACTCGACTACCCCTTCCAGCGGAGAGACGGGTGGCGATTCTGAACCTCCCGGAGAGACAGGCCGCGGACCTGTAGTGTGACTCAGCGCCTCGGCCTCATTGTCGGGGTGGGAGAGTATCCGGAGATCGGAGAGTCTGCCCGGCTCCTCGGCCCGGTCCATGATGCCGAAGCGATGGCCGACCTGTTACTCCGCCGTTTCGGTTTCCGACGCGGTCATATCCAGGTCCTCCTTAACGCGGAAGCGAAGCGGGCCGACATCCTCTTCGCCCTCGATGCGATGGTCGACGCCGCACGGCCAGAGGATCAGGTGCTCTTTCACTTTAGCGGCCATGGCTCGCAGTTACGAGATCAAGACGGCCACGAGCCCGACGGACTGGATGAGACCCTAGTTCCTTTCGACGGCCACCGCCGCCCAGGCCAGCCACCGGCGGACATCCGGGACGACGAGATTTTCGAACGACTCGCCCGCCTGGAAACGAAGCGCGCCTTCGCGACCGTCATCTTCGATTGCTGCCATTCGGGCCACGCCCACAGGGCGCGGCAGGGGCTTCGAATCCGAGCTCTTCCGCCGCTTCAGGGCGCCCCTCGGCGGACCGGCGGCCGGCTCTTCGCCAAAAGAGCGCCGCGGCGTATCGTGCTAGCGGCCTGCCGAGACGATCAACTTGCGGGCGAAGGCCCGGTGGGTCGAGATCGCTTCTACGGCGACTGGTCGTGGGCCCTGCTTCGCGCCTTCCATCAAGCACAGGCCCCGCTGACCGCTGGGGCCCTTTTTGACCACGCGGCGGGACTGCTGGGTTACACCAACCCAGATCAATGGCCGCAGCTCCTCGGCGAGAGGGGCCAGATACTCTTTGGCGCCGAACGCCTTCCGACCACCCCTCGATCTTTCGTTTGGCGCGACGAGACCCGGGCGTGGCGACTCGACGCGGGTGCGATTCACGGTCTGCAGCCCGGCGCCCGGTGGGCTCTGCTCGCAGAACGCGACAGCCCAGCGGCCAAACGCCTGGCCGAGGCCGAGGTCCGCGAGGTCGGGGCGTTCCGAAGCCGTCTCGTCGTTGAAGGCTCAGACCTTGGTGGGGTCGAGGAAGCTTGGGCCGAAGAGATAGAGCCGGCCTACGGCGACGGACGGCTACTCGTCGAGACGGTCGACTCGGAAGGCTGGGTCATCGAGAGCCGCACACAATTGGAGTCGCTCATCGACCGTTCACCGGTGCTTCGCCGGATTAGCCGAAAGACCGCCCAGAAGACCGAGTCGCTACAGTCCGATATTCGCGTCTGGCCGGATCTTTCAACAACCCTGCCCCACGGCCGGCATCTGACAGAGCCTCAGTCTTTCCAAGACCCTCCAGCGCCGCGGGCAATCGTCGACCGCCTCGAAATGAGGGCCCGCGCCCGTCACGGCCTGGCCCTCGAGAATCTTGACCCCCGGAGCGCCCTCAATCCCGCGGGCGACCGTCTGAGGCTCAGCCCGTATCGGCTCGACCAAAGCTCAAAGTGGCAGCCCCTTGCGGTCCAGCACGGCACCATACGCGTCGCTCCGGGAGATCTTCTCCGCTTCGAGCTCCAGCATCAATTTGATCGTGGGCTCTATGTCTATTTCCTGGACTTCGGACTCACAGACCGCATCTCGCTGCTCTATCCAGAGCCCGGCGCCGGCGAGTGTCTGCAGCCGGGCGTGTCGCTCAACCTGGGCCTGCGGCCCGGTGAGGAACTGGCCGTGAGCTGGCCATCGGAGCTCAAGACTGCGGAGGGTTTTGGCTTTCTGAAAGTCTTCGCCTCCACTCAGCCAACAAACTTCCTCGCGTTGACCACGGCCCAGACGGCCGCGCCTCCATCCCAGCGGACAGCTTCACGCCTTGAGTCTTTGCTCGCCATGGCACCCCCGTCCCCGACGCGCTATCTCTACGAGGACTGGACGACCTGCCGCCTTGGCCTCCATGTGCGGGCTCAACAGCTTCACCTCGCCAGCCGCGACTGAAGCGAATCGCCTGAATCCCGGCAAGACTATTTGCCGCCTCCGTAGCTCTGTGGCGGAGCCCCTCGACTATTTCTGTTAGGCTGTAATCGCTCGGCTACTTTCACGATCTCAACCGACTGCAGAAGGCGGAGACTGCATGGACTCCGGCACTCGGCGCCTATCGGATGGGGACCACGCGGCCTTTCGGGACCTCTTCCAAAAGTTTTACAGTCCGCTCCTCGGCTTCTTCATCAAGCGCGGATGCCCCTCGACGCAGGCGGAGGACTTTGTCCAAGAAACCTTGATGAATGCCTATCGAGGCTTCGCCACATTCCGCGGCGACGCCTCAGCGACGACCTGGATCTTCGCCATCGCCGGCAACGTCTGGCTCAACCATCAACGCGACGGCAGCACCCAGAAGCGAGCGGTCAAGGCAGTCTCTTTAGAGGAGCTGGATTCCAGTGAAGTCGACGGGTCCGGGGAGGCCCATTCGACCGCGGACCGCCCCGCCCTTGATCGGATTCTCCAGGAGGAGCGCCGGCGGCGCTTGCGTTCCGCCGTTGAAGAATTGCCCACCGGCCGACGCACCGCGCTTCAGCTTCACCTTCTCCATGGGCTGAAATATAAGGAAATCGCCAACGTCCTTTCGGTCGAGGTCAACACCGTCAAGTCACATATCGCCCAGGCCAAAAAACAGCTGCGACAGCTGATCGGCCCAGAGCCCGCCGAAGCCGGCGAGGAGGACGCTCCATGAAGCATCCGGATCGCGAAATCGCCGAGGAGCTGGCGCGGTGGCTTGGGGAGGCCAAGCCGACTTCCACCGGAGATGGGCAAGCCCATGACTCGGATACTGAGACGCCAGACCTGGAGATCGTTCTCGCGCTGCGAGATGGGCAGCTGACCCCACAAGCCGCTGCGTCGGCGAGGGAGTCGGTACTCGCCAACGCAGGATTGCTCGAAGCCATCGGCGACCTGGACAAGCTCGAGGAGCTCGCATCGCTGGCTGACGTCGCCGAGGAAGGAGCCGATGCAGCCTGGAAACACTTCAATGCGTCCCTAAGGCCCACCCGGAGAACGGCTGTGTCCGCGACCATCGCGGTCGACACTGGGACTCCTGAAGGGATCTCGACGACGGTCGGGACTCCGGTGCTCGCTTGGGTCCGCCGCTCCATCGAAGAGTCCCCTTTCGTCGCCATCGCCGCGACGGTTCTACTGACCTTCAGCCTCACGTCCCTACTCCAGGCGCCCAAGGGACCCAGTCTCGACGCTGCAGACTTCCAGCTGATCGCCCTCCACGCCACCGCTCCAGGCTCTTCGCGAGGTCCTGGAGATGAAGTCGTCGAGAGCGATGAGCTGCGGCTTATCGCCGACAAAGAACATACGGTGCTTTTCGTGGCGCCGCCGGCAACTGCTTCTTTAGAGAACCCTTATCCACCAGTAGCCGAATTCCGTATGCGTCGGGAAGCCGAGATTCTCTTTGTCGCGGAGGCGCCGCTGCTAGAGGACCTTCAGCACTACCAAATCACGGTCCCGCACCGAGCCGAACTGGCCGGACCGGTGATCCTTGAGCTCGCCGAGCCCTCCTCCGGCGACGTCTTCGGCTCTGCAAACTACCGGCTTTACGTGGGCGATTGATTGACCCGTGCCGTCGATGGCGCAAATCAGAAGATGGCTCTTCGCCGGTCTTGCGCTCTTCGCCGTCGGATTGCAGAGTTCCGGACAGCCTGAGCTTCCGAGTTCGTCGGGCCCTTCGCTGGAGTCGCCCCCGATTCTCCGCCCCCTGCTACGCCGGCCACCGCTCGACTGC
This sequence comes from Acidobacteriota bacterium, assembly GCA_038747035.1. GTDB lineage: Bacteria > Acidobacteriota > Thermoanaerobaculia > Multivoradales > J023 > JAUIJL01. Next base: position 1,365 of record JBCDKB010000449.1, on the reverse strand, counting down.
GTCGATGCGAAGATCGACTCACGACTCGCGCCCCTACTCGGGACCGAACCCGGACGTCCTTGGGACCCGCCAACGCCGGTGGAGACCACTCTTGAGCTGACGACCGCCCTCAGCCAAGGGGGAGATCCGTGTTCTTCCTCGCGCCTCATGGACGCGATCCTTCCCCGGCTAAGCCGCAGGCCCGACGCGGAAGCCATTCAGCACCTCGGGCACCTTCTCGATTTGGCCCTCGCGCACGGCGACCGCCGACGCAGCGCCACGCTGCTCAACCGTCTGGCCCTCGCCGAAGGACGGCGGCAGAACTGGCGCGCCGGCCTGGAGTATCGGCAAGCTGCCCAGTGGCTTTGGCGGAGTCTAGGCAGTGAGGGCCTCGTTGCGACCAGTCAGCTTAATTTCGGCTCGCTCTATTTCCGGATGGGCAAATTCGACGACGCCACCCTCGTTCTCGACGAGGCCTGCCGACGCCTGAGGTCGATTCCCGATCTGGCGTCGCGGTTTGCCACTTGTCTGCTGTGGCGCGGCCGAGTTCACCTCGTGGCCAAGCGTTTCGACGACGCCAAGGACGATTTCGAGCATTCTCTTTCCATCCGCAGATCCCACAAGGGCCGGCTGCCGCCGGCTCTCGAAGCCCTCGGTTTGCTGGCCCAGGAACGCGGAGACCCCGCGGGCGCCTTAAAGCTCTTCAACGAGGCGCTTATGGCGTCAGTGTCTCCGGCGGACCGCGCCAATACCCACGGCAATGTGGCGTCCGCCCTTTACGAGCTCGGGGAATACCTCGAAGCGCTCAGGCACCTGACGATCGCCTTCCGCCTCGCCCGAAGCCTCGGCCTAGAAGACGCCAACTTTCTCCTCCACAACCTTCACCTCCAAGCCCTGTGCTTCGCCGCCCTCGATCAAACGACTCATTTTCGGGCGGCCGCAGAAACGCTCATCGCTGCATTCGAGGCCGAGCGCACGAGCGGAGAAGGAGCCCTCTCTTCGAGCTTCCTTAGCCGAAGACGGCACAAGCTCGGCGAGCTGATTGCCCTCTTCATAGACGAAGAAGAGAACGAAAAGGCTTTTGAAATCGCAGAGTTAGCCCGCGCCCGTGGCCTTCTCGACCAGCTAGTTTGGCCTCCGCACGAGGTCCGGCGGCGCTCACCGCAGGGGTTGATGGATCGGGACCAAGACGTACGTAGCCAGCTCGGCCAGACCACGCGGCGGCTGGAGCAAGCTCTCGATGTCGCGTCCTCCGGCGAGCTTGAGACCTTGCGGACACAGTCTCGCAGCCAACGTTTGCAGCTCATGGCTATCGAGGCCGAGATGCGTCAGGAGCTTGGCGCTTCAGGAGCGCCAAGCCTGGACATCAAGGCGGCGGAGCATCTG
>JBCDKB010000448.1:0-7335 GCA_038747035.1 Acidobacteriota bacterium | reverse complement strand
GCCCCCCGATATTGCGACGTCTATGCCAGCCCAGGGCGCCTTGGATTTATTGGGTTTTTCCGGTGGCGACGGGCCGTCGCCCGGCGCCGCGGAGATCAGACGTTGCGGGAGCGCAACGTCGACGTGGCGCCGCTGCAACGCATTCGGGCCAGCCGCCTCGAGCCCGTCGTCGGCGCGCGTGGCGTCCGGGGGCCTTAAACTGGGCGGCGTTCTTGCAGACTAGAGGAATCGATGCCGAATCCCGACACCCCATCGCGCCCGGCCTGGTGGCGGCGCGAGCGCTGGCGCTTCGCGCTCGCCGCCTTCGCCGTCGGCGCCTGCTATTCCCTGATGGCGACGCTCATCGGCCTGGAAGCCCGGATCGGCGGAGTCGACGTCTCGCTGGCGGTGGCTTTGCTGCTCGAGGTCACTTTCGCCGCTTTCGGATTCCTGATCGGCCTGCTCGTCGAAGCGCGGCGTCGGGAGCGCATCGACGCGGAAGCCGCCAGGGCCCGCCTCGAGGAGCTCGCGGTCCTGCGGGAGCGACTGGCCCAGACGGAGAAGCTCGCCTCCCTGGGCCAGCTCGCGAGCACCGTGGCCCACGAAGTGCGCAACCCGCTGGCGATTCTGCGGGCGATGACCCAGAACCTCGCGGAGGATCTGGCGACGACCGGGGAGCCCCGACCGTCGGCGGTCGACGTCTGTGGCAGTCTCGTTGATGAGATCGACCGGCTGTCCACGGTCACGTCGCGCCTCGTGGACTTCGCCCGCCCGGTGGTGCTGCGCCGCCGGAGGGTGCGCCTCGACGGGTTGGCCCGCCGCGTGGTGGATTTGGCTTCCGCGGCTTCGGATCGTCGCTTCGAGCTCGAGGGGGCTGCGGATCTAGAGGTGGACGTCGATCCGGATTTGCTCACCCAGGTCCTGCTCGGCCTGCTGGACAATGCGGCGGCGGCGTCCGGTGAAAAAGGCCGGATTCTGCTGATCTGGCGATGCGTCGGGCCTTCGCCGGGGTGCGTTGAAGTCCGGGTGGAGGATGAAGGCCCCGGGGTCCGGGAGGAGCTGCGAGAGAAGATCTTCGACCCCTTTTTCACCACCCGTCCAGACGGGCACGGGCTGGGGCTGGCGGTGGCGCGGAGCCTCGTTGAAGTGCACGGGGGCACGCTGGACGTGGAGGACGCCGGCCTCGGCGGCGCCGCTTTTGTGCTGGCGCTGCCGCAGCAGGGACGGAGCGTCGCGGATGGTCTTTCGGAGGGCGCCGATCCGGGACCGTTGGCGTAGTGAGTGGCCACAAAGGCTGGTATATTTATGTTGTATATGCATAAGCCCTTCCTTGGTGTCGTTTCGCCGTTCGGTCGGCCCACGCGTCACCTCCCTCTGAGACTTAGGAGCCCCCCTATGAAGAAGCTAGTCCTGCTCGCCGCCGTCGCCCTCTTTGTCGCCATCGCCGCTCCGGCGCTCGCGGTCACGTCCGTCGACGACCTGGTGGCCGCCCCGGGCTTGCCGCAGCTGCCGATGCTTGAGGCCTTCGCCGAAACGGCGAATTTCTCCGGTGGTACCTGCGCCAAGATCCGGCCGGTGCAAAACCACTCCGACTGCACCTACATGCTGTGTGAGTCCTACGGCTGCGGCGCCCCTTTCCAATTCGACCCGGTGGATTGCGCCTGCTACTGCGGCTACGCGTTCTGATCTGACCGTCCGTCCTTGACGGACCCCGGCGGCGCCGTGGAGAGCGGCGCCGCCATCGCAGTTCGTTTGGGGAGCGGCCCGGTTCTTGCTTATCTTTGGGGCATGCACGACGCCCACACCCCCGACGTCGTTAGAGGCAGCATCCTGGTGGTGGATGACGAGCCGAAAATCACCGCCTCCGTCTGCGCGGCGCTCCGCCGAAGTGGCCACCGCTGCGCCGAAGCCTTCGACGCCGACTCGGCCCTCGCCCTCTTCGATCAGCACGGCGCGGACCTGGTCATCACCGACCGTCGCATGCCGGGGCGCGACGGCACGTGGCTGCTCGGCCAATTGCTCCAGCGCGATCCGGAGCTCCCCGTGGTGCTGCTCACCGCCTACGGCGACGTGCGCTCCGCCGTCGACGCCATGAAGCGGGGCGCCTTCGACTACCTCACCAAGCCCTTCGACCTTGACGATGTGCGGGCTTCGGTCGGTCGGGCCTTGGAGCTCCGCCGCCTGCGTTCGGAGAACCGTGACCTGCGGCGCCAGCTGGCGACCGAGCGTTCGGGTCAGCTGATCGCTGATAGCCCCCAGATGGAGTCTGTGCTCACGCTCGTCGACCGGGCGGCCAGGAGTCGCGCGACGGTTTTGATCCAAGGGGCGAGCGGCACCGGTAAGGAAGTGATCGCCCGCCGCTGTCACGCCATGAGCCCGCGGGCCGCCGGGCCCTTCGTGGCGGTGAATTGCAAAGCCTTTGGAACCGGCGTGCTCGAGAGTGAGCTCTTCGGCCACGAAAAGGGAGCCTTCACCGGCGCCGAACGCGCCCGGGCGGGTTGCTTCGAGCGGGCGGACGGCGGCACGCTTTTTCTGGACGAGATCGGCGACGTCGACGGCGCTTTCCAGGCGAAGCTTTTGCGCGTTTTGCAGGAAGGGGAGGTCTTGCGGGTCGGCGGTTCGAAGCCGATCGCCGTCGATGTCCGGGTGCTCGCGGCGACCCACCGCGACCTGCGTTCGGCCGTCGCCGACGGCGATTTCCGTGAGGATCTCTACTACCGGCTGGCGGTGATCCCAGTGCGCGTCCCGGCCCTCGTCGAACGGCCGGAGGACGTGGCGCCGCTGGCTGAGCACTTCTTGGGCCGGTCGGCGCCGGATGAGCCGGAGCTCCGCCTTTCCGCGGGCGCCCTCGAGGCGCTGCGGGCCCACCGGTGGCCGGGCAACGTGCGGGAGCTGCAGAATGTCATCGAACGCGCGGTGGTCCTGAGGGGCGCCACCGAGGTGATTGAAGCCGACGACCTGCTGCTCGACCCGTCGCCGCGCGGAGCGCCCGCCGACGGCGGGGCCGAGACCCGATTAGACCCACAGGAGACTCTCCAGTCCGCCCTCGACGCCGCCGCCAGATCGCATATCGAGCGCGCCCTCGAGCGCCACGGCGGACGCCGTACGGATGCGGCGCGGGCCCTCGGCATCGACCGCACGACCCTCTTCCGCTGGATCAAGCGCCTCGGGATCGCGGGGCCGCGGTCAGGGGGCCAGCCGAGCCTCGAGTAGGGCGGCGTCAACGCCGGCGTCCGCAACGCTCTCGAGGGCGTCGCGCGCTTCGTCCAGGCGGCCCGACGCCTCGGCGGCGATGGCCAGCAGCAGCCAGGTCTCGGGGCTCGCCGATCCGTCCTGGCGCCGGACGAGGCGCTTGAGCGCGCGGTGGGCGCCGTCGACGTCGCCGCGCAGCAGATCCAGGTGGGCGGCGAAGCGCTGCTCGGCGTGCTTCGCGCTTCGCGAGCGCTTCGGGCGGAGCGCTCCGGCGGCGTCGAGCTCGGCTGCCGCCTTGTCGAGCTGGCCGGACTTCAGGGCGAGGCGGGCGAGCTGGAGCCGGGTCCGCCAGTCGATGAGCCGGTCGACCTCCCGCAGCTCGTCGATGTCGCCGCGCCCCGCGTCCGCGGGGGGCGGCGTCTCGGTCTCGAGCACGGCCCGGAAACGCTTTTCCGCGTCGCCATCGTCGCCGCCGGCGGCGGCGTCATAGGCGCGCCGGTAGTCGACTCGTTTCGGGTCGGCGGCGCGGCTGTAGAAACTTCCGAAGACCTGGGAGAGGGGGTCGAGGCGCAGGGCGACGGGCGTCTGCTCGACGTCGAGACTCAGCTCGGTCCGCGGCCCGTCTAGAACCAGGCGTCCGGCGAGGGTGTGGAGCTCGCCGGGCCGCGCCTGGGGCACGTCGAGCTCGACGAGGAACGGGACCGCCATGGGAGCCGCGGCGTCGGTCACTTGGTCAATTCGCCGACGCGTGACGTCGAGGCCCCGGGGCGTCTCGACCACGCGGTACTGAAATCGATAGGGCGTTTCTTGCTCCGCCTCCAGGTGGATTTTGTAGCTGCCTCCGCCCCGGCGCTCGATCCGGTAGTCGTAGTAAATCTCCGGCAGGCCGGTGCCGTAGACGAAGCGGTCGGCGAACGCCTCGAGGTCTTGGCCGGAGATCGTGCCGACCAGCGCGAAGAAGTCCTCGGTGGAGAGGCTGTAGCCGGCGGCGGCGCGGGTCAAGCGACCGAGGATGTCGACGAAGGCGCGCTCGCCCCAGAAGCCCGCCAGCATGTCGATGACGACGGCGCCTTTCTTGTAGACGATGTCCGAATAGGCGTCGGCGCGGCTCGACGACAGGCGCTCCCCGAGCACCATCGGACCCACCGATTCGAGGGGGCGCCCGTCGGCGAGGGGGACCCCCAGGGCCGATTCCCAGCCGGCGGTCGGCCCGAGGCCGAGGGCGATGCTCTCCGGGGCGCCGTAGCGGGCCCAGAGGAGCGCCGAGTAGTTGGCCATCGCCTCGCTGATCCACTGGTCGCGGTAGGTCTTCCAGCCGATCTGGTTGCCCCACCACTGGTGGCTGACCTCGTGGGCGATGACGGTGCGACGATCTTCGAGGCCGAGCAGCAGCGTGTAAATCCAGTCGTCCTCCATCGCCAGGTTCGAAAGCTGGATATAGCCAGGCAGGGACTGGGAGAGGCCGCTCGGCAGGGTGACGACACTCATCGAGTCGAGGGGGTAGTCGCCGAAAACCTGTTCGAAATAGGTGAGCGAGCTCGCGACGGTGCCGAGGATGTCCCGGGCCGTCTGCTTGGAGCCGCCGTCGAGGCTGTTGTCGAGCGCGAGGGTGATGGGGGTGTCGCCGGCCATCAGCTGGTGCATCTTGAACTGGCCGACGGCGAAGCTGACGCCCAGGCCGGGGGTGTCGAGTCGACGCCGCTGCCATCGCCGTCGTCCCCGTTTCTCCTCCGCGACCACGGTGCCGCTGGCGACCAGCTCGTAGCGGTCAGGCCAGGTGACTTCGAGCTCGTAGGTCGCGCGGTCGACGGTGCCGGTGCGCGGATACCAGGCGAGATTGTCGATCGGCAGCCAGGCTTTCGCGCGGCTCAGGAGTCCTTTGCCGCCGTAGGCGATGCGCAGCCGGATCGCGGCGTCGGTGGGCCGCCCCAGGAAAACGCGGAGACGTTCTCTGTCGCGGAGATAGACCAGGCCCTCGCCGGCGCCGTCGGTGACCGAGTGGACCTGGAGGTCGGCGGGCAGGGTGAGCCCCACGGAAAGGGCGCCGCGGATTTGCGGTTCCAGGTCGAGGTGGGCGATCACGTCGATCGTGTCCTCGGACGTGTTGAGGTCGGCCTGCAGCCGGTAGTGGCTCGGCTCGAAGCTCGCGAGGCCCGGGCTCGGCTCGCCGGGGCCGCCGTTCGGGCCCGCGCCGGAGCCCTGCGCCATCGAGACCCAGACATCGAAAGTGCCGAGGTCGTCGAGGGTCAGGTCGAGGAAGCGGCCCCGGCGCCGAAGACGGCTGATGCGTCGCTCCGCCCGGCGCCGCTCGCGGCCCTCGAGCTCGAGGGGCTGGAAGCGGCCGAGGACGAGCTGTTCGGTGGACTCGGGCTGATTCGAGATCAGGATCTCACCGAGGGACGCGCTGTTGAAGGAACCGCTGAAGTGTCCGCGGTAAAGCGGAGCGCCGAGTCGGTCGAGGGCGGCGGCGGATTCCACGTCCAGCAGGCCGCGGACCGGCCCCCCGAGCCAGGCGAGATAGCGAGCCTGCGCGCGGGCGACGATGTTGTCCGGCGCCGGCGAGCTCGGCCGATCGACGAGGGCGCGGGCGGCGGCGTCGGCGCCGATCAGCATGACGGCCTCGGTGAAGGTCTCGTCGAGGACCGGCCCGCCGGTGAAGAGCTCGAGCTGGCCCGATTCGATCTCGTCGTCGGTCTCGAACCGCAAGCGAGCTTCGCCGATAAACACCACCTCCACCAGGTGGCCGGCTTCAGTCATGGCCGGGAAGAGGAAGCCGTCTTGCAGAATGAGATCGACAAAGCCGGTGTCGAGTTTGAGGCCGCGCACCGGCAGCGGGCGGTCCGTCAGCAGGCGCGCCGTGCGCACGTCGGCGAGCACCGCAGCGGCGTCGAGGGGCGCCCCTAGCTGCTCCGTGATCGGCTCGGTCGGTGCCGTCGTCGACGTGGTTTCTGGCGCCGTCTCCTGCGGCGTCGGGGATCCGGCGGCGGCCTTCGACGCGTCGACGGTGGTGAAGACGGCGAGCACGACCCAGAGGAGTGCCGGCGTCGCGCCTCGGCAGAGGCCCCGGGGCGTCGCGGGGCGACGCCGGTCCCGGGGCGTCGCGGGGCGACGGCAGGACGACGCCGGACGCTGCGAGAAAGAACCCAATCTCAGCCCCATCGCGAAGCTTTCCGTCGCAGGCTCGATGATGCCAAACTCACCACGCCGCGACCTTAGCGAATCCGCGCGCGGCCTCAAAGCAACAAGGAGACGATGTGCGTGAAATCACCGGCCCCTCCGTCTGGCGCAGCGGCGAGCTCGCCGCCCGGACCGATTGGCAGTATCGCTTGAGCGCCCAGGACACCGCCGAGCTGGAGCGAGCCCTCGAGGCCGTGCTCGAGGCCGGACTGCCGATGGAGCAGATCAAGAAAGAAGACTTCCCGCTACCGACCCTCGGCGCGCGGTTGGCGGACGTGCAGCACGCCCTCGAGCACGGCTCGGGGAGCTTCTTCCTCCGCGGCTGGCCGTCGCAGCGGTTTAGCCGACAAGATAACGCCGTGCTCTTCTGGGGGGTGTCCAGGCACCTCGGAACGCCGATTTCGCAGAGTGCCAAAGGCGAGCACCTGTTCCCGGTGCAAGACGCCGGCTTCAAGATGGGGGACGCTAAGGCGCGGGGGCCGAATACGAGCAAGGGCCTTAATTTCCACTGCGATCGCTGTGACGTGATCGGTTTCCTCTGCATCAACCAAGCGCGGAGCGGCGGCGAGAATTACCTCGTGAGCTCGCCGGCGGTGCATAACGAGATCCTTAAACGTCGTCCGGACCTCCGCGAAGAACTCTACAACCCCTTCTACTACACGACCCACAACGTCGACACCGCCACTAGCGACCCGTGGTGCCATCAGCCGATTTTTGCCGCCGTCGACGGTCAATTCGTCGGCTACGTGCTCCGCGTGCTGATCGACCGGGCCTACGAGCTACCCGAGCTTCCGGACATGACCGACCGTCAGCGCGAGGCCCTCGACTTGATCGACGCGGTGTGCGCCGAGCCCTCGATGCATTACGAGCTGCGCCAGGAGCCCGGGGACATGCTCTTCATCAACAACTTCATCAACTTCCACTCGCGCTCGGCTTTCGAGGACCACGCGGAGCCCGAGCGGAAGCGGTTGCTCTATCGGATTTGGC
>JBCDKB010000447.1:0-7337 GCA_038747035.1 Acidobacteriota bacterium | reverse complement strand
GCCGACCACGCTGCCCAGGATGAGGTCCCCGAGGCCGCTGGGTTCCACGACGTAGAGCAGATCGGTCGAGAAACCGTCGTCGACCGTGCCGAAGCTGCGGACGGGGCCGATGGCCGGGTCAATTTCGACCAGTCCGCCGAAGGTCGCCGCCCACAGTCGGCCGCGGTCGTCCTTCGCCAGGCGAAAGACTTTGTCGCTGGGCAGGTCGGAGTTGGCTTCGGTGAAGGCGCGAATCGTCTCGGTCTCAAGGGAAAGCCGGTGGAGTCCGCCGGCCCACGTGCCGATCCACAGTTGGCCATCGTCGATAAGCAGCGAGAGCACCGCATCGCGGGTGAGCCCCGAGTTATCGGCCCGAAATCGGGTGAAGGTGCGGGTTCGGCGGTCGAGCTTTCCGACGCCGCCGCCGTCGGTACCGACCCACAGCGTGTCGCCGTCGTCTGCGAAGGACGAGACGGCGCCGGCGTTGAGGCTTTCCGGGTCCGCGGCGACGCTGGTGTAGAGCTCGATGGCGTCGCCGTAGGCGCGTTCCACGTTAAGTCCGCCGGCGAACGTGCCGACCCAGAGCGCGCCGGACCGGTCGCGCAGCACGCTCCACACCGAATTATTGCTCAAACTCCAGGGGTCGCGGGGGTTCGAAGCGTAGTTGACGACTGCCCCGGACCTCGGATGGTAGCGGTCCAGTCCGCCGTTCTCGGTGCCGATCCACACCGCGCCGCGCCCGCCCCGTTCAATGAAAAGGGTGCGCACGGAGCGTCGGTTCTCCGCGCGGACGCCGCGCTGCTCGATCGCGTCGAAGAGGATGTCGTCACCGCCGCCGCGCGACCTCGCCAGGCCCTGCCCGTCGGTTCCGACCCACAGTCGGCGGTCGGCGTCGACGGCGAGGGCGGAGACGTTCGACCCGGGGATCGCCGGTCCCGGCAGGGGGCCGGAGTCGGGCAGACGCTGGAAGGCGCGGCCGTCAGCTGGCGGGTCGCCGAGCGGCGTGCGGCAGAGACCTTCGGAGGTGCCGAACCACGCGTGCGTGGTGTCGACAGCCACACAGCGGACTTCGCTCGAGCACGGGAATTCGGCCTCGCCGTCGTTGAGACCGAGGTCCTGGGGACTGTCGTCACCCGGCGCGAGGAGGAACGGACCATTGACCGTCGCGATCCACAATTCTCCCGTCGGGCCCTCCGCTAGCGCAGTGACCTCGGCCGTGAGGGTCGTGGTCGACCAACGGTCCCGCTCGGCGTCATAGCGGTCGAGGCCGCCGCGACTGCCGACCCAGATCGCGCCGTCCTGCGCCTCGAGAAGGGCGGCAACGGAGTTGTGTCGGAGGGGACTCGGGCCGCTCCGCCGATGGCGGAAGACTTCAAAGGCGAAGCCGTCGTAGCGATTGAGGCCGTCGGAGGTGCCGATCCAAATGTAGCCCGTGCGGTCCTGGATTAAGCTCGTGACGTGGGATTGGGAGAGGCCGTCTTCCGCGGTGAGCTGGCGAAAAGAAAGACTATCCGGCGTCGTCGCGGATAGCACCCCGGCGTGGAGCACCATCGAGGCGACGAAGCAGCCGAAAATCTTCTGCGTCGAGGGCCGCGCGCAACCGCGACGGCGGTGGCCCCGGTGGGGACGTCGATCGGCCGCGGTGCTCGAGACCAGCCGCCCGCCGAAAACGGCGCGACTGACCGTGTGCTGACGAAGAGAAGGGGACAAATCAGCTCGAAGGGACGAGTTTGCAGGATGTCGGGGCGGGTGGTTGCCCCGACCTAAGTCCCATCCTAGCGCCCGCGTCCCGAGGCGCTTAGCCGAGGAGTCCGACCATTCCCTCTTCACATTCCTGGGGATCGGCGTCCTGGCGTCGATCCCCCTGGCGCCCGAGCAGAGGATTCTGCGGGGGCGCTGCCCTCGCCAGCTGACCTATCGGAAAAGACCGAGGAACTCGCCGTAGCCCTGCTCTTCCAGCTGGTCAACCGGAATGAAGCGGAGGGCGGCCGAGTTGATGCAATACCGCAGGCCCGTGGGGCGGGGGCCGTCGTTGAAGACGTGGCCGAGGTGGGAGTCGGCGTGCTTGGAGCGCACTTCCGTGCGCGGGAAGCCGATCTTATAGTCGGTCTTCTCGACGATATCGACGCCGTCAATCGGGCGGGTGAAGCTCGGCCAGCCGGTGCCGGACTTGTACTTGTCGGTGGAGCTGAAGAGCGGTTCCCCGGACACGATGTCGACATAGATGCAGTCGGCATTGAGATCCCAATATTCGTTCTTAAACGGGCGCTCGGTGCCGTCCCGCTGGGTGACCTGATACTGCAAGGGCGAGAGCTCTTGGCGAAGCACGGAGTCGTCGGGCTTTTCAAAGGATTGGGCGCCGGACCACGCCACCACCGGCAGCTCCCGGTCCGCTTCGGTTTCCGCGTCGGCGGCGTTCACCGGGGCGCAGGCGGTCGTGAGGGTCAGGGCGGCGCCGAGGAGCGCCGAGCACAGCGCGTGGGTTCGAATTGAGGTCATCATTTTCATGACCTGAGATTCGGCCGCCGCCCCGCCGCGGATTTCTCGCCGTCGCCGGCGATGTGCATTTCACCGGGGTTGGCGCCTCTAGTCCCAGCCTTCGAGCACCACCTTGCCGATCGTGCGTCCTGTCTCAAGCTGGGCGTGGGCGCGCCGCAGGTTTTCAGCGTTGATCGTGCCAAAGACATCGGCGCTCGTGGTGCGCAGGGTCCCGTTGTCCACCAACCCGGCGACGGCGTTGAGCAGGCGGTGCTGCTCGACCATGTCGGACGTCTCGAACATCGGTCGCGTGAACATCAGCTCCCAGACAAAGGTGGCGCTTTTCGCCTTGAGGGCGCCGAGGTCGACCGGGGCCTCCGTCTCGACAATCGAGCAGACGAATCCCTGGGGCGCCACGATCTCGCACATCGCCGGCCAGTGACTGTCGGTGGCGTTTAAGCACAGCACGAAGTCGACGTGGTCAAAGCCGAGGTCCCGGATCTGGGCCGGGAGATCTTCTCGGTGGTTCACCACGTGGTCCGCGCCGAGGTCCCGGCACCAGCGGCTGGATGCCTCCCTGGACGCCGTCGCGATGACGGTCAGCTGGGCCACCTGCTTGGCGAGCTGGATCGCGATCGAGCCGACGCCGCCGGCTCCGCCGACGATCAAGATCGAGCGGTCGGCGTCTTCGCCGGCTCGGGAGACTTTCATCCGGTCGAAGAGCGCTTCCCACGCGGTGATGCTGGTGAGCGGCAGCGCCGCCGCTTCGGCGTCGTTCAGCGACGACGGTTTACGCCCGACGATGCGTTCGTCCACCAGGTGGAACTCGCTCTTGGCGCCGGGTCGACTAATGCTGCCGGCGTAATAGACCTCGTCGCCCGGAGCGAAGAGCGTCACCCCTTCTCCGACGGCCTCGACGACGCCGACGGCGTCCCAGCCCAAGACCTTCGGCGGGTCTTCCACGCGCTCTTTCGGCGCCCGGACTTTGGTGTCCACGGGGTTGACCGAAATCGCCTTCACCGCCACGAGCAGGTCGCGACCGGTCGGCTCCGGCTTTGGCAGGTCGAGGTCGACGAGCGAATTGGGGTCGTCAATGGGCAGGTAGTGGGTCAGTCCGACGGCTTTCATGGCGAGCTCCTTGTCGAGGCGGTAGGTCCCGGGGCGCTGATGACATGCCCACGCTACGGCTGAAAAATGATTTGGACAAGTACCCACATTTTTGTAAGTTAGCGGCGGCGACGGGATCTCGGCGGCAAGGGGCCGGTTCGAAGCCTGGGACAGCACAAACGACTGGAGGAGCCATGGCCCGCAAGTACAACTGGAAGACCGGCTGCGACGTGGAAGCGACCTTGAGCGTGATCGGCGGCCGTTGGAAGCCGGTCCTCGTATGCCACCTGCTCGACGGTCGTAAGCGTTTCGGTGAAATCCGCCGGCTGACGCCGAACGCCACCGAGCGCATGATCACGCTCCAGCTTCGGGAGCTGGAGGCCGACGGCGTGATCTCCCGTCACGTCTTCGCGGAGGTTCCGCCCCGGGTCGAGTACGAGGTCACCGAGTACGGCCGCTCGCTCGAGGCGATCCTGGGGTCCATGCAGGCCTGGGGCAAGGCCTTCAAGGAACGCCAGCTGGCCAAAGAAGCGAAGCTCGCCGAAGGGGCGTGCTCCGCGTCGATCGCCGCGGAACCGGCCGTCGAGCCGGTCGGCGCCTAGGCCTAGGGCACAGACGGCGGGAGATCTGCCGCAGGTTTCGCCGAGCGGGCGATCAGAATTTGCCGTTGTCGTTGCGCCACGCCGAACGTTCTGGGATCGTCTCGATCGTGTCCCAGTGCTCGACGATCTTGCCGTCCTCGACGCGGAAGAGGTCGTAGAACGCCGAGTGGTCGCCGATACCGAATCGACCCTCGCTAACCGTCAGCACGAAGTTTCCTTCGCCCAGGACGTGGTGCACGCGGTCGTACTCGAGCACCAATCCCTGCTCGGCGAAGGCCTGCAGGGCGGCGCCCAGACCCTCGAGACCGTCGGCGATGGCGGGGTTGTGCTGGTGGTATTTCTGGGGATTGATGAACGCGGCGAGGTCGCTCGCATCGCCGCCGACCAGGACGGTGTCGACGAATGACCTGACCAGGGCCTTATTGCCTTCGGTCCGGTCCAGGTCTTCGGCCTCCGTCGGCCCGTCGAGCTGGGTGCGCCCGCTCGGGTTCGGCGGCTGGATGTCGGCGAGATTGTCCCAGTGCTCGACAATCAAGCCGTTTTCGAAGCGAAAAATGTCAAAGCCGACCTTCGGCCCGAAGAAGTCGTATTCCGTGTGGGTGAAGACAAAATCGCCGTCTTCGAACGCCCGCACGACTTTGGCTTTGAATCCACCCGGCGGGGCGTTCTGAAGCACCGCGCCGAAGCCTTCGAGGCCGTCGGCGACGGCGAGGTTGTGCTGGATATATTTCTGCGGGTTGATCGACGCGACCGGCGCCGGGTCACCGGATTCGAGGGAGTGGAGGAGGGCGACGACTTGATCTTTATATGACGGCATGGCGTGTGTCCTTTTCTCAGCTTTAGGGGGCCTTCGGAGGCCGCGCGCCGGGGTCTCCGGCACCCCACAAGCATGCCGAGGCGCCGCGGTGACCGAAAGGTCAGGCGTCGACAATCGATGGTCGCAAATGGACACGGCCGCCCCCTACGCTGAGCCGGGGACCTGGGAGCGCCGGAACGCGTCGGGGGTGGAGCCTACGAGCCGCTTGAAGAACTTCACGAAATTGGTCGGCTCGGAGAACCCCAGCGCATAGCCGGTGGCCTCCACCGTGGCCGGCGAGGTCGCCAGCTGACGCTTGGCCTCGAGGATGACGCGCAGGTCGATGAGTCGCTTCGGAGAACTCTCCCGGACCTGGTGGCAGGCCCGCGCGAGCGTCCTCGGCGTGGTCCCGAGCCGGGTCGCGTACCAGGACGCACTGCGCACTTCGCTGTGGTGCTGATCGAGCAGAGACTCGAAATCGAGGACCAGGTTCTCGTAGCGTTGGGCCGTCGGGTCGATCCCCCGATGTCGGGCGGCGACCACATCAGCGAGGCCGGCGAGCACGGTCGCGAGCAGGTGGGGACCGACGGTTTCAGGGCGGATGTCGGCGGAGCTCGCGTCGAGGGATTCCTGGAGACGGAGGAGGTCGGTGAGCATACGAAAGTCCGCCGTCGCCGGCGAAATCACGACCCCGGCCTGCCAGCGCACGGGCTGCGGGATGTGCGCCCGCTCGAGGGTTCCCGGGGTGAACATCAGCAGCGAAGCCCGGTGCCTCGACTCTCGATCGAAGGAGTGGACCTGCTCCGGGCGGATGTGGAGCACGTCGCCGGCCCGCAGCGGAATACGCTCAAAGTCGACGAAGTGGACGCCCCGGCCCTCCGTGATGAAGTGGACGAGATGGAACTCCAGGCGGGTTGGAGAAAAGATCGAGTGGTCGAGCTGCCGCCCGCGCAGCGTCGAGAGACGCACGACATCAACCCGGCTCGCCTGGCCGGCGGAATGGTTGAAGGTGAGCTTCGGGATGGCGTCTTCGGCCGTCCGTGCGAGCGCTTCGTCCACGGGAATGTTTCCTAGCTTGGGGAAGTGGATTCCGATGATATCCCCGCCAAGGCCCGCTGGCCCGGGGCCGCTCGACGCCCGGGGGCTAGCTCTGCGGCGCCGGGCGCGCGGCGCCCCCGAATCGCCGTCGCCAGGTCGTCGCCAGGAATTGACCGAGGGCGAGCAGGCCACCCAACAGTCCCGCGGCCGCCACGGGCAAGACGTAGTCCATCGGAACCGCGCCGCGGGTGGCCAAGAAGCAGTAGAGAAAGCAGGTGCCGAAGACCGAGAAGCCGACCCGCTCAATCCGGTCAAGTCGTTGCATAGCCGGCTCCGCGGAGAGCGGCGCCAGGGTCAGCAGTCCCCGGAATCGGTGGTAGTCCCACGCGCACAAGTAGAGCACCGCCAGCAGCATCAGTCCGGTGACCACCCACGTTCCCTTGAAGCTCAGCGCTACGGTGATGACGAAGATATTCAAAATGATCGGCAGAAAGAGCCCGGCTCCGAGGTGTGCGGTCGCGGGAATAAGCAGCAGCAGCCCGGCGAGCACCTGGCTGGCGCCGATGAATCGCCAGTATCCGCCGGTGAGGAACATGGCTTCAAAAAAGGCGCCGATCGGCGACTCGATCGAGATCTGGCTGAACCTGAGCCCGAGGAGCTTGACGCCGCCGGTGGGGATGAATCCCGCGGCCAGGGTGATGCGGGTGAAAAGCGTCAATCGATAAAAGAAAGGTAGACGCCGCAGGGCGAGGAAGCGGCGATCGACGGCGGAGATCCAAGGCGTCATGCGGAGTCCTTTCGAGGAAGGCGTCGCCGACGGCGAAGCGGGAGCGGGGGCTCTTGGTGGATAACGAGCCGAGTGCCCGCTTCTTACGGCGCCAGATCTTGGGCGGTGATCTGCTGACCGGGACGTCGCTCGCTGGGACCGGGGCGTCTGATCGGGCCCGGGGTCGCAAGTTCACCGAACTTTTCCATCCGATTTGACGCGATATATTGAGGGTAGGTCCGGAGGAGCCCTTTCCGGACACCACAAACGGTTAAGGACCCGTCCGCGGGTCCCGACGACGACATTTCGGAGGTTTCAGGATGGGAGCACTAGCCAAACTCAAGGACGCGGCGATCGACCTCGCTGAAATGCGGGTGCAGACCTTTACCGGCAACCTGAGCGCCGAAATCGACGCCGCCGGCGGCAATATCAGCGATTGGGAGGCCCTGCTCGACAAGGCGAAGGCTTCCGGCACGGTTCGGCTGGCGATGGACACCAAGATGGAGATCGACGGCGACACCACCCTCTTCATCGGTGACGGTGTCGCCGACGATGTGAAGCAAAGCCACCT
>JBCDKB010000446.1:0-7361 GCA_038747035.1 Acidobacteriota bacterium | reverse complement strand
CTTCGAACAACAGCCTGACCTTGACTCTTCCGGAGTAGTGGCGGGGCTTGTCCCCGCCTCAGCGAGGCGAAGCCGAGCTTCTTCAGGCCTGACCGCAAGCTCTCTATCGCCAGTCGCCTCTACCCCAAAGCCGGATCACCGACGCCCTGATGCGGGCCGGGACAAGCCCGGCCCCTACGCCGGAGGGATCCTCACCCAAGGCTCCCGCCTAGGAGCCACCGGCATGATCTCCGGAATCCGGCTGGCCAGTCGAAGCCAGGTCGCCTTAAAGCCCACCCCCCTTCGAACAACAGCCTGACCTTGACTCTTCCGGAGTAGTGGCGGGGCTTGTCCCCGCCTCAGCGAGGCGAAGCCGAGCTTCTTCAGGCCTGACCGCAAGCTCTCTATCGCCAGTCGCCTCTGCCCCAAAGCCGGATCACCCACGCCCTGATGGGGGCCGGAAGGAGCCCGGCGCCTACGCCGGAAGGAGCCCGGCGCCTACGCCGGAAGCCCCCCCACAACGACTCGGACTATGAACCGACCGGGCGGCGCACGACCAGCAGCCACGAGTCCCGCAGGCGTGGTCGGATCGCACCGAGGGTTTTGTCGAGGCCGAGCAGCATTTTCTCGGCTACGCGCTGGCCCAGATCTTCGAAGCAGTAGTAGCCCAGCATCCAGGTCTCGTATCGCACATCAACGGGCTCGAGGCCCGCTTCGCAAGCAAGGGCCTTGACCTCGTCAGCGCCCCACAGCCGGATATGTCCGTAGGTCTCGGGGGCGAAGGACGTCTCGACGGGTAGGTCGAAGGGGCTTCGGCCGAGGGCCAGCAGCAGCCGATAGGTGAGCGCCAGGAGATTGGGCGTCGTGACGATCAAGCGCCCGCCCGGACGCAGGACCCGGTGCACCTCGCGCAGGAGCGGCAGGAGCGAGGTCGACGGCAGGTGCTCGATCACCTCGGACAGGGTCGCCACGTCGACGCTCGCCGAGCGCAGCGGCAGCGGCGGGGCGGTGAGCGACGCGGCGACGACCCGACAGCGGGCGGCGGCGAGGGATTCGCGGTAGGACGCCTTGCCCAGGTAGCGACGCTTCGGATGCTCGATCGCCGTCCAGTGGATCGACGGAAAAAGCTCGGCTATCGGCACCACCAGCTCGCCGTGGCCGACGCCGAGCTCGAGCGCGCGGACCGTCTCTTGGACCGGCAAGTGCTCGCGCAGCGCGCGATACACCGCCATCATCCGACGATTGCCCGGCGTTTGAGTGCGACGGAGGCGATCTTCACTATCGCCGGCCTCGGCGAATCGCCGACGCACGTCGAAGGTCAGTCGATCGATAACCTGCCGCGGGTTACGGTCGCCAGGCATAGGGCAGCGCTCCGTGGACGCCGAAGAGCGTTTCGAGCCGGTCGATATCCCGCGGGCTTCGCAGGACCTGGCCTTCGACCGCGGCGTGCAGGCTCGAGTCCACGTCGAGCACGCGGCGCCACAGCCGGGTGCGGGCGCGGGCGTCCGCGGGGAGCATGAAGAGGGAGTAGACGATGAGACCCTCGAGGTCGGGCAGCTCGTCGAGCACGCGCTCAAGCATCAAAAAGCACCCCGGCATCACGTACTCCGCCGCCGACAGGCGGTACTCGAGGCCGGCGCGCTCGGCGTAGTCGCGGATGACCAGGTTCTGCACGTGCTGGGGCACGCGGGAGCCGTCGATCGGACGGGCGCCGATATAGCCACGGTATCCCCGGCGCTCGATCGACTCAGTCCCCATCGAATCCCGACGGGAAGCGGTGAGCCATGCCGAGACGGCTCATCGGACGCACGGTGATGGGCTCGAAGAACTCCCCGAGCTTCTTATCGGCGTAGGGGGTAAAAAGTCCCTTGAAGCGACAATTCAACGACCAGCGGGTGGTGGCCTCTTCATTCACCCGGTTGCCGTGGGGCAGGTTCTGGTCGAAAAGCACCAGATCGCCGTAGGGAATGTCAAGGAAGTGCACGTCGTCCCGGACGCGCTCGAAGATCGCCTCGACCGAGCCCGACGCCGCCACGACGCCGGGCCCTAGGAGTCGCTCGCACTCCGGCCTCGGCAGCAGGAACATGCTCTGGGTCGCTCGACAGTCGACGAGGGGGATCCACAGCACGATTTCGTAGGGCGAGTCGCCGGACCACGAGTCCGCGTGCAGCGGCAGCAGCGAGCTCCCGTCCCCCGGCATCTGAATCGAAAGATTGACCCGCCGCTGCATGGCCAGCTCATTGCCGACCAGCGCGTGGAGCGCCCGCCGCGCCACGCGGTAGACCGTCGGCCGGAGCCAGTCGTGGGCGTTTAGGCCGCGGAAGACCGCGAGGCGCAGGTCGTTGATCCCAGGGCCTCCGCAGCGCTCGCCGAGGGCCTCGAGCCATGGGCCCGGGTCCTCCCCGGGCGCCGCGACGTTTAGGTGCCCGGCGGCGAGCTCGGCGGCGCGGCGGCGGATGCGGTCGAGGCCCTGACGGTCTTCGGCGGCGAGCTGGACCCAGCCGGACTCGAGCAGATCTTGACCGAGTTGGGCGTCGTCCGGATCTGCGAAACCGTCGCCCGGGTGGGAGCCCGCGGCGGGCCCGGCCGGCCGGCGGGCGTTCACGCCCCGGCCCCTGCGGTCCCTGCGGCCCCAGGCCCGGACTCGCCGCCAGCCCCCGACGGCGTCGCCGCCGCGGACTCCGTCGACGGATCTTCGACGTCTCCCCTCTCGGCTTTCTCAAGCTGGCGGAGGTAAGCGTGGAATCGGTCGTCGAAAACCAGGCCTTGGAGAATGGGGCTGCTGGCGAAGCTGCGCAGCATGGCTTCCTTGCCGACGGTGGCCTTCAGCGCCTGGATCGTGCGCTGCATGCCGGTCTGGTCGTTGGCGGCGTGGCGCAGGGCCGCGAGGTTCAGCAAAGCGCTCTCATCGAGCGGCGCGCGCTGCTCCATGGCCTCCGCGAGCGGCAGGAGCGACGAGGGAAGCACGTCGAAGGCGGCGAGGCGCACGGCCTCCGACAGCACCGCGTCGTCGGCCGTTTGCGCTTCAATCAGCAGCCGCCGGACACGATCCGGCAGCCGCAGGCGCCACGCCGACGTCGCCAAACGGCGGAGCGTCTCGGGCGTCGGACTCCCCTGGTAGGCCACCATCGAAACCCCGAGTCGCTCGAGCCGCGCCGCCAGACTCGAATCGTCCGGGGAGGTCTCGGTGCGGATGGCGGAGCCGCTTTGCTGCCAGCGGTCGAGGATCGGGTCGAGGGCCCGCTGGGTGTCGAGCAATCGCTGGGCCGAGGCGCGCAATGTCAGGATGTCGTCCGAGCGCTCAAGGCCGCGGAGAAAGTTCAACGCCAGATTGGCTTCCCCCACCTCCAGCAGCTGCTCGACGAGCCGCAGGCGAACGCCCACCCCCGCCTCGTCGAGGCGCACCGGCTGGATGGACTGGTCCGCCACGACCAGCTGCAGGAGCCGGCGCGACGGCGACTCTGTCATTCGCCGGTTCGAAAGGTGATTCGCCAGGGCGTGCAGCTCGAAAGAACGGAAGCCGCCCAGCAGGCGACGCACCGCCACCGTATTCTCCGGCTCGTCCTGGAAGAGCTTGAGGTCCTCGGCGATATTGAAGACCCGGCGGTCGGCGTCTTCGGCGTCGGAAAGCTCGACGCTCGCCTGCAGCACCCGGCCGATGACCCGGCTGTCGTGGGGCGCCAGCATCAGCTGGGTAAAAAGCGCGCTCGACGCATCCAGCGCGGATTGACGCGCCGACCACGTGCTCTCCGCCGCGGTAAAGACCGGCGTCAGCCCGAGGTAAGGGGCGATCACTTCCCGGGCCTCGCCGTAGCGGTGCTGGGAAACGAGCAGCCGTCCGAGGGAGAAGAGAGATACGGCGTCGTCCGGCATCAGCTCCAGGGCTTGCCTGTACGCCGCTTCAGCGTCGGCGATGAGTCCGCGGCGCTCGTAGACCTTGCCCGTCATCTGACGCAGGGCGGTGAACGCCATGCGCGCGTCGAGGTCGTGGCGCCACGCCGGCTCGGCGAGCAGCTCGGGGCTGCGCTCGCGCCAGTAGTCGAAATCGGCCTCGACCTCGGCGTCGGTGATGTCCAAGCGCGGCCCGTCGGCCAGGCGATAGAGCGGCCCGGCGGGGATCGCCAGCGGCACCGTCCAGGCCATGGCCCGGGCATCTTCCACGAAGAAGGTGTGACTCTCCCGATTCCGGAGGTAGATCCACTCTGCGATGTCTTCCTTCAGGACGCTGATCGAGCGGTCGCTGGCGTTGATCTGCTGGATCATCAAAGCGACGTCGTCCTCGGTCGGCAGCACGAGGGACTTGTCGGGGTACATCGACTCGCGGCCGAGCAGCTGCCCCAGCCAGCCCGGTTCGGGGCGGTCCTCGCCGTAATGGTCGCGGATGTAGTCGCGGTAGAAGCGCACCAGCAGCTGGGTCTGCGTGATGATGTAGAGGTCGCGCCGGTCGAATTCGGGGTCCCGCTTGTGCTTGGGGGCTTCAAAGCTCTCGCCGAAGATCATGTAGGTCGGGATGAAGCGACCGGCGTCGCCGCCGCCGAAGACGACGGCGCCTTCGGGGAGATCGGCGAGCATGTCGTGGCCGTATTGCCAGCCGAACCACCGGTCGCGCTGGCTGCACTCCGAGAAATTGCCCCACAGGCCCACGAGCGGCAGCAATGCGGCGGCGGCGGTGAGCCCCTGGCCGATCAGTCGCGACCGCGGCGCCAAGGCGGCGTAGACCGTCAAGAGTCCGTAAACCAGAAGCAAGGCTAGGGGGACGTAGGTATAGCCGAGGTACGGCATCTGCAGGAACCACTCGAGCCGGGCCGCGGCGCCGGCGAAGGCGGCGCTCGCCGGCTGGAAGAGCACGGACAGCCCGAAGCCGACGCCCAAGACCAGCCACCAGTCGCGCTCTTCGCGCCGACGCCACAAAGCAAGGCCGGCGAAGAGAACCAGGGGCCAGGCCAGGAAGGTGAAGCTTCGGGACGACTCGGAGATGTAGCGCTTGGTGAATCCCGCCAGCAGCGACGTCGCCGATGTCGGCGCCGGCTCTCGGGCCGGCGGCAGGTCGACGCGCCCCGCTTCGGTCTCGGCGGTACCGACGATCCTTCCGAGCGTCCCCATCAGCTGCTCGGAGAGCGGGCCGCGGTAGGGCGAACGGTTGACCGAGTAGTAGAAGCCGTCGGCGGTTTGGGTGTAGCCCCAATTCATCGGCGGATTGGTCGCCGAAGAGATCGGCATGTAGGCATACGGCAAGAGGCCCAGCGCCACCGTGGGCACCACCAGCAAGCCGAGCCGCCAGTGCACCAGTCGCCGGCGGATCAGGACCAGCGCCACGAGTAGCAGCGCCGCCAGCTGCCCCGTGCGCACCGCCGTTTCCCACGCGATATCGCTATCGGAGAGGGAGGCGAAGCCGAGGTAGAAGAGCGCCCCGGTGGCGATCGCATAGCCGATGAGCTCCCACGCCAGATCGCGCCGACGCATCAGCGCGACCAGGAAAGGCAGCGGCGCCAGGGCCAGCATGAGGTGGTGGTTGGTCATGCCCAAGGCGAGCAGGAAGATCGTCAGCAGGAAGTGCCGGGGGTTCTCGGGCTCGAGGTACCACCGATAGAGCGCCCACCAGAAAAGCGCCGCCACGAGGATGTGGAGCGTGTAGACCTCGGCGAAGACCGCCTGACTCCAGACCGAGACGCTGAAGGCGAAGACCAGGCTCACGGCCACCGACATCGTCACCGCCGCCGCCCGCGGAACGTCGCCGAAGCGGCGGGCCATGGCGTGGGCGAGGGCGGCGACGGTCGCCGCCGACGCCGACGCGCATACCGCCGAGAAGAGGTTCACCTCCCAGGCCCCGGGGCCCAGCGGCAGCAGCGCGAAAAGGCCCGCGAGGAACGTCCACAGGGGATAGCCCGTCGGGTGGGGGACGCCGAAGTGGAGCGCGGCGATGATCAGCTCGCCGGAGTCCTTGAAGGTGACGCTCGGCGCCAGGGTGAAAACATAGACCGCCAGCGACAGCACTCCGCCGAGCGCGGCCGGCAGCCGGTCCGCGCGGCTGAGCGGCCAAAGGCGGCCGCGGGGCGAAGCCTCTTGCACCGCGGGATCATCCACGACGGCCGAGCTCTCCGCGGGGTCCGAGTCGTCAGCCTGGCTCGGGGGCCCCGGCGGGTCCGGACCTTCCGCCGGACTCGGGACGTCCGCCGCGTCTACGGACGTCGCGGCCGAACCTTCGGCCTCGGGATCCGCGGGCGAATCCGGTTCCAGATCGTCCTCGGGGCTGTGGGTTTCTGAGTTTTGAGACGTCATCGGCCAGCGGATGCTAGCAATTCCGCCCCCTCGTGTCGCGCGCCGATCGAGCCGCCTCGTCCGGTCGAGCGCATGGTCCATAGGCATCGTCCAAGCGGTCGACCGAAGGCACGCCGAGGCGCGCTAAAATCGGGCCATGTCGACCTTCCATCGTCCCCTTGCCATCCTCGCATTCGCGACGCTCCTGATCGCCCCCGCCGCTCGTGCCGAGACGACCTCCGAGTTCATCGAACTGACGGCGCTCGCCGACGAGCTCGCTTTCGATATCCGCCAAAATCGCGACCTCATGCTCGAATTGTGCAGCGCGTCGGAGTGGTGCCGAGTTTATGGGCAGGAGCTGATCGCGGCCATCGAAGATTCGGGGACGACCCTCCGCTTGGGCGCCCTCGCGGTGCCCATGGTTGAGGAGATGCTCGAGCTGATGGATCCGGAGCCCAAGGTCGCGCTCTTCGAGTTCTACCGTTCCGACCTCGGACGGAAGATTGTCGATATCGAGATCGACAGCCGGACCGATGCTTTCCTCGAGCGCGTCGAGCTGGAAGGCGCCGAGTACTACGCCTCGATCGCCGATGAGGAAGAGCGCTACATGCTCGCGGAGTCGATCGATTCCGAAAGCGACCGCTCCGCGACGGCCCGACTCATCCACGGCACCGCCCAGCGCGTCGTCGATTTCGTCGCCCAGCGCGCCCGCGACCGCGGCGAGACCGCCCAGCCCGTCAAGCTCGAGCTCAAGAGCCGGGATCGCCACGCCTACCACCTCCGCTTGGCCTTCACGCTCAAAGACTTGACGACGGAGGAAGGCGAGGCCTTCATCGAATTCTTAGAGTCCGACGCCGGACAGCAGTGGTCCCAAACGAAGCGAGAGGTTCGCGTCCGAGCGGCGCGGGAGGCGTCGAAGCCGATTATCAACCGACTCGTCAACGAGCTCGGCTCGGCGCCGTCGAACTAGCGGTGCGAGCTGGCACCTCTCGCCTTTGGAGCTCGGAACTCCGTCGCTTCGTTGCGGGAGGGGACAAGCCCCTCCCCTACTCCGGAATGCGGAATTACAAGCCGGACGGGGGACAAGACTGGCGTCAACGAGGGAGTGAACCCGAGTCTTCGCG
>JBCDKB010000445.1:0-7361 GCA_038747035.1 Acidobacteriota bacterium | reverse complement strand
GTATTGCAGCGTTTTGTGTCTTCCGCGCTCCTCGACGTACAGCAAGTACGCCTGCGTCGCGCGTAAGACCCAAGCCTTGCACTACCAGGCATTTACAGCCTCTCACGACGATTTCTCGTGATCCAACCGGGCTAGCGGCCGATTCGCAGGGCCACCGCCTGGCGGTGGAGCACGCCCATCCGCCCCTGGTCAAGCAGGCGGAGGTCGCGCACTTCGAACGGAGCGCGGAAGCCCTTGGTGACCGGGAAGCGCAGGACCAGGTCGCCGCTCGCGTCGAGCCAGTCGGCGGCGTGGCCGAGGGCCATCGGCGCCAGGTCGCCGGCGGCGTCGGTCCCGTAGAGCACGCCGCGGACCTCGTAGCGCCCCGGGGTGCCGACATCGACGCCGAAGCTGAGGGCGAGGCCCGCGCCGCGGAGGCGCTCGACCTCTCCGCTGAGCTTCGCCGTCGGCAGGTGGGCGGCGAAGGCCGTACGCACGCTGCGCACCACGTCGAGGCCGCCGGAGGCACCCCGCACGGCGAGGTGCACTTCCCACAGCCCTTGGCCCGGAGAGACGGCGGCGTCGAGCGCCAGGGTGCCGCGGACGCGGTCGCGGTCGACCGTCAGGGCGAGCGGCCACGCCCGGCCGCCGGGGGAGGTAACGAAGCCCTCGACCTCGCCCAAGGCCACGGAGGCGCCGCCGAAAGACGCTTCCACGCGCAGGGAGTCGCCGTGCAGGTAGTCGCCGCGCTCAGCCCCTAACTTAAGGGCGATCGAGCTCGCCTGGTCAAAGACATGGACCGTATAAACGCCCTGGCTTTTGAAGGCGGGTGCCGACAGGGTGATCGCGCCGGGGCCGACGGCGGGGGATAGTCGGAAAGCCGCGGTGCCTTCGGCGAAGGGCACGCCCGTCGCCTTCAGCTGCTCCACCGAGACGAGGCGATCGAAGCCTTCGGAGGCGCCGTAGGTGACGCCGCCGAGGGAGACCGTCAGGCCGGCGGGGTCGACGGTCGTCGACGCCTTGTTGTCGCTCCGGGGGTGGATACGCACCAGCGCCCCGGGGGCGGTGGTGTAGATCGTCACGCCTTCGGCGAGGGCCGCGGCGTCGACGTCCACGAAGTATTCGCGGCTTTGCGCCTCAAAGGCGCTCGGGGCCGCGCCCAGGCTGAGCTCGCCGTTGTGGGCGTAGCTCGAGTCCAGCGCGTAGGAGAAGTCCACGGCGTCGCGGGACACGCCGGGCATCAGGCCTTTTTCAGCCGGCAGGCGCACTAGCTCCGCGGCGGCGAAATCGGAGGCGCCAAGGGCCTGGAGCTGCTCCTGGGCCAGGGCGCTGCCGGCGAGGCCGACGAGGAGAAGGGCGGCGGTTATGAGCCCCGGCGCGGCGCCGGCTTTTCGATCATTGTGTTGATGCATCGCTCGGTACTCCTCAAAGATCGTTGCGCAGGATGACGTCGAGCCCGAAGCACCGGCGACGACTCTGGTTATGGCTGAGCGGCTCATCGCCGTTCGTGCGCTGCGTGTCGTAGAACCAGGTGGTGCCGGCGCCCGCCTGGCTCGTGCACTCGAGGAAGCCGTCGGAGCACGAGTTCAGCCACGCCTGGGTGATCTCGAGGCCGAGGTTGAGGCCGTAGCCGCCGCAGTAGCTATCGCCGTCGAAAATCGACGTCTCGACGTCGGTACCGACGACGTTCCAAAAACCTTTCGGGAGCGCCGGGCGACCGCTCGTGCCGTAGAGCCAGTTATCGTTGTAATAGGCCATCCACGCCACCTGCTGCATGCGCACAGCGTCGCTGGCGTAGCCGAGCAGCCAGCCGAGGGCTTGCTCGAAAATAGTGCCCGACGTGACGGCGTCGGCGAGCGGCGTGCCCTTGCTCGAGGCCGCCAGCGCGTTGACCCAGCGGATCTTCGAAATGATGTTCGGGTAGCGGCTATCCCACGTCGGATTCGACAGGATCCAGCGCATGACGTTGCCGCCGTTGGAGTGGGTGATCACCACCAGGTCCGTGATGCTTCGAGCATTGATGAAGCTCTCCAGCTGACCGGCCAGGCAGCCGGCGGCGGCGGAGGTCCACATATATTGCTCGAAGTCGCAATTGATGACGGTGTAATTCGAGGCGTTCGGCAATCCTTGAATCACGGACTGGACCATCTCACCGGTCCAATAATCGTTATAAGCGTCGGTCTGCGCTCCCGTGCCGTGGACAAATGCGACGCCGGTATTGGCGAACGCAGGTGTGGCGGCGAGCAGGAGGAGCGCCATGGCAAGTCGTACGGCCATAGAAGTCCTCTCCTGTTGCGAACAGGTTCACGTGGCCTCCGTCGGATCACCAACCCGACGGAGCTCGGTAGACGCGGCGGCGTTCCGCTGTCGGTGCCAGACAAAAACGGACGCGTTGGCGGCGGGTGGGTTGACTACCGGCTAGGTTAACGATCTGACTCGACGTCATCAATGGGTGCTTTTCCTGTCGCCCCCAGACCCAAGGCGCCTGTTTCACGCGCCTTCACGGGCCAGCCGTGGGCAAAAACCGCTAAACTCACCCCATGCGTTCCTTGATCCGTCCGTTGAGACCCTTCGTCCCGGCCTTCCTGCTCGGCGCTTTCTCTGTGCTCACCATCCTTTGCGTCCCCGGCGTCTTTGACGGCGCCGCCGCCCACGCCGAAGCCAGCACGCCGGATCGCCGCCCCTTGTTGCTGCGCAAATCGCCGCTCTTGCCGCCGTATAAGAGCGCCGGCTCCGGCCTCGCTCCGGAGGTCAAGCTCAAAGTCGAGGTCGATCGCCGCGGCGCCGTCGACTCGGTGGAGGTGGTCAAGGTCACGCCGTCGACCGAATATGACGAGATCTTCCGCGAACACGCCATCGCCGAGATCAGCACCTGGCGCTGGGCCCCGGCCATCGAAGGCGGCGAGGCGGTCCCCGCCACTTTGACCTGGACGGTGCAATTTCAAGTCAGCGAGGGATCGATCTACGGCGGCGACCGGGAGATCCCACGCACCCTCTGGCTCGAGCAGAGCTTCCAGCGACGCGACCACCTCCACAGTCTGTCGCGCTCGAAGAAGGAAGAAATCCTCGGCCGGTACGCCGAGGTCGCCGAGCGTTTCCTCGTCGAGAAGAATCGCCGCCACTACGTGAGCCCCCGGTTCGTGGTCGTCACCGATTCGGAGAATGTCGACACAGCGGGTATCGTGGCGCAGAACCTCGAAGCGTCATTCGACGCGGTGAGCGACCTGCACCATCCCAACATCGAACCGCTCAAGCACCGCCTGAAGACCCTGGTCTATCTCTATTCGACCCGCCAGGCCTTCGAGTCCGCGCGCACGGCCTTGCTTCCGCTGACCCAAGAAAAGTCCACTTATTACTCCCCGGGCCTGATCACCTACCACCTCGAGCTGCCGTCCAGTGACTTCCTGCTCTCCTTCTTGATCCACGAAGCGAGTCACGCCTACTCAGATCACCACCTGCGGCCGCCGGGGGTCCGCTTCCCGCGGTGGTTTGAAGAAGGCCTCGCCGAATATATGGGCAACTCCACGGTCAAGAAGGGCCAGCTTGAGGTCGGCACAGTCCGGAAGCGTCGTTACGTGTTCGACATGAATCACTTCTCGGGCGGCGCTCGCCTCGCCCGCACCACCGCCGGCACCGATCTCCAGACGGTTAAGAAAAAGATCCGCAGCGGCGAAGGCCTGACGCTACGCCAGATGGTGGACGCGGGACGCGCCGAGTTCTACGGACCGGACTTTCCGATCCACTACGGTACGGCGTGGCTCTTCGTGCACTACCTCCGCCACGGCCGGAGCGAGTGGGAGGACGGCCGCTTCTCGAAGCTCGTGCTTTACATCAGCGAAGGCTATTCCGACGAAGCGGCGATTCGGGAAGTCTACGGCCATAGCCTGGCCGAGCTCGAAAAACCCTTCCTCGACTACGTCAAGACCTTCTAGCCGCGCCCGACCGAGCTGCGCCGACGCTTCGCCCAGGCTCCGACACCGGATCGGCACCGTCGAGCGCCAGGCTAAGACTCCCAAACCCAAGGACCCGTCCGGCCTCCGCCGGGCGCGTCCACCGAGGAGGTCTAAATGTCGAGCGCAAGAGCTTCCCTGTCCGCCGCTGAACCCACCACCACCCAAGTCGCAGATCGCGCGGGGCGCCAGCGCGCGCCCCAAGTGGCGCCTTCTGCTGCGGCCGCCCGACGTTGGCGACTCGCCACCGCCGCCTTCGCGACCTTCCTCGCCGCCATTATCTCGAGCGCCAGCCTCGGCTATCCGCTGCCGATCCTGGCGTGGGTTCGCTACCTTCCGGGCGGCGACTTCACCGGGCACGCAGTTCTCGTCGGCACGATGGCGTTTTTCGCCGGCGGTTGCGCACCGCGTCTGCTCGGACGGTGGATCTCGACGGGCGCCGCGGTCGTGGCGTTGCTCATCGCCGGCGAGGAGCTGAGCCAGATTTGGCTCGAGTCCAGGGCCTTTTCACTGGGCGACCTAGCGGGTAACGCCCTGGGCATCGTCGTCGCCGAGATCGCCCGGCGGCGCTTCCTAGGATCCTAAGCCCGGCGTTCAAACGGTCACCCATCCGAGCGCCCCTGCCGACTCACTCACGACGCCAGGGGGCCTGGTGGTGGATCATCAGATCCTGCGTGTCGAGGGGCTCCTCCCCCGCCTTCGGCTCGACCCGCGAGTAGCTGCCGTCCGGCATGAGGCGCCAGGCACCGCGGGTGTCGCGCAGGTGGACGAAGAGAATGTCGTCACGCAGCGCCGCCCGGATCGCCGGGTCCTCAACGGGGAAGACCACTTCGACCCGGCCGTCGAGGTTGCGCGGCATGAGGTCGGCGGAGCCCGCCAGGACCTCCTCACCGTCGCCCCCGCCGTTGCGGAAGTAGAAAAGCCGGGGGTGCTCGAGGAATCGCCCGATGAGCGACGTCACGGTGATGTTCTCGCTCACCCCTTCGACCCCGGGACGCAGGCAGCAGATGCCGCGCACTTGGATATCGATCTTGACGCCGGCCCGCGACGCCTCGTAAAGCGCCTTGATGCACGCTTTGTCGACCAGGGAATTTACCTTGAGCACGATATGTCCGCCGCCGGAGGCCTTATGGGCAGAGACCTCCCGTCGGATGCGCTCCAAGATGTCGCGGCGCATGGTGCGCGGGGCCACCATGAGCTTGCGGTACTCGGTCTTCAGCGAATAGCCCGTCAGGCCGTTGAACAGGTCGGAGACGTCGGTGGCGATGTCGTCTCGGCAGGTGAACATGCCGACGTCGGTGTAGATCCGGGCGGTCAACGGGTTGTAATTGCCCGTGCCCAGGTGCACGTAGCGACGGATGCCGCCCTTCTCGCGACGCACGACCAAAGCCATCTTGGCGTGGGTCTTGAGGCCAAGCACACCGTAGACCACGTGCACGCCCGCGCGTTCCAGGGCCCGCGCCCACACGATGTTGTTCGACTCGTCGAAGCGCGCCTTGAGCTCCACCAGCACCGCCACCTGCTTGCCGTTTTCGCGCGCCTCCGCCAGCGCCTTGACGATCGGCGAGTCGGGCCCGACGCGGTAAAGCGTCTGCTTGATGGTCAAGACCTTCGGGTCGCGCGCGGCGGCGCGGATGAAATCGACCACCGGGCTGAAGCTGTCGTAGGGGTGGTAAAGCAACACGTCGCCTTTGGCGATGTGGCCAAAGAGCCCCTCGGACTTCGTCAGCTGCTTCGGCGTGTGGGGCAGGAAGGGCGGATCTTTGAGCTCGGGACGGTCGAGCTTGAAGACCTCCATCACGTCCGACTTGCCGATCGGCCCCTCGGTGGAAAACGACTGATAGGGCGCTAGCCCCAGGTTGCGCACCAGGATCTCGCGGATCGAGGCCGGGGTCTGGCTGTCGACCTCGAGCCGCACCGCGAATCCGAAATGACGCTGCCCCACCACCTCTTCCATCGCCTCGAGCAGGTCGGACGCTTCGTCTTCTTCGATCTCGAAGTCGGCGTCGCGGGTGATGCGGAAGGCGTGGGCGGCGAGCACCTCGAGGCCGGGGAAAAGCAGGTCGAGGTTCGCGGCGACGACTTGCTCCAGCCACACGAAGTGATTGGACTTCGGATCGTCGAGGCCGAGCACCTCGAAGTTGCCGGCCCGCTCTTCGGTCGGAATCCGCAGCAGGCGCGGGAAGACCTGGGGCACCTTCAAGCGCGCGAAGCGTTCGCCCTGCTCTGGGTGGCGGACGACCACGGCGAGATTGATCGACAGGTTTGAGATGTGCGGGAACGGGTGGCTGGGGTCGAAGGCCAAGGGCGTGAGCGCCGGCAGGATCTCGCGCTCGAAGTGTCGACGGAGCAGGCGACGCTGCTTTTTCTTGAGCTGGTCATAGCCGACGATGTGGATATCGTGCTCGGCGAGCTGGGGCAGCACCTCGTCGCGCCAGCAGTCGGCGGCCTGCTGCAGCATCGGCGACAGGCATTCGTGGATGGCGGCGAGCTGCTCGGCGGGCGTCATGCCGTCGGGCGGCGGATTGACGACGCCGGTGTGCAGCTGGCGGCGCAATCCGGACACCCGGATCATGAAGAATTCATCCAGGTTGCTGGCGAAGATTGAGAGAAATTTAACCCGTTCGAGCAGCGGATTGTCCGCCGTCAGCGCCTCCGCCAGCACCCGGCGGTTGAATTCCAGCCAGCTCAGCTCCCGGTTGAAGTAGAGGTCGTTACGCTCGAGGCTTTGGCGCCGCGGGGCGTCGCTCGGCGCAGTCCTGGTGGACCGTCGGGCCGGGGTCTTGGCGACGTCGGCAGGGGGCTTGGGGCTGGCTTCACCGCTTTTCATCGAATCCATCTCCGCTCAGATCGAGGCCGGGCTCTGATGTGGTAGGAAAGTGTCATGCGAATGCTGATGCTGCTCCGTCACGGAAAATCGGATTGGTCGGCGAGCGAGGACTCGGGCTGGGTGCCGGGGGCGGACCACCGCCGTCCGCTGGCGCCGCGCGGAATCAAGGCGGCCAAGCGCATCGGCCGGTTCATCGCTTCTGCGGACATCAAGCCCGATCGGATCCTCTCCTCGACCGCGACCCGGGCTCGCTCCACCGCGGAGCTGGCGATCGAAGCCGGCGACTTTGCCGGCGAGCTGACCCTGCACGACGAGCTCTACGAGGCGAGCGTCGCCGACGCTTTGGCGGTCATCCACGCCACCGACGAGTCCGTCGAGCGGCTGCTGGTCGCCGGCCACGAGCCCACGACCTCGTCCCGGGCCTCGACGCGGATGGGCGGTGGACACCGGCGGGTGGACACCGCGACGCTGGTGGGACTGGCCTTCTACGGCCCGTGGAATGAGCTCGGCGCCGGGTCGGCGGAATTGCGATTCCTGATCCCCCCTCGCCTCTTGGATTAGCCACTCGGCGAGGGCGACGCTCATGACCGATCCCCGTCCCC